>JALOOG010000104.1 GCA_025454525.1 Anaerolineae bacterium | reverse complement strand
GTTAACACCAGATTCGGCTCACTGGCAGCCGCATTCCGCAACTGATTCAGCGAGAAGGTGATCACATGGTTGGCGGTGTTGCCTTCGTTGATGATCACCAACGGCCACACAAAGCTATTCCATGCATACAAGAAGGTGATGATCGCTTGAGTAGCGATCGCCGGCCCACTTAAGGGGACAAAGATCCGCCACAAGATCCCAAAGCGGCCGAGTCCGTCTAAGAGCGCCGCTTCTTCCAATTCTCTGGGGATCGCCACGAAAAATTGACGCATCAGAAACGTGCCATAAGCGGTAAACAACCACGGAATGATCAACGCCGCGAGTCGATCTTGCCAACCGATCGCCACCATGAGCTGATAGAGCGGGATGATCAAAACCACAAACGGGATCATGATCGTGCCAAGATAGACAAAAAACAGGGCGTTGCGTCCCCGAAACTTGATCCGCGAAAAGGCATAACCGCCTAAAAGTGAGGTGGTCACTTGTCCGATCGTGACCAGAACCGTCACTAAAGCGGTATTGGTCAAAGATCGCCCCAAGTTGCGAAGCTCTAAGACGGCGTTGTAATTTTGCCACTGAAATTCGACATGCTCGGCTTTGGGCGCGGTGTTCGGCACACCGAACGCCTCCACGGTGGGATCATCCAACGCCACAAAACGACGTAACCCGCCTAAATAGGCTAAGAGCAAACGCTGAGTTTGTCCGTCTACGGTGACTTCATAGACATCAAAGGACTCGTCTCCGATCGTTTGTGCTTCCCCTGTGGCGACCGCTTGATCGATCGGCGTTTGCGCGGTGATCACACTCTCACGCGGGGACGTGGCGTTGATCAAGTCGGCGGTGGTGAAAAACCCGAAACGCACATTCCCACCGTCTTGATCCAAGAGCATCTCACGGGTGATACCGTCTACCTCTAACAGATAAACCTCGGTCATCACGCCATTCACCTCGGTTAAGGTGGGACTATAGGGCAAAAGGCGTGGCGGAGAACGAAAGACATCGGTGGTCGTCTTGAGCGAGGTCATGAACATATACAAAAAGGGAAAGATCATCAAAAACGCGGCCAAAATCAACACCGTATAGATGACGATCCGAGAAAGGATCATGCCTAAGGTTAGTTTTTCGGTCATTATCGGCGCTCCTAATCTTGATACGCGGCGTTGCTATTGGACAAACGGAATTGGATCACGGTGACCAAGAACACCAAGACAAACAAAACCCACGCAATCGCGGACGCATATCCCGTGCGAATATTGGATCCAAAGCCTGTGTTATACAGATAATAAACCGCGGTGAGCTTGGCATCGGTCGGATTGTTATCGCTGATCAAGGCGAAGGGTTCAGAAAAGGCCTGTAAGCCCGCGATCAACGTGGTGACGGTGACAAAAAAGGTACTAGGGGCCAACATCGGCAAGGTGATCGCGATAAAGCGTTGCACACGATTCGCCCCGTCTACCGTGGCGGCCTCTTGTAACTCTTTGGGAATCCCTTGCAAACCGGCCAAAAAGATCACCGTGTTAAAGCCGATCACTTGCCACGCGGCCATGATCACCACCGCAAGTAGCAGGATGTTGTCATCGGTTAACCAGAGGATATCCGGGCTGCTGATGCCAAAAATGCCCACGATCCCGTTGATCGCGTAATTGATAAACCCGACCACCGGATCGTATAACCACCGCCAGATCAAGGCGATACCGACCACCGCTGCCACCGATGGGATAAAAAACACAGCCCGGAAGAATTTCATCCCGGGTAATTTGGAGTTGAGCAGTTGTGCCAACAAGAGCGCCGGAATGATCGCTAACGGGAGTAACATCAAACAGTAACGGAAGGTCTGAAATAAGCTGATCCAAAACAAAATATCGCGTGCGCCGATCACATAAATCGTACTGCCCACCTGAAAGCGGGCGAGTTCGCGATGAAATTGGGCAAGTTCAGGGGCTTCATCGTTAGCGCTGAGCGTGTCAAAGCTTAAGCTCAACAATTCGCCATAATTGGCAAAACCCACAATATTCGGTTCAGTTTGACGTAACGGGGTGTAATCCGTGAAACTCAAATAAAACGATAACGCCAACGGCCCCGCAAAAAATAGCATAAAGCTGACAAAGTTGGGCAAAAGGAATAACCACCCTTGCCAAGTATCACGCTCACTAGGAGTCTCATCAAACACATCCCCCATGCTCACGAGGGTGCGCGCCACAGCTAACGCAAGCAGACTCAAGATCAACACGAGGATCGCGGTGAGGTTAGCCATGCCAGCAATGAAGGCCTTGATCCCGTTGATCAAGAGGCCACTGGTGAGGTCATTGGGATCCCACACGGGGACGAGTAAGGCCGCTAACACGCCGAACGCGATGATCGCCCACCCGACGCGCTCTAATAAGGGACGCACCCGATTCAACTCGCCGAGTCGTCCGCCAATCCACAGGAAAACATAACCGATTGGCAAGGCCCACAGATAAACGATGTTGGCATAGATCCCTTCAGCTAATTGATCGATTCCGATGAAGGCCCCTAGCAGATAAGCCAAATAAAACAGGCCCAAAATGCCAACGATCACGCTAACAGCCATGCCGATCAAGCGGCCGCTCCCGTTGAGTCGGGTCATCAGCGCGGCAGAAGCGAATGAGGCTAAACCGAATAAACTGATCAAGGTTGCCAAGAAATATTGGACAAAATCACCTAAGTTAAAAACCCGCTCAATTTGTAAAACTTGGGACGCACCATATAAACAGGCGATCCCAACGATCACTTGCCAGAAGATGATCGCCCATAAGATCATAGGCGGGGTGGAGTGGCGGGTTGGCACGGGGATCGATGAACTTACTTTAGTCGCCATAAACTTCTCTCTAATTTAAATGCAAAAGGGGTGAGGCGCAGGCCCCACCCCTTGATCTGCGGAATCGGATCAAGACTAAGAGCTAGGAGTTGCTTCGGGGGTCATTTCCATTTCCATGAAGAATGGCTCCATGGCGGTACAGACCGTTGAGGCGAAATCGGCGGGTGCGATCACACCGGTGATCGCATCGGTGATCAGCGGGTCAACCACACCGTTGATCGCATCAAAGTTAGCCGTCCAGAGCGGCGCTTCGGCCACGGCATATTGCAGGCCGTTGATCCACGCGGCGTTGTTGAGATCAGGTTTCAGATCCAACAAGCTATTGAGGAAGGCTTCTTGCGATTCGGGGGTGTTGCGGCTGGGGATGTTCGCGCCCAACGCGGTCACTTGCCCTTGCACATCGGCGCTGGTCAAACGGGTGAGCAGTTCAAACGCTTCGGCGGGGTGTTCGGTGTTGGCATTGACCACATACGCGCCCCAGAATAACCAGTTGCTGGCTTCGCCACCGGGAGCGGCGGGGACTTCGGCCACATTCCAGTTGAAACCGGCTTGACTGATCACATTGGGGGTCGCCCAACGGCCATTCATGAACATACCGGAGCTACCGGCCATAAACGGAATTTCCGCGTCTTGGCCAAACGGCACGGCCGATCCGCCCGCATATAAGCCTTGTAAGAATTCGATCGCTTGGGCAGTGCCTTCGGTTTCGAGGCCGCAACCGCTTTGATCTTCATTAAAGTAGCTACCACCAGCCGCATTGATCCACAGCAACCAGTTCGCCCACCAGCTATTCATGCCGAAACCGTAGACGGTGCGGTCGCCAGCAGACAAAGCGGCGATCGCTTCAGAGGTTTCTTGGAAGGCGGTCCAATCCCAAGTGCCATTGGCCATTTGAACTTCGGGGTAATCAACGCCCGCTTCATCGAACAGATCGGCATTGTAGTACAACACCATTGCCGACGCATCACGCGGCAATCCCCAGAGGGCGGTGTTATCGCCCGTTTCAGGGTTAAAGGTCAATTGTTCGGATTGTTGAGGATAGAACACATTGACATCGAAGTCTTCCATGCCCATGGCTAAATCAGCCAAGTTGAGGATCACGCCTTCTTGAGCGAAGGTGGCCACGCTCGCACCGGGGATCCAGAAGACATCGGGGGCCGTGCCGGCCGCCAATTCGTTCAACAATGTGCCTTGATAACCCGCGCCTTCGCTGCTGCCGGGTTCATATTGTAAGGCTACGCCTTCCCACGCTTCATCCACCGAGTCGCTGATCGATTGATACAGGTCGATCTCGGCTTGGTTATCGGGACGGGTGCGCCAACGCAACGTGACTTCTTCACCTTCTTGGGCGAAGATTACGGCGAAAGTTGGTAACACAAACGCCATCACCAACAGCACAAATACAAAACGACGAAACATACAGTTCTCCTAGGTTAAAACTTTAAGTAAATGGAGTTGTTCACCAAAAGACTCTACCATATTTTGTCCAAAACCCCCAAATTTTCCTGAAAAAGTCGCTTGACTCTGACGTAACGTGAGGGGGTATGCTCATCAGGAATCGAAGGAGGGGGTATGTACAGCGTGAAACAAGTGGCCGAATTGGCGAATATCAGCATTCGCACCCTACATTACTATCATGAGATCGGTCTGCTCATCCCGACGCATATCGAAGGGAATGGGTATCGCCGTTACGATCGGGATGCGCTGTTACGCTTACAACAGATCTTGTTGTATCGCCAATTGGGGTTTGATCTAGAGCAGATCAGGGCGCTATTAGCTCAAACATCAGGGGATTGGATCACAGCGCTTGAGGCGCATCGCACCTCGTTACAAGCCAATCTCACACAATTACAAGACCTGCTCCACACCGTAGACGAAACGATCGCGCAACTTAAAGGAGGTCATGCGATGAACGACAAACGCCTGTTTAAAGGCTTTAGTGACGAACAACAGAAAGACTATGAACGAGAGATCCGCCTACAATATGGGCCGGATCTGGTCAATCTATCGGTCCGCAACTGGAACAGTTATAGCAAGGTACAACGCGAGGTGATCTTTGAAGAAGGCAATGCGCTATATGCCGCGATCGTCAAGGCGATCGAAGCGGGAAGGTCCCATGATAGCGTGGAAGTGCAAGAACTGATGACCCGTTGGCATCAGCATATCCGCTATTTTTATGAACCGACCCTAGAGATCTTACGCGGATTAGGGCAATTGTATACCTCGCATCCCGATTTTATCGCCAACTTTAGCCAATTACACCCAGAATTAGCACGTTTTATGGAATCAGCCATCGATCACTATGTGGATGACCTCGAAACCGCCGAGATCACCCGCTTATTGTCAGAAGACTCCAATGATCATCATCAAGCATAACGGTGCGCTTGGAGTTAGCGCAACCAACTTGGGGCAAGAATGATTTTTGCCCCAAGTTATGAAGCTTGCCTTGACCGTACTTTGGATTGTCTCACCTGTTCACCCCTTTTCGTTCACCCTGACTTTATCGTATACTATTGAGAAGTCACTTTTTCAACTCAAGGAGTGTTTCTCATGACTGTTCTGCAATGGATCAACCGTCACCCGCGCCTAAGCGGTTGGATCGTCTTATCACTAGGCATGGTGATCATGTTGTTCCTATTTGCGGGCGATGTCGGTCTGTTGCCACTGCAATGGGTCGCTTTGATCATCGCGACTGTGTTGGTATCGGGCCTGTGTATCTGGATCATCGGCACAGATGACGATCAAAAAACCCCAGAACCGATTACCCAGATCAAAACCCCAGAACCCCCCAAAACCGAGTAATCCGATATGGATGATGAGCCGTTTCTCGTACCGGATTTTCGTCCACCCCGCGCTGATGCGTTGAAAAATCGCGCCGCACTGTTAAAGACGGCCGCACACCTTTTCGATCAACATGGCCCCGACGCGATCACCATGTCCGAGATCGCGCAAGCCGCCGGGGTCGGCAAAGGCACGTTGTACCGCCATTTCAATAATAAAACCGATCTCTGTCATGCGCTTTTAGATCAAGATCAACGCGCCTTACAAGACTCCACTTTGCGCCGCTTGCGTCAACAAAACCCACCCTTAGACGATCTACGGTGGTTTTTGGAACAAGTGGCGGCCTTTGTGGCGCGCAATTTACCGCTATTAGACATTGTGGACTCTGGTGCGCCCCCACCCTTAGCCAATCACGCGCACATCTGGTGGCGACAAACGATCTACGGTCTGCTCACGCGAGCCGATGTCCCCGGTGACCGCGCCTATCTGGCGGATGTATTTTATGCGCTGCTATCACCGCAGATCATCCGCTTTCAGTTGCAACGTCCCGATTACACCCTGACCCATATTGTCCTCGGATTACATCACCTACTTGAGCGTTTGACTCCCGCGTAATTGTTGCCTCATCAATTTCTAACGCACCTTATATGGACTATAGTCCGTTTTTGTTCTATGATTACGCACATAAACGGACTATAGTCCGTTTATAACACAAACCCGTCATCACTCTAAGGAGAGGTTCATTTCATGGCTACTTGGCACATCGACAACGCGCATACCAGTGTTACGTTTACCGTCCGTCACATGATGATCACCAACGTCCGCGGTTCTTTCGGCACAGTCGAAGGCGTGATTCATTACGATCCCGCGACTCCTAACGCCTCTTCAGTAGAGGCCAAGATCGAAACTGCCAGCATCAACACGGGCGTAACCGATCGCGATAACCACTTACGCAGCGCCGATTTTTTCAACGCCGCCGTGAATCCCTATATCACCTTCAAAAGCACCAGCGTCAACTTGACCAGCGAAAATGAAGGCACGATCAGCGGTGAGCTGACAATGGCCGGTGTCACCAAACCGATCACCTTAAAAGTGGAATACCTCGGCGTGAATAAGAATCCGTGGGGGAAAAATGTGGCCGGTTTCGCCGCTGAAGGCACCTTGAACCGTGAGGATTTTGGCCTCACCTGGAATCAAGCTTTGGAAACCGGTGGCGTGTTGGTGGGCAAAGAGATCAAATTGGCCTTAGACGTGCAGGCCGTGTTAGCAGAACACCCCGTAACCGCCTAAGCGTGATCCGATCGGGGCGGATCACTCCGCCCCTTAACCCTATCCACCTGTGTAAAAATCAAGCGGATCTAAGCGTTCTAGGCAGGATTGATCCGGTTCACGCATGGGATCACGCAAGAAAGCTAAGGTGATCTCGGTCGCACAAGCGTGAATTAACGCCACACCATGACCGGCACGGGGGTATTGCACAAAATAATGACGACTTAAACCTTCAGCGGCCGCCAAACTCCATGACGGAGGCGTGATCGGGTCATATTCTCCGGCGGTAATCAGGGTAAACGCATCACTGCGGACGATCTCGGTCTCAAAGGACGGCGCGGCCGGTATTCCCCACGCCCGACAAGCCTCAAATTGACCCATTGTCGGGCCATAAATGCCGCTTTCGATCGCATCTGGCAGTTGGGTGATGTTCCGTTCGGCCACGTCAAAATCGTTAAACGGGATCTCCTCGTAACATTCTACCGAGTTATACATGCCTTCGTTGGAGTCATAATCTTCTGCATCTTGATAGAAGTAGTTGTAAAATTCGTCCTCAAACACTTCATATTGCGCGTCGTTCATCTGATCGATCGTGTCGTTTAGCGCGTCTTCATCCTCAAAATTGAAATAGAGGATCATCAATTCGGCAAAATCGGCATCCTCCATGTTATCGAAGAAATCATCTAACGTGTCGTAAAATTCATCTTCATCCAAGTCAAGGAGATAATCGTAGGCTGCATCCGCGTCATCCAAGTCAAGATAATCGGCTAGTAACTCGTAATACAACGCATCCAACGCTTCAGGATCTTCCGGCCCCGGATAATAAGCGTAATCCCAACCTTCCCCCAATTCCCCATATTCTAAATCGACCAATAGCGCCGTGTCCCCTTTGCTGGCCTTGTAGATCAACGCGGGCAAATAGGGGATCAATTCCGTGTCGTACATCGAATCAAACAAGATATTCACCAGATCATCGCCCGTCCATTCGAGTTCTTCCTCTTCATTGACCAATGGCGTTTGATTGGCAGAGTCAACCAACTGATAAAACACATTTTCAAGGTCAGGGAAGGCCGCATTACACGCTTGATCGTCCGCACATCCGTTAAACAAGGCCTGAAAAGCGCTTAAGGCATTGATCGGTTGTTCCTCATACCCGTTCACTTGGGGCGGATAAGCCGAGTCCAAGATCACGCTGCGGATCGCATCCGGAAAATCGCGCATGTAGGTGAGGGCCAAGCGCGTCCCATACGATACCCCGAAAAGATTGATCTGATCATAGCCCAACGCGATCCGCAGATCCTCAATATCAGCGGCGCTATTGGCACTGGTATACATCGCGAGGTCGATTCCTTCATCCTCTAATAATTCACGACAGATCTCCGCGTCTTCTTCGTAAGTGGTGTCCTCACCGGGGATCGGGCATTCTAAGCGCGGGGTGGAATAACCGATCCCGCGTTGATCAAACAGGATCACATCATAATCGGGGGTAAAGGGCGACTCCAACCAGTAATAAAAGCCGGTGAGGGCGCTACCGCCCGGCCCGCCTTCAAGGTAGATGATCGGTTCTGGGGCCGGCGACTCGCCGCGGATGATCGCGACGGCCAATTGGATCATCGGGGAATCGGGGTCTTGACGGTTTTCTGGCACCGAGAGATACCCGCAATCCACCTCAAACGTGAGCGGCACATAAAATGGACACACATCTTCCTCAAAAAACGGCCGATCTTGCGCGTCTACAGCTTGCCCAAAGCTAAGCAGCAAGGCAAGCATGAGTAAGGTACAATGGAGGGATCGAGACAAGGGACACGCTCCTAGTTGGCGACTATAAATAAATCTTACACCCATTTTAACCCACTTTCACGAAACTGGAGTAAACGATATGTCCGTTTTTCCACAACCCGAAGAAGAACATAGCTTAGAAGCATTACGCCGTTTGCGTCGTTTACAGGAACATAGCCGCGGTAATCTGGCCGCGTTATTGGCTCAACGCGCACACGCCTTCACCTTAAGCGAAGAACCCCCGTCCCCCGAAGCCAATACCCGCGTTCAGGTCATGGTTTACCCCCAAGATCCGTTTGTCGGTGAACCCGAAATCCGTCGGATTGATGCACATGACATCCGTCCCGGTTTGATCAATACCCGCGTGCAGATCAGTGCGGCCGCCCCCGCCCAACCCGATGAAGACGGCAATTACTTGTATCCGCCCGCTACGCCGGAATTTGATCAGATCAGCGCGTTTTATTACACCACTTACACCTTACGGATGTACGAACGTTACGCCGCCCGCGCCATTCCGTGGGCGTTTCCTTCACCGCGGATCACGGTGGATGCCCATGTCGGTAACTTGGCGAACGCCTTCTACAATGAAGCGGATCGTTTAGTTGGTTTTCACACCTATAGCGCCCCGAATGGCCAACGCATCAGCACCGCGCAAAGTGCCGACATCGTGAGTCATGAGGCCGGCCACGCGATCTTAGACGGGTTACGCGATCTGTATAACGAGTCATTTGGCTTGGGGTCATCCGGTTTTCACGAAAGTTTCGGTGATATGACCGCGATTCTCGTGGCGTTGCATGATGACTCGTTGAATCGGCGCTTGTTACGGTGGTCGAATAATAACCTCAACCTCGAAAATTTTGTCACACGCATCGCGGAGCAATTGACCGAAGCGCTCATGCAAGACTCCGGCGCTGTGACCCCCGGCTCAACCGTCTATTTACGCAACGCCTTTAACACCCTCACCCTAAAACCGTTTGATACCCTGCTCTATACCCCCCCTGATCCCTTGTTCACCTTAGGACGACAGGCCCATAACTACTCACGGGTGTTCACCGGCGCATTTTATGATGTCTTGGTCGGCGTTTATGATCACTTGCGTGCCGAAGGTCATCAACCGCATATCGCTTTGGTCAAGGCGCGGGATCTGTTAGGTTATCTGTTGATCGCGGGCGTGGAATGCGCGCCTGTGGGAGAATTTAGCTTTTACGACATGGCCTTAGCTTGGATCGGCGCAGATCACTTGATGTATGACGGGCGTTATCGTCAGATCTTGATCGATGTGTTTACCCGCCGCGAATTTGCCCCACGTCAAGCGTTCATGGACTTTGTTGCAAAGCTGGACACGCTGCCAGACTTGCGATTACCCCAGACGCTTAACAATGCCTTAGCGGCCGCGATCTACCTACAAGAGACGATCTTGCCCACGCTCCAATTGACCCCGGAGCAGGAGTTGATCCCGTTAGCGACTTATCGCAACTCCGACGGGTGCGCTTATCTCACCTTTTTTTCGTCGGAGTCGATCACCTTGCAAGGCACAGAATACGGCGCTTACAGTGGCACGAATCTAGAGCTATTCGGCGGACTCACCCTCGCGTTTGATTGGGACAATCGCTTACGCAGCGTGATCTACCGTCCGGTGACGGCTGAAGACCACCGCCAGATCCGCGTGATCGTGCGCGATCTGATCGAACAGGGACAGATCACCTCGGTCGGAGCGACCGCCTTCCGTGAACGTCCGCCGGCCGGCTTTGTCCTACCCGATCAAGGGAAGTTGATCAAAAATCCGGCACGAGTCGATCTGATTCGCGAGATCATGGATTTTGTCGAATATATGCAGCAGCTTAAGACTCATGTGCGCTTGAATGACGACGAATGAGCGCGTAACCGAGTTGTTGCTGTTGGATAAAATCGGCGATCTGATCGATCTCCTCCTCATGGCAACGATACAGTAACTTGGTTTCACAATTGCGTTTGATCAAGTCCACGGTATAAACCACTGCCACTAATTCGACGGTGGGATTCGATCCGACATAAATATCGATCCCGCCGCCGTCATGCGCTAAGGTGCCGGCCAGATAACCATAATCCACCGGGTAAATCAGCGCCTCGTAGATCGGATGAGCGCTACCACGCGGGCGATCGATCACCAATTGCGAGGTATCGATCAACACCTGTAATCCTTCCCATAGCACGGAAAGTTGTAAACGGTTTGACATGCGTGATCCCTTTCGTCAATACGAAATGACTCACCCTCTATTTTAGACCCGTTGCCCGATCTGTACGACCCATTGTTCGATCTGTTCGTTGAAATCTAAGGCCGCACCTTCAGCAAAGTAACAGGTCACTTCCGCGTCACTTAGACATTGATACAGCGCTTTCACCACCGGGTCGGCATAAGTGCGTACATCGGAATTGGCCGCCGAATGATTCAACGCCATGCCTAACCACCGGGCCGCATTGATATAATCGCTCAATTTAAAGTACACCATGGCCCGCCCGACGATGATCTCTAAGATCAGTGAGATCGATCCGGTGCGTTGCGCCTCTAACAGCGCCGCGTGATAATACTTAAGCGCATCGGTGAGCTGGTCTTGCGCGCACAAACTGTGGGCAAGGTTGGTTTGCCCCATGGCCATCCCCCAAGTGTTGTTGATCCTCCGCCATTCCACCAAGCTACTTTGATAATATTCAGAGGCGAGACGATAATCCCCTTGGGCCTCGGTGACGCTGCCAAGGTTATTGAGGCTACTGGCGATCCCGGCTAAGTCTTTGATCTGACGACGGATCTCTAAGCTTTGCAAATGCCAACGGCGCGACTCTTCCCACATCGATCGATAATAAGCGATCACCCCAAGGTTATTGAGAGCTTGGGCCACTTCACGCAGATTGCCAATCGTGCGGGCCAATTGGAGCGCTTGTTCGGCCTGTTCAATCGCCCAAGCGAGATCACCACGTTGATAAGCAGTGCGGGTGATCAAGTTCAACGCCTTCACCCGACTTTCGGGGGTCGCGTGTTTGTGGTTCAAGACCATCTGAAGATAACGCAACGACTCTTGATAATTCCCCATTCGGGCATGAACATCGCCAAGGCGTAACTTAATTTGAACACGCCGCTTTTCATCGTGGAGCAGTTCTAAGGCACGGGTATAGAAGTGATGTGCCTCGCGTAATAGGTTCAGCTCATCCGCAAACCGACCGGCTTCTTCGGCATAATACGCCTCCTTAATGTCATCCCCAGCGATCCGCCAATGTTCGGCTAACACCGCCGCATAAGTGGGATCATCGGCATAAATTTCTGTTATAGCGATCGCCACACGTCGATGATCCTGTTGAGTTTGTTCGGGAGGCATCGTTTGTAATAACGACTCGCGGAATTTGTCATGACGGAAACGCCACCCCTGTTCATAAATCTCAATCACCGCGGCGTTAGAACAGATATACAACCAGTGGTTTAGCTGTGGTTGGATAAAGGCCATCACTGCGAGGTCAATTTCGCGCCCGATGATCGCGGCGATCTGTAACAAGCGATACTCTCGCGGCGGAATCAAGACGAGTCGCCGTTGAATCAAGCGTTCAATGCCCTGTGAGGTGGTGTATTCGGGTAAAATCTGATGAACCACTTGATCAAGATCACCGGATGCTTCGGCCAAGGCGTAGATCGTCTCCACCAAGAAAAAAGCATTGCCTTCCGTTTCGCGCTGTAAAAAGGCGATCAGCTTAGCATGATCGGGCTGTTGGCCAAGGATCGCTTGGGTGAGTTCACCGACCACCTCCGCGGTAAACCGTTTGAGCTTGATCAAATGGCTGTTGGGCAACAATTCGGGTAAAGCGGGCCGCTCATCATCACGATACGTCCCGACGATCATCAAGGGTAACTTGCTGATGAATGGTAATAACATCTGCAAGGGGCGTAAGCTTTCCGAAACCCAATGCAAATCTTCCAGCAGCACTAAGATCGGTTTCTGCATCCCACAAGCCCGACGCAACAGATCGCTGATCACCGTGGCCATCTGCTGCTCATTAGAGATCACCGAGACCGGTTGTAGAGGGGTGTCATGACCTATATCCGGCATAAATTCAGCGATCACGGCCTGCTCTGTCGGTTCGATCGGCACGATCAACGCCAATCGCCGTAGGATCTTACGCCACAATTGAAACGGTAAACCACCGCCTTCAACCCCTTGGCCAGTTAACACCAATGCGCCGCTCACCAAACCCAGTACGCGCACTTCATCTAATAAGCGTGACTTGCCGATCCCGCTCTCACCGCCGATCAACCATGCCGATCCATGACCCTCACGTACTCGATCAAAGGCGTGACTCAATTGTCGATATTCGTCTTTACGTCCCACAAAACGAGCGTAATGGGTGAAACTCTGAAGTTGATGCGGGTCTTCGGGTGGGGTGGGGCGTTGCAATTGCCGTGAGAGTGACATGATGATCTCACCCGCCGATGCATATCGATCTTTTGGTTGTACCTGTAACAGGCGTTGGATGATCGGTTGCAACAGATCGGGTATGGGAGTGAGATCGGGCGTACTTTGTAAGATCCCGTTGAGTAATTGCGAGATTGAACTGTGCGGATAGGGATGTTGACCCGTGAACAACTCATAGGCGATGATGCCCAAAGAGTAGAAATCTGATTGTGGCGTAACATCTTGACCGGATAACACTTCCGGGGGGATATATAGCATCGTCCCCACCAAGTGATCGTCCAAACGACTGTTAGAGTCGATCCCCAACATCTGTGATAAGCCAAAATCTAAAACCTTGACGGTTTGACTGTAGGGATCTACTAGGATATTCGATGGTTTCAGGTCGCGGTGGATAACCCCGTGACGATGGAGATACTTAAGTGCCTGTAACACTTGCAACAACAGGTCGATCTTTTCGGAAAATGAACACCCGACACCGTAACTTAAGAGGTCTTGCCCATTTTCTAACAACGTCATCGTGAAATAGGGTTGTTGAAATTCATCAAAACCATAATCGATCACGTCCATGATATTCGGGTGGCGCAACGAAGCCAATACCCGAAATTCACGCATAAACAAAAAACGCAGATCCGTTAACGAAAGTTCCGAGAATAATTGGGCATCCGGGGAAAGGCGCTTAAGGGCGAGGGTCTCATGAGTGAGCCGATCGACCACTTGATAAACCTCACTGCTTGCGCCTTTACCGATCGCCCGTTCAATGGTATAACGATTGTTAATGGTATCCATAATGATGTCAGCTTCGATCTAGGACTCACGGTGTAATTTTCCCTTGTTTTCCGGATTTTTGGCGCGGACTTTCTCATAAAATTTGAATAAATGCTGGATGTCCTCCTCTAAATTACCCGTTGGCACGATCAGCACTTGCACTTTGTATGACATCCAGTAAAAGCCGGTTTTCTAATTGAGTCGTGGCGTGGCAAGCGACGTAATGATCACCAGCTGATGTCATGCAGAGTCAACGCAATCGCTTCAAAATGAAAAACAGCTTTAGCCTGTGTTCAATCAAACAGCGGCAAGTGCGGCGGTGAATGGAAAAAACTTTTTAGGCGGCGGCATCGTAATTCCGAGCATAAGATCGAAATGGATCGTGTAAAAAATAAAGAGAAAGTGCGCTTGATCGGTCATCGGATGCTCCTAAACACACTACCAGCCGTGTTAACTGGAAGCATAGCACAAGTGAGCGAAAAAATCGTAACAAATGTTACGTCTTTCCGCCGATCTCTTTACCCCTCAAAGGTTGCAGAGCTGCATCAAAAGCGGTATGATAGAACATATTTTTATTAACTAGGGGATCGGTGTAGGATGATTTTGGGGGCAAAACACAAGGCGATCAAAACCTTTTACGAGGCCCGCGAAACGATCCAACGTCAACGTATTACCAACGAAATGGGACTCCGTGAGCCGTTTAAAGCCTTGCTGAATGACACGGCCAAAGTGTTCGATCTTGAGCTGGTGATCGAACAATCGCATCGACTCGATCAACACCTGATCCGATTCGACGGGGTGATCCGCGATGTATTTCGGCGTGATCGCGGGTATTGGGAAGCGAAAGATCAAGACGACAAGCTAGAAGATGAGATCGCGAAAAAATTTGCGGCGGGCTATCCGAATCGCAATATCTTGTTTGAGGATAGTCAGCAAGCGATCTTGTATCAACACGGGGAGCGCGTCGGAGTCTATGATCTGAATCAGCCGGAGCAAGTCGCCCAACTGCTCAACACCTTTTTCACATACACCGAGCCGATGATCGAAAAATTTGATCATGC
>JALOOG010000103.1 GCA_025454525.1 Anaerolineae bacterium | reverse complement strand
AGTACCCTCAAACGGGCCATAGTGAGTGAAATTTTAGCGCCCCACCGCCCCACCGCCCAACGCTTGGTTTCAGTACCCTCAAACGGGCCATAGTGAGTGAAATCGCCTATCTCAGTTTCGAGTATAGGCGTTTAAATTCGTTTCAGTACCCTCAAACGGGCCATAGTGAGTGAAATCTAGCTCTGAGAGCATCTCGTTTACATCCATTTCCAGTTTCAGTACCCTCAAACGGGCCATAGTGAGTGAAATATGGGTGCTATGTGATCGCGCCCCCTTCAATTCATCGTTTCAGTACCCTCAAACGGGCCATAGTGAGTGAAATTTAGGACAGCGCCATAAGGCGTATATGGATCTAGGTTTCAGTACCCTCAAACGGGCCATAGTGAGTGAAATCTGGTATAACACCTCACAGATCAGTTACATAGAGGTTTCAGTACCCTCAAACGGGCCATAGTGAGTGAAATCGCCTAGCGAATTGATAAAGGGTATGGATGTTTTGACCCCTTACCTGATTTTAAAAGCATTTAGCCGCTTTTTTGACCACCGCTCCGGCCTCACAACTTGAAAAAAATCATAACACAAGTCTGTATGTTTCGCAAGTCGATCACCGTCACGATTCTCGCAGGGAGTTTCGACAGCCTCACCTAGCCTCAAAACGAGCCGCATGATCCGCCCCTAAAGTCGCTTAAAATCGGGTTTGGCGATCGAGTTTCGAAACTGACCCGATAAACAGCATGATCCACTGCCTTCGCAATCGATTTAACCGCGTCGGGTGGCATTTCAAACTGACGATCATTGAGGTGTACCTCTAAACAGGCGCATCGTTTCAATTCAAATCAAAAGTCGTAACATTTGTTACGATTTTTGCGCTCATCTGCGCTATCATTCATCTAGGATCACCTTAAGGAGGATCGCATGAAGGGGCGGTTTGAGCTTGTGTTGGCGGTTTCAGGTGGGATTTTCGACGACTTGGTGAAGCGCGCCATTTCAATCTTACGATCCCTCTAACCCCCTTGCCGCTGTCGCCGAATTTATTTTTGGGGCTTTGCTGCCGTCACCGCCACACCTAATCAATGAATTTGGAGCGGACTTGATCACCTTAATCTATTTTTAAAAACAAGGGATTGCGAGGGCGATTTATTCGCGTTATCATACGATTTACTAAAAAAAGACTATGGAGCTTGGATGAAGGTTGGTTTTCAGAATTGCACTCTTGCATTATGCCAGTCCGCCAACGATTGGGGGTGTCGAATCTACACTCGCATCACAGGCAATTGGGCTAAGCGATCGCGGTTATCAAGTCCGAGTCATCAGTGGACGTGGTGAATCCTTCGATCCTAGAATTGAGCTACAGATCGATCCGATTTTTAGCTCAACACATCCCACCACCTTAGCGATCAAGGCCGCGTTAGATACCGGCTATATCCCTACCGAGTTTTATCCATGCGTGGCCCAGTTACAAGAGAAGTTAGAACATCTACTTCAGGATTGTAGCGTTTGTATTGTCCACAATGCCCATACTCTCAACAAACACCTCCCCCTCACCGCTGCTTTAGCCCGTTTAGAACACCCCAAATTGATCGCGTGGTGTCATGATCTGGCTTGGACGAATCCGCAATATTTACCGGAGCTTCATCGCGGTTATCCTTGGGATTTATTGCGGACTCCTTGGCAAAATTCCCGTTATGTGACCATTTCAGAACCACGTCGAATTGAACTGGCCCAATTATTAGGTGTACATACCGACTCAATCCCAGTGATTCCACCGGGGATCGATCCGGCCCGCTTTTTTCAGTGGACACCTTTGATGTACCAAATTGAGACCACCCTCAGGCTTTTGGATGCCGATGGGATCTTGTTACTTCCCGCCCGTTTGACCCGACGTAAAAATATTGCTTTTGGGTTACAGAGCTTGGCCGCGTTGCGCGCTCAAAGCGCCCGCGATTATCGTTTGATCATCACCGGGCCACCGGGGCCCCATAACCCGCTTAACCCCGGTTATCTGGGAGAACTCTTGACCCTATGTGAAACTTTGGATTTAAAAGCCAGCGCACATTTTTTGTATCAATATCAGCTGATCCCTGATGATCCAACCATGGCTAACCTTTACACCCTTGCTGATGCGTTGCTTTTCCCAAGTTTTCAAGAAGGCTTTGGTATTCCGCTTTTAGAGGCCGGCTTAACCGGTTTACCGATCTTTTGTTCCAATCTACCGCCTTTTCATCATATCGGACAAATGGATGTGTCGTATTTTGACCCGATCCACGATGCTCCCAGTGAACTAGCGACCCGCATCCAATCCACCCTAGAGCATGACCCACGCGCCCGTCTCCGCATTCGTACCCGCAAAACCGCCCGTTGGGATGCCATCATCCGACAACAGTTAATCCCCCTTTTGGAGCAAACATGACCACCCTCTATCACTTGCTTGTCGTTATCACTGATCCGGCGTTGTTAGATCCGTGTACCGCTTTAGCCCTGCGGCTACTCCCACAAGACGGTTTGATCTATTTAGTGGGTCTGATTACGGTGGAACCCGAAAAATCGCTTAGCGAGAGTGCTTTATTGGCGCGTTCTTGGCGTGATCGGTTGTATGAGGTTGCACGTTGCCATCCTACGATTCATGATGAAGTACAGGTGTTGGTGGATTATCAACCCTTTAATCATGTTTTAGAACAGATCGCGGCTTTAGAAATGGATCTGCTGTTGGTGCAAAGTGCTTCACCAGACAGCACGGTGGGCGGCATGACGATCGATGCGATCTTCAGTCAAACCCCTTGCGATACGGTGGTCTTGAATGGCACAGGCTGGCATCATCCCGGCGATGTGTTATTGTCGTTACGCGGTGGCCCGAATATGTCGTTAGGGGTACGTGTCGCCCAATGCTTGGCCGATCAGGGGACGATCACCTTATTTCATGCCGCTGATCACCGACGTAAGGCCCCAGATCTAGAACTGGTGATGCGTGCCGTTCCACAAATTTCGCGCACTGTGACCGCGATCACCGAGATCACCAAAGGCATTTTGGAAGAAGCGGTTGATCACAAAGCGATCGTAATGGGGGCCTCATTTCGTCGTCCCGAAAAAAATACCGACTCTGGTCATTCGGTCATCAGTGACGTTTTTCACCGTAGCGGTTTACCCGTGATCTTGGTGCGTGGCGCAATTCAAGAATCGTTTGATTTTCACCTGCCCTATCCGCTTACAGTGGAAGCGCCGCTTTCAAACCGTGTAGATCGTTGGTTTGCCCAAAATACCTTTCATAGCAGTGAATTTGACGATCTCCAAGAGCTATTGCAGCTCAAAGCAAAGCGCGGCGTTACCATTAGCATCGCACTTCCCTCGCTTAACGAAGCTGAAACTGTCGGCCATGTGATCCAAACCCTAAAAACCGCGCTTATGGATCAAACACAATTGGTGGATGAGATTGTGTTGATCGATAGCAACTCTACCGATCAAACTGTTCCGATCGCGCAATCTCTGGGAATCCCGACCTATATTCACCAACAAATTCTTACAGAACAAGTGGGATCTTACCACGGCAAGGGAGAGGCACTTTGGAAAAGTTTGTATGTCACCAAAGGGGATATTATCGTTTGGGTGGATACGGACATCACCAACATCCACCCCCGTTTTATCTATGGGCTGTTGGGGCCGCTCCTTAAGCACCCGCGGATCGATTATGTGAAGGGGTTTTATGCCCGTCCCATACAGGTAGACGGCAAATTACAGGCGTTTGGAGGTGGACGTGTTACCGAATTGGTGGCGCGGCCGTTATTAAACCTCTTTTATCCAGAGCTTTCGGGGATTGTGCAACCCCTTTCGGGTGAATATGCTGGACGACGAACTGTTTTAGAACAACTTCCTTTTTTTAGCGGTTATGGAGTCGAAACAGGTTTGTTGCTAGATCTTCATGAACGGTATGGTTTAGACTCGATTGCACAGGTCGATCTGGAAGTACGTGTACATCATAACCAAGCATTGGTAAACTTAAGCAAAATGTCTTTTGCTATCTTACAGGTTTTTATCGCACGGATTGAAAATCGTTACGGAATTCAGTTGTTAGACAAGGCCAATCAAACGATGAAATTGGTGATCCAAGAACCCGAACGATTTGCGCTTGATATTGCCCAGATTGCGGATATTGAACGCCCGCCAATGGCCTCAATTCCCGCTTATCAACAAAGAAATGAACATGAGCGTTGAACTTTTACGTAATCAAATTGATCTCATTCATATCCCGTTCACCGAGCGCGGTTCGCGTTTGATGCTGTTTCGTGCGGATCATCAACTCTATATCCGTCTTGCGGAGCGTTGGACAAAATGGGAGCATGAAGTGGGACATTACCGTGAACGTCCGCCGATCTTCGGCTCATTCACCTTGTTAGATGCGGATAATACCACGATCACCGCGGTCGAGATCGAAACCTATCCCCATTGTGTGCGTTATCTCACCGCGCACGGGGTGTTTGAATGGGCGTTTTTTGACCCAGAAACGATCCTTGTGCGCTTGCCTAGTGGGCATTTTGGCTTTCAGTTTACGGTGTTCGCCCAAGAGGGAAAAGCCGATTTTCGGGGCGGCACCTTGCGCGGAAAACGTCAATTTGCCTATACCACCAATGCCCGCATTGTGAGCAATCAGGTGACACGTCAAAATGACACCCACTTTGAGATCGCCTTACAGGTGGACTCATGCGACGGGGACACACTCTTATTGAACATCACCCCGCGCCTTGCGTTTAACCGTTCGATCCCCAACCCAGACGATGTGATCGATCTGGCGCGCAAACAATGGCAAAGTTGGTTAGCCGCCCCACCCCCGGTGTTGGAACGCTACCAAAAACATTATCAATACGCTTGGTGGATCATGCGGGCCGGGTTGCTTAACACCCGCTACTACTTCACCCGTGAAGCGTTAGTGCCATCGATGATCCATTATGTCGGCGTGTGGCATTGGGATCAGGTGTTCCACGCCTTGGCTTATCGGCATGTCGATACCAAATTGGCCGAAGATCAGCTCCGGATCGTGTTGGATCATCAACGATCCGACGGCATGTTACCGGATGCGATCCATGATGAAGGCACGATCACACATCTGCAACGTCCCGTGGATGCCGATGTCACCAAGCCGCCGATCATGACGTGGGCGGTCATGAAATTGTATGAGGCTTCACGGCATGAGGATTTTCTGTATGAGGTCTATGAGCCGTTAACCCGTTGGAATCAGTGGTGGTTGGATCATCATCGGGATGAAAACGGACTCTGTGTTTATCAGCATCCGTTTTCATCAGGTTTGGACGATCATCCACTCTGGGATCATGGAATGCCCGTCACCTCACCCGATCTGAATACCTACTTGGTGTTGCAACAAGAGAACCTCGCCAAGATCGCCCGTTTGATCGGTGAAGATGAGGCGGCCGAGTCTTTAGAACAAGCGGCGAGTGACCTGTATGAGCGGATGCTCACCCATTTATGGGATGAAGAACGCGGTTACTTCCGGGCATATAATGCCCAAGGCACGATTCCCACCTTCACCCCGATTCACTTGTTACCGCTGCTCACAGGGAAATTGAGCCAACCAATCGCCGATGCGTTGGTGAAATACTTGTTTGATCCGGATCACTTTTGGACTGCTTATCCCTTAGCGACCGTTTCGCGACAAGATCCCGCTTTTGACCCGGAACAGATGTGGCGCGGCCCAGTGTGGGTGAATATCAATTACCTGTTTGTCGAAGCGCTTAAACGCAGCGGGTATCCGGATCAAGCGGCCGAATTGCGTCGGAAAACCTTAGACATGATCATCCAACACTCTGATATTTACGAATATTATAATCCATTGACTGGGGAGCGCGCTCCCAAGGCCGCGCCGATGTTCGGGTGGTCAGCGGCGTTGTTTATCGAATTGGCTTTAGACGAAACGCGCCAAGAATAGGTGAAATTTACCGAAATTTTACAAATACGTCTGAATTTTTTAAGCTCTATGTCGTCTAATAAACGGGTGAATCCATCAAGGAGCTAAAAAGTTATGTACCGTATTGCGCGTAGTGCCGTCGTTTTTTTAGTAGCGCTGATGTTAGTGGGGATCGGCTTTGTGGCCGGTACCAGTTTATTTTCTGCGCGTGCCAGTCAAAGCCCAGTTCGTTTTGTGGAAATGCCTGCCTTGCAACAGGCCCCAGTGGATCTCAGTGTGCTGTCTCCAGATGAGCGTGCAATTGCCGAGATCTATCAACGTGTGAGTCCGTCGGTGGTTTCGATCAATGTGATCACGTCGGGCGGAGGCGGGGGTGGATCGGGTTTTGTGTTCGATCAACAAGGCCACATCATCACCAATTATCATGTGATCGCTCAAACACCCGATCTCGATCGCGAGCAGATCGAGGTCAATTTCCTTGACGGCACGATCGTCCCTGCTGAAGTGGTCGGGCTAGATCCAGACTCGGATATTGCCGTGATCAAGGTGAATTTGAGCGCGGATCGCCTGATCCCCGTCACTTTTGGCAATTCGGACGGTTTGATCGTCGGTCAATCGGTGTTAGCGATCGGTAGCCCGTTTGGTGAGCGGTGGACGTTGACCACCGGAATTGTAAGCGCGTTAGAGCGGACGATCCGCGGCCTCAATGACCGCTATTCGATCGGCGGCGTGATCCAGACCGATGCGGCGATCAACCCCGGTAACAGTGGCGGCCCATTGTTAAACCTTCGCGGGGAAGTGATCGGGGTCAACGCCCAAATTCGCACCGAGTCGGGGACAAATTCCGGGGTTGGGTTTGCGATTCCGGGCTTATTGGTGCAACGCGTTGCCCGCGAATTGGTCGAAAAGGGTGAGGTCAATTACAGCTTGATCGGCTTAACCGGCGGCAGCATCAACTTAGCAGCGATTGAGGCGCTGAATTTGGCTAACAATCAACGTGGGGTGGTGGTGAGTGAAGTGATCCCCGGTTTACCCGCGGCCGAAGGCGGTTTACGTCCGGCCGTATTCACCGAACAGGGTGAATTGGTAAGCGCGGATGTGATCGTCGCGATCAACGGCACGCCCTTAAACGGTATGGAAAGCTTGATCGGTTATCTAGCACGTTTCACCCAACCGGGGGACACGGTGACATTGACCGTTTTGCGCGATGGCCAGACGATCGAATTGACGGTTACGTTGATCTCACGGGATGACGCGGCCCGGAGTTAATTTCATCAGAGTGGGTGTAGGGAGCGTGCGATCATGCGCTCCCTACAGGGTTTAATTTTCCGTGAAAAATTGTCGAAGCCCAAAGGCCAAAAAGCCTACGCCTAGTAATCCAAAAATGCCAATCGTTGGATAACGTCCTATGGTTTCATACATCAAGGCGATCATGGTATTGATCAACACCGTTTCCAATTGACCCGTTTCCAATTCTTCAAAAACGGTATTTAGATAATAAGCGAACCCCAACAAAATAATACTCGCAAGCAGCTTTCCGTACCAATAGTCCAAAAAGGAGGTTTGTTCTGATGTAGGTTGTTCTGACATCATGTTCTTTTCCTTCGGAAGTTGACGAGGTTCATTGTATAGAAAAGCCGGAAAGTTGCTGAATTTGTGCATATTCACACAGACTGATAAGGACTATTGTACGAACTTGGTTTGATCAGTTGCGCTTTCCCTATGCTTGTGTTAAAAATTGCATCATCTTACTTTTTTGAAAATTGGAGCGAAAAAAATGATTCGTTCACGTTTACTGTTTACCCTTGTTGCCTTGCTCACCATGATCGCACTGTCTGTCAGTTTGATCAGCGCGCAAGACACGGCCCCAGCAGGTAAAGTTGCCGAGATCATCGCACGCGGTCAACTCAATTGCGGTGTGAGTGGCGGTATCCCTGGTTTCTCGAATATCAACCCCGATACCAATCGTTGGGAAGGTTTGGATGCCGATTTCTGCCGCGTGTTAGCGGTGGCGATCTGGGGGCCCGAATTTAGCGAAGACAAGGTAAACTTTGTGCCGTTAACCTCGGACGTGCGCTTCACCGCCTTACAGGCCGGCGAAGTGGATGTGTTGCATCGTAATACCACTTGGACGTTTACCCGTGACATCACCCTCGGATCTGACTTTGGCCCGACCACCTTCTACGATGGGCAAGGGATCTTGGTGCGGATCGCCGATGGTTATAGCAGCTTGGCCGACATGGATGGCGTGACCTTCTGCTCCACCAGCGGCACGACCACCGAAAAGAACATCACCGATGCTTATCGCGCGCAATTCGGCGCTGACCCGTCCTTGCAATTGGCGGCCACCCCCGATGCGAACGTTGCAGATCTCGAAGCGGGCGCTTGCGATGCGTTGACCTCTGATAAGAGCCAATTGGCCGCGCTCCGTACCACCTTGAGCGATCCGGCAGCATGGACGATCTTGGGCGATACGCTCTCGAAAGAACCGCTTGGCCCGATGTATGTGAGCGGTGACGCGCAATTCGCCGATGTTGTGAATTGGTCAGTGTATGCCACCTTCCAAGCGGAAGAATTGGACATCACCAGCGCCAATATCGATGCGTTGGTTGCCGAACAACAAGCATTGTTAGCGGACGCTGAAGAAGGCAATGAAAATGTGCAGTTAGTCCGGTTCTTCGGGCTTGGCACAGAAAACTACGGGACGGCCTTGGGCATCCCGAATTCGTTCGCGGCGGACATCATCCGCACCGTGGGCAACTATGCGGAAATCTATGAACGCAATGTGACCCCGATCGGGATCGCCCGTGAAGGTTCATTAAATGCGTTGTGGACGGATGGCGGCTTGCTCTATTCACCCGCTTGGCGTTAAACATCACCGTTTTGGTTTGATGTGAATTTAAATCAACGAGGGGCATGGCTGTCATGCCCCTCACTTTTATAACAAGCCTTTTTTGTCCTTATGAGGCACTTCCCATGGATACCACCACAAATGTTTATCGCCCTCCGCCTAAACGTAGGCGCGCCAACCCATTTAACTTTTTAACGCCCGGTGTGCCGTTTTATCGCGATGTGCGCGTATTACGGTTGTTCGCCCAGCTGGCCTTTTTGTTTTTGGTGGTCGGCGCGGGATATGTGTTGATCGCAAACTTGACCACTAACCTGACTAATTCCAACCTTGCCTTGGATTTTGGGGTTTATAACCGCCCGTTTACGGTAGCGATCGCGGAAGGCCCGTCGTTAACGTCGGTATGGGCATGGACACGCACGCCCGAATTGCCCGGAATCTTAGGGAATGCGATCTGGATCTTAGCCGGGGTGTTGACCCTTTACACCGGATTCAGCCTTTACCGACAATATCAACATTTTGAGGTCAAACTCGGCACGGTGATCACTATCGCCATTTTGATCTTGTTGATGATCAGTTATCCGCCCGCGCAACTCACCGAGATGTTACGGGTCTTTCTCACCGAATACCTTGCCCCTAGTACGATGACCCGGGCCTTTTTTACGGGGATCATCAGTACCTTACAAGTGGTGTTTATCTCGTTGATCGCGTGTACTTTGTTGGGGATCTTTGCCGGGATCGGTTTGCTCTCTAGCAATATCTTGGTGCGTAGCGTGGCACAAATCTACGTCGAGATCTTCCGTAATACCCCGATGGTCGTGCAGTTGATCTTTATCTACCGTTCATTGACGTTACTGCTTCCCGCGCCCCGTCAATCTATTTGCGCGTTAGGCAGTTATACGCTTGATCCGAATCCCTGTACCCTCCCCGGTAATTTGTTTATCCTCAACGCACGCGGCTTTTATGTTGTGCAACCAAATCCGACCGATCAAGCGGTGATCTTATTGATCAGTGTGATCATCGGTGTGGTGATAGCGTTGTTTTTACGGGCATGGCGACTCCGGCGACAAGAGCAAACCGGTCAACCGGCGTATGTGTGGCGGTTTATGATCCCGGTGTTGTTGATCGCGATCGTCGGGGGGTGGTTATTGGCCGGCACGCCTTACACCTTCAATTATCCGTTTTTGCGCGGCCCGAATGTGCAGGAAGGCTTACAACTGTCAATCTCGTTTGTCGCTTTGACCCTGGGTTTGACTCTGTATACTGGGGCATTCATTGCAGATATTGTGCGCGCCGGGATTCAATCGGTTCCGTTTGGGCAGATCGAGGCGGCCCGCTCACAAGGTTTTAACGGGAATCAAGTCTTAAGTTTTATTGTGTTACCACAAGCACTCCGCTTGATCATCCCGCCATTAGGCAATCAATACGTGAACCTTGGCAAAAACTCTAGTTTGGGGATCGTGGTGGCCTATGCGGACACCTATCGCATTGCCCAACTTGCCAACAATGAGAGCGGTCAGGCCGTGCCGTTCTTTATCGGATTGATGCTGATCTACCTCTCGATCAGTGTTTCGCTCTCGTTTATGACTAACCTGATTAATCGATTTACCCGGATCAAAACACGATGAACGATCAACGCCTTCCTGATGCTTATTATATTGCTCCGAAAGAACCACCCCCCGCCCGCCGTCCACCGCTGTTAGAAGTGGGTGCGCTTCATTGGATTCGGGTGAACTTGTTTAAAACCCCAACCGATAGCTTGATCACCGTGATCACATTTGCAGTGGTCGGTTACTTTTTGGTGGGCTTTTTGGATTGGGCGTTGTTTAATGCCCAATGGGAGATCGTGTTTAACAACTTACGCGCCTTGAATGTCGGTTTGCAATTTCCGGTAGAGGAAGTGTGGCGAGCCAGTTTGATCGGGTGCATCGTGGTTTTTTTGGCGATGATGTCGGTCGGCGTATGGGGACGGGTGACCCGAAGTTGGGTGATCGTGTTAGCGATCATCGGGGTGACGATGTGGGTAGTGCCGTTTTTGGCGCAATTTGTCGCACATCCGCCGATCTTTAACTATATGGACGGTCAATACAACATCCGGCAAGTGAACTTCATCGCACAAGCGGGTCAAACCGTGACCTTTACGATCGATCCGCTCACAGAGCGCGATGATTTTCGACTCGAAACCATTTCCGGTTATGTCGAAAATGACAACCAACAAGCGAACACCTCATTTGATGCTTACGCGGCCGCGTCTACCCAAATCGTGATCGTGGATCCCCCCACGATTGATCCCGCGATCTATGATTTAAGTCTGGCCGTGCAGATCTGGGATCGTGATGGGCAAGTGATCGCACAATCACCCTTTTCAGGGACATCTCCCGAAAGTTTAACCTTTGAGTGGACGGCCCCCGCCTCTGGTTGGTATACCTACACGGCGATTCGGGAAGCGGAAAACGCGCTAGGGATCGCGTGGTTGCGCGTTGATAACCTAGAGGTTTATCGGAGTACCCGCGCCGCTGAAGGGGATCGGATTGCTGCATATGGCCCACAACCTGTTTTAAACTGTACTGGGTGCGCTACCCAAGCCAATCGCACCGATATGCGTTTTCAAGGTGAACGCACGCTTGGACAATGGTTCGCCTTACAATTTTCGCCGTTCCTCTTAGAAACGCGCACGCCTTTTTTCCTCGCCTTGTTGATTGGCACGGTTGGATATGGGATCGGAGCATTTTCTGTGCGCCGACGCTTTAGTGTAAGTTTACCCGCCGGATCAGAGCGTGTTTTGGGGTGGGGCAGCGCGATCATATTTGGACTCTACTTGGTGATGCAGATTTTTGGCATGACCGGATCGGATCCGAACACCAGCACACTTTACCTGTTCGTGTTGGGGGCGTTGTGTGTTTCGGTGATCTTGTATGCAGTCACCTTATTGATCAAAGGTGGGACATCCAGTTCGCGTGGCGTGGCGCTGTTATGGGCGATCTCGTTTCCGGTGATCTTGACGTTGGTGAATGGTGTGGCCGGCAATGGGCAGTTATCCCAGATCCCCAGTGATAAATTAGGTGGATTGTTGCTAACCCTGTTATTTTCGGCGGTGGCGATCATCGCCTCATTCCCGATTGGCTTGATCTTAGCGTTGGGACGACAAAGCAGCTTGCCGATCGTCTCGCTGTTATGCACGGTGTTTATTGAGGTGGTGCGCGGTGTGCCGTTGATCACCTTGATCTTTGCGGGGCGGTTGATCTTGCCGTTTTTTGGCTTTGGCTTAGGCGATGTTGACCTGTTGATCCGGATCATGGTGGTGTTGACGTTGTTCACCTCAGCCTATTTGGCCGAAGTGATCCGCGGTGGTTTGCAAGTGATCCCCAAGGGACAATTAGAGGCCGCTCATGCTTTGGGACTCAACGATTTTTGGATGAATACCTTGATCGTGATCCCGCAGGCGTTGCGTTATGTGATCCCGGCGATCATGGGGCAAGCGATCAGCTTGTTTAAAGACACCTCGTTAGTTTACGTGATCGGCTTGTTTGAGTTAGTCGGTTCCATGAACCAGATCTTAGGCGATAGTCAGACGGGCTATCTGATGTTTCCACGCGAGGGCTATCTATACATCGGGATCTTGTTCTTTGTGTTTAGCTACCTGATGGCCGAAGCGAGTCGCCGGGTGGAAAAAACCGGATCGGGCGCGATCCGCCGCGATACGATTTAAGCGTTATCTCTTATAAGAGCGGACTTCTAAAAATGGGTTCGCTCTTGCCCCGATCAAAATCTGTTATACTAAATAGGCTTTTGAACATCGGAGTATGCTGGTGTCAATTTTGCCTATTCGCTTAGACGATTTGATCAATGGCAAGTTTGAGTCGATTCGACTAGAGCTAAAAGCGTCTTGGAGCAAAGATGTGCTTTCTCAAGTCGTGCTTACGATTTGCGATTTTGCCAACGATTTTTTAGATTTAAACGGTGGTTTTATTGTCCTTGGGGTCGCTCAAGATGAAGAAACAGGCTTGCCGATTCTCCCGCCTTTGGGTTTATCTGGTAATTTAGATGAGCATCAAAAAGAATTGTTTAGCGCTTGTAAACGCATTGATCCCGAATATATCCCGATTATCTCAGTAGAAGAATATCAGGGTAAAACGATTTTGGTGATCTGGTGTCCACCGGGGCAATTGCGTCCTTATCAAGCGTCAGAGAAGGCCGGAATCAACGGGGCAAGAGGGGACTATGTTCACCCGATCCGCCGGAGTAATCTTACCGAGAAGGCCAAAGGAGAAACGCTCACCCAATTGCTGCAAAAGACTAATCAATTGCCGTTTGATGATCGTGTCAATCATCAATACACCGCTGAGGTGATTTCAGCGAACTTGGTGCGGCAATTTTTGTCAGATGCAAAGATCGAAATGGATGTGTCTTCCGAGAAACAACGCTATCGTAATTTGTTTTTAACCACTCCGATCAATGGGCATGATGCGCCTCGTCAAGTGCCGCTCTTGATGTTTGTCAATAACCCAGAGCAGTATTTTTCCGGCGCACGGATCGAAATCGTCCAATTTGATGATGAAGGTGATACCATCAACACCCACATTTTACGCGGCCCATTACAAGAACAGGTGCGCCAAGCTTTAAATTATTTGGAAGGTTTCAGTTCAACCACCATTCGCAAGATCCCCGGACAAGCACAAGCGCAAAGTGTCATAGTTTTTCCCTATGATGCGATGCGTGAAGCGGTGGTGAATGCGGTTTGTCATCGCGGTTATGAAGGCATTCATCAGCAACAACCCACTTTGATCCGACTTTACCCGGATAAAATGGAGATTATCAGTTATCCCGGCCCATTACCCAGCCTTACCCAAACCGATTTTAAACCCAACTCGAATCCGATCCCGCAACACCGTAATCGACGGATTAGTGAATTTTTCCAACGACTCAAACTAGCCGAACTTTACGGGACAGGCATTAGCAAAATTTATCGTCGTATGCGCGAAAACGGATCACCAGAACCGCGTTTTGATTTTGATGAAGCAGGAAGCTATTTTCGTGTCACCTTGCCAGCCCATCCTCAATATGTGGTGCTTCATGCCCTACGCAAAAGTGCCGATTTATGGGCGGTGGGCGAACGCCAAAAAGCCGTGCAAAACCTAGAAATGGCACTCACGCATAGCCCTCATTCCGGACGATTACAGGCACGTTTGATAGAATACCTTGCCCAAACGGTTGGTATTCAGATCGCCATGACTCAAGTTGAGATCGATGAGCGCCATTTGATCCAATTGGCGATGGTCAAGGCCTATCTTGATGTTGATGATCACAAACCGGCCACAGCGATCCTACTGGAGATCCAACGTCCAGAGTTACAAAGTGATACTTTGGTAGACTTGGACTTGTTATCTAAACGTGCAGGCAACTATTACGAAGCACACAAAGTGTTTAGTGATTACTATGAATTATTTAAAGAAGATCCCAAAGCGATACATGAATATGCCCAAACTAAAAAGAAATTGGCCGGGCAAACACGCGGAGACTCCCGAAAGCGTCTCAATCGT
>JALOOG010000021.1 GCA_025454525.1 Anaerolineae bacterium | reverse complement strand
GGTTGGACAGAGTTGGGCGTAATCCCAAAATTCGCCTTGATCGATGAGCATACCCTTGCCGCAACTGTATTTTTCTATAAACACCTCGTAGGCTAGGTGATCAGATGACCACACGCCCTCCAATCGATAGCCTTATCACCTTTTTGTATACCGATGACTTTGACAGCTCGATCCAATTTTATGAACATCTATTAGGTTTCCCCCTGTTCCTTGATCAAGGGACATGCCGGATTTATCGGGTACAAGGTGATGCCCCGCTTGGTGCAAGGGAATTTGATCGTCACCTTGGTCACGGCGGAGGTAGACGCATGGTATCAGTACCTAAGCGCTCATGGTGTGATTTTTGAGAAAACCCCCGCCGTCAATGAAAAATATCGGATCTACAATTGTTTATTTCGCGATCCGAATGGCTATTTGATCGAGATTCAGCGCTTTTTAGACATAGATTAGGTCTGATTAGCGCGGTTAAAATCGTCTAGATAATCCGGTGAAATTGTCCCGAACAGGCGATCCCAGATCAATGTGTAAAATCCAAAATTGTGAAACCGATCATCATGATGCTCTGCATGGAACGTACTGGTGGAGATATAACGGATCACAGGAAGTTTTACCCATGCTTTCGGGAAAGGTTCAACCCCTAGATGACCGATCAAACCGAAAATGACGTTAAGGGTTAAGTAGATCACGATGCCTAACCATGAGGATGAGTAGATCAACAATAAGACCACCCATAACCCACCAAACCCCAATGTTTCAAACGGATTTAGGACAAATAACGTCAACGGGCGCGGATTTTCATATTGATGGTGGGTGCGATGCAACACGGGATAGAGGATCGGATGATGTGCGATCCGATGTGAGACATACATCGCAAAATCCATCGCAAAAAATAGCACCAAGGCATCGATGATCACGGTCAGATCCAAGGTGTAACGCACATTGATCCACCCGATCCGCCAGAAGATCGCCCCGATCACCAATACACCACTGTTGAGGATCACGGTGCAGATCGCGAGTAGAATCTCTTGACGAGTGATCGGGGGCGGGGGTTCAGAGACTGCTTTAGTATGAAACAAACGAATGAGAATTTCTCCACCGATCAACGCGGTGATAAAGATCCCGACATTAAGCACCAATGCCCAAAAAATGACTTGATCGATCGGCATCGTTTTAAAGTGTGTGATCGCATTGGCTAACGACTCAAACATGACAACCCAACCTCCACTATTTGCACTTTTTTTCACAAGGATAACATAGAAAGACACGGCAAAAAATCTCATTTTGTGGGGGAGATGAAGCAAAATGAAGGGCTGTTGCATCTGGCGGAGGTGAAGTCACAAAGTCAATCGCTGTCTCTGTGGGTACAGGAAAATTTCTTGTGAAAAGCATTGACCCACAGAGGAAGAACATAGAGAAAGAACTATTGTAAGCCGTTAAAGTAGATTATTGGCACTTTGTGAGCTTATATGAGACCCCCACTCTAGCCCTCTCATATATGGGAAGGGAACTGGTGTGCGTGGGATGGGGTGATGGGTTTCCATAGGTGGTTTACTTTTCGGAGATGGCTTCTGTCAAACTCACCAAGCCCCAAAATGAGAAAACGTGCTTGAAAATCGCTAAGACAGGTTATAATGATCGCAAACTTCAACAATATTGACCTGTGACTGATATGATCGAATTGCCGTTGTTTCCGTTAAATACAGTGTTATTTCCCGGTATGCCGCTTGAACTTCATATTTTTGAAGAACGCTACAAAGAGATGATCGGCATGTGTATTGAAAAGCGCTTGCCATTTGGGATCGTATTATTAGAAAGCGGTCAAGCTGAATTACCTCTAGATGGGAGCGCTGAAATACGTCCGTTTTTGATTGGATGTACCGCGCATATCACCCAAGTACGTCCCCTTCCCCAAGGGCGGATGAATATCACGGTGGTCGGAAAAGAGCGATTTGTGATCCGTTCCTTAAGCTACGAAAAACCGTATTTGGTCGGCATGATCGATGTGATACCGATCGAAAAAGGCGATTTAATGGCCTTGTTCAATGGCAAAAACGTCCTCATGAAATGGATTGAACGTTATTTGCAGATCTTAGAAAGTGCCGGACAAATTCAGTTTGATCCTAAGCAACTCCCCGGGGATGTCACCTCACTGATCTATTTAGGGGCGGTACTGCTCCAAGGGATTTCAATGGCACAAAAGCAAAAATTGTTAGCCACCCAATCTCTCTCGGAAATGACCCAAGACTTGATCACTTTGTATCGGCGAGAGGTGGTGCTATTAGAGGCGATGTTATCCCCTCCAGTACAACATGACCTCAACCCATTTTCGCTTAATTAGCCTAAGCGCCTCCGAATGCTCGGAGACGCTTAGCTTTAAGGCATCGGGATCAAAGCAGCCGCACTCGGTTCAGTTAATTGGAGGCTTAGATCATCAAAATCGGTTTGTCCGGTGGTGTTGCGACTCCAAAGCACTACGCGCACCTGAATTACATTCTGACCGTTTAACGTCACCGAAAGCGGTTGACCGGTCAAGGGATCCAGTAACGCAACATAGCTAGAACTGGGGGTATTAAAGCGGGCTTGAACCCGCTGTAATGTCCCGTTTTGGTAATTCACAATGATGCGAATCCGAAAGTTAGGCGCACCTGTGGCTGTGGCATATCCCCGAAAAGTCAAGGTATCCCCTAGATCTAATGTACCGACACTAAGATCGGCACGTTGTTGTAAGATGCTATCTTCAGATGCACCCGCGCCATTGAATTGAAAGACACAATTCCCAGTCCGGGCAATCACCCCCGTACAGACTCGCTGTTCACCCGTCCCATTGCGAATTCCCCAAAAGTCGGCTAATCCGTCTGCTGGATTCAAATCATCCTCAAAACTGATGTTACGCAACATCTCCACACCATTGGGAGTCGGTGTATTCAACGGAATTTCAAACACGGTCATTGATGCGGCCGGGAAAGTCGCTGTAAATCCACTAATGCTCACGCTTTGATCGGGTAACGATTGAATCGCATTCAGATTGACCGCGCTGTAACGATAGACTTTCGCGATCGCAGCGGCGGTTAACCCCGTGATATTCACCGGACTGGTTAAGCTACTTTGGGTTTTGTTGATCACAATCACGGTGAGGCGGTTATCGGTATTGCGTCGTGCCGCGTAGATCGAGAGCTGACCTTGATTGCTACTAGCGGCAGCTACCCCTAGATCGCCGAATTTTGCGCCTGCGCCGTCGTAATTGCGATACATACGGAAAGCAAAATGACCCGGCCCATTGGTTTCGGGTAAAGCCCAAATGGTCGCGAGATCCAAACCTTCACGCCCAAAAATGCCCAAAACATCCGCTTGTGTGAGCGCACCATTGATATGTTCAAGCCCACCGAAATTGTATTCGCTGATGGCCAATTTTGTCCCCGCATAATTCGCATTTACCCATTCACGCATCCGCGGAATTAACCGCACTGCCTCACCGACATCTGTTCCGATCCAACTTTCATCGATATAAGTGGGATCCCAGAGTGAACGAGTCGCACGAAGGCGTAAGGCCTGTGTGGCTGCATCACCGGCGGGTTGGAGGGCGACTCCCGGTTGCGACGGATAGTAATGCAGATCTAAGTAATCTAAAATGCGGATACCGTGTGTGTTTTGATAGGTTTGCATCTGCTGGAGATACCAAGGGACTAACGGTATACCCCCATGCGCGTTCCGATCGATCGGATTTTCCCACCAACTGCCGCCCGCGTGCCAATCCAAGGCCGAATAAAAATAGGCCGTCCAACCATATTCTACGGGGCCTAAAGTTTGTGCATTTGGATCAGCATCTTTAATGGCGCGGGCATACTGATAAGTCCGATCCCGAAGTTGATCATAACTCAATGGATTCGGATAGACATCGCGATGCGTATCATTCCAAAGTGAAGGCTCATTATCAAGGTTATAGAAACGCACCCCGCCGCTTGCCGCTGTCCCATATTTGTTGAGGTGAGTCATCCATTGGGTGACAAATTGCGGCGTGATCGCTACGCTGGTATCTAAGGGATCGTTCCCAGTGATGCGTGTGCCGTTAGGATAAATGCCATTTCCGCAATCCGATTGCCATGGATCGGTGCTTTGTTGCGCGCCATACTTGGCAACGCTAAACCCACACATAATCCGCGTATTTTGATCGGGGCGGGGTGTCCAACCGATCATTGGAATGGTGAGTAAAGTTTGTGTTCCGGTGCGGATATTCTGCTCCACAAACCGATCACTCTCTGAACCATGCGGTAAATTAGGGCGATTCGGGTTGTCTTTTTGGATGTTTTCAAAGTACCAATCCATGGCGTGATTCGCGGTGTCGGTTTGCCAATTGTAACGGGTGGTCGAATTGCCCCCCCAACGATTGATTGGGAGATCGATCTCATTTGCAAAGGCTTCAGACGCAAAATTGATGCCATAAATATAAGGACTGATGAGGCGAGTTGGTGCGGTGAGATCAATCGTGAGTATCGGTGGGGTTGGTTGTGCAGTTATCATGGGTACAACCAACCCTAGCACAACCAACACGCCAAAATATAAACGTTTGGACATTTTCAATTTTCCTCCCACTAACATGAGAAAGTCTCTCATCTTTAGTGTATGAGGAAATCATACTCACCGATAGCGGACTTTTGGGTGAGCGCGATCCCCTCACCCAAAATCATTAGGCCAAAAACGGGATCAATTTTGTTTCGGAATTGAGCGTGCGAATAAAGGTGGCGATCAACTTGGCCGCGTTTTCAACATCCGACATTTCGATCATTTCGTTCGGGGAGTGCATATAACGATTCGGGATCGAAATCACGGCCGTTGCTACCCCGCCACGCGATTTGTAGATCACATCGGCATCTGTGCCAGAAGCAGACGGATTCACCTTCACCGTATACGGGATCTGATGCTGTTCGGCCACTTGCAAGATCATCTCATGAATCACGGGGCTGTTCACTGAACCCGTGCCGATCGCCGGGCCAGTGCCGAGTCCGGCCTCACCACGTAACTTTTTATCCGAAGTTGGATAATCAGTGGCATGGGTGACATCCACCGCGATCGCGATTTGTGGATCAAAGCTGAAAGCGGAGGTTTCCGCGCCTGCTAAGGTGATCTCCTCTTGGGTAGTGGCAACCGCAGCTACCGTTGCCACCGGACGATCGACCGAGAGCAAACGCAAGGCCTCTAATACGGTATATGCGCCGATCCGATTGTCAAGGCTACGGGAGACGATCCGCCCATGAGGAAGTTCATAAAGCGGTGCATCGATCACCCCCACCGTACCAACACGGACATATTCAAGGGCCTCGGCTTTGCTCTTGACCCCGATGTCGATCCACAGATCCTCTAACTTACTCGCTTTTTCGCGTTCATCTGGTTTCATCAAGTGGATCGCTTTTTTCCCGATTACACCGATCAATTCACCCGTTTTGCCTAGCAAGCGAATCCGTTGACCGACTAAGACTTGGGGATCCCAACCGCCGATATTGGTTAACCAGAGAATGCCTTGATCATCGATGTGGGTGATGATCACGCCGATTTCATCAATGTGACCGGCTAATAACACACGGGGGGCACCACCATTGAGGATCGCAAAGGTATTCCCGCGAAGATCGGTGCGAATTTCATCTGCAAAAGTGGCGGCTTCTTCGCGCCAGACTTTGGCCGGGCGAGTCTCTTGGGTGGAAGGGCCGGGAGTGGTCAACAAGTTTTTTAAGAATGTTAGAGTCATCGTTTAACAACTTTCAAATTTTGGAATTGGTTTGAATGATTAAAACGCAAAGATCAGCAAAAAACAACGGGTAATTGCCCTAAAACGAAAAATCATTTTGTTGCGAGGTGTGGCGATGCTGTTGGATGCTTGTAAAAAATGACCCAAAAGTACCCCCTGATTTTGGTTAGAAAAAGGTTTCAAATTCGTAAAGAACATGGCATAGTTAATCCTGTTTAGTCATTGAAGCGAAATCGCATCCTTTATGAATTTCAAAAAAGCGTTTCGGGTGATCTTATTCACCGCTTTTATTAATTTTGTCGGAATCGGGATCATCACGCCGATTTTACCTCAGTTGCTTAAACCTTTTGTTTCCGATGCGTATTCTGCATTCGTCGGAGCCTTGCTGTTAACGGTCTTTTCAGTTTGTCAGCTGATCGCTGCACCGATCTTAGGTGTGTTGAGTGATCGTTATGGACGGCGGCCGGTGCTGTTGATCAGTCTAGCTGGATCGATGATCGGCTATATGATGTTTGGGATCGGCGGGTCACTCATGGTCTTGTTTGTGAGTCGTATGATCGACGGGTTCACTGGCGGTAATATCTCTACTTTATATGCGTATGTGGCGGATGCCGCCCCCTTTGAAAAGCGGGTGCGCTATTATGGCTGGTTGGGGGCCGCTTGTGGGATCGGTTTCACATTTGGCCCCTTGTTGGGAAGCGCGATCTATGGTTTATCCGGTCGTTATGATCTGCCGCTGTATTTGGTGGCCGGCTTGACCTTGATCAACGTGATCGCTTGTTATTATTGGATGCCGGAAAGCCTCTTAAAGCCAATTTTGATCGGAAAGATCTATTGGGCAAAATTTCACCCTTTCGCACAATTGCGCCAAGTGATGAAAATTCCGCATCTACGCGTTTTAATGCTCAACAATTTTTTGTGGATGAGTGTCTATACCGTGCTACAGGCCAATCTCAATTTTTTAACTCAAGATCGGTTTGGGTGGCAATCAGATACGATTGGTTTGGTGTTTGCATTGTTTGGGATTGCCGTGATCATTACCCAAGGTGGACTCATGCCACAGTTGGTAAGTGCTTTCAATGTCATACGGATTCATCTGTTGGGATTGATGATGATCGGCGCTGGGTTTTTGCTGATCGTGGTGACAAGTATTAGTCTACTCGTGCCGTTGGTGTTTGTCTCTACGGTGATTATCGCAATCGGGTTAGGATTGGTGATCCCCACCTTTAACGAATTACTCGCGGAAAGCGCGCCTTCTGGTGAACAAGGGCGATTACAAGGCGCGAGTCAAGCGATGCAAGCCTTAGCCCGCATTCTTGCGCCATTGTGGGCAGGTGTCACCTATGTGAGTATCGGCTATTTGACTCCGTATCTCTTTTGCGTGCTGTTGATCGGGATTGCAATCGGTTTGATGTTACCACTCACGCAAGAGCGAACGCAACCTTCCGAGATCTAAGACCGCCAACGCCGATCACGTTGTGGGCCACCCCAAATGCGTTTATCGGTTAACAGGCGCACCGTCATCGGGCCGTTCACCACAATCTGACAAGAGAGGCGCGGATAGCCAAAATACGCGCCGATTTGATCATGCCAGTGTTCCGGTGCAGGCGTGCCTTGTTCGATCCATACGCCACAAGTGGCACATAATCCCCTTCCCCCACAATTCAAACGGGTGGTGAACGCGGCGTAAGGGCTAAAGCCGTGATCCAATAACACACGGCGGAGGTTTGATCCTTCTAAAACTTGTAGAACGGTGGTTTTTTCGTCAACAATCACCGTTAAATCATGATAAATGTCCATGCTGACATCCCAAATACCCAAATAATAGGTTTCGATATGCCGCTAATGCGAGTATAATCACGCGGCAAAGTATGGAGTCTATTTTACCCAACTCTTTAAAGGAAAAGTTATGCGTTCACTCACTACCGTGGAAAACCTTTTAATTTTTATCGTGTTAGGGATCGCGTTGGCAGGGTTAGCCTATGCCGCGTTCTTGGCACGCCAAATTTTGAGCGAACCGAAAGGATCGCCCAAGATGCAAGAAGTGTGGGGATATATTCGCGCCGGCGCAAATGCTTATCTCCGCTCCCAGTTTCGGATCATCGCGGTTTTGGTTGGCGTGTTGATGATCGTGCTGTTCTTTAGCGTGTATATCGTCAACCCAACACCGTATGCGATCGAACGCTTCTGTCCGGAGATCGCTGAAGCGATCAAGGAAGAACCGTCTTTCGCGATCCCAGCAAATGCCACTTTAGAGCAACGTAACGATGTGATCTATGCGCGTGAAGCGGAGATCGTACAACGCGGCCTCACTCAATGCGATACGGCTCGCACCGTCACGGCGTTTGGGCGAGCGGGTGCGTTCTTGATGGGTGCGTTATTCAGCGCATTGGTCGGTTTTGTTGGAATGAACATGGCCGTTCAAGGTAACGTGCGCGTCGCGGCGGCCGCGCTTGATCCAAAACGCGGTTACGCGGATGCGATGCGAATTGCGTATCGTTCCGGCACGATCACCGGGATGCTCACCGATGGTTTAGGGTTATTGGGTGGTACGATCATCTTCTTGATCTTCGGGATTGCCAGCCCGGATGTGTTACTCGGATACGGCTTCGGTGCGACGCTCTTGGCGTTGTTCATGCGCGTGGGCGGCGGGATCTACACCAAAGCGGCGGATGTCGGTGCGGATCTGGTCGGTAAAGTAGAGGCCGGATTACCGGAAGATGATCCGCGTAATGCGGCGGTGATCGCGGATCTGGTCGGGGATAATGTCGGGGATTGCGCGGGTATGGCTGCGGACATTTTCGAGAGCTATGAAGTGGCGATTATCGCGGCGTTAATCCTTGGCCTGGCATTGGCGACCTTAACCGGAAGCCCGATCTTCTTCATCTTCCCGTTGTTTGTGCGTGGCTTGGGTGTGGTCTCTTCGATCATCAGTACCTACATGGTGCGCTCATCCTCTGGCAAAGATGCGTTGAGCGCGATCACTCGCGGTTTCTATAGCGCGGCGGTGATGGGGATCGCGATGTTCGCGGTGTTCACCTTGCTGTATATGCGGGATGATGTGGTGGCCGGCGGAGCGGTGATCTGGCAACCGTTGGTCTTATTGATCATCGGGATCGGACTCGCGATCGTGATCGATCGACTCACCGCCTTTTTCACCAGCACCGAACATAACCCGGTGAAAGAGATCGCCCGTAACACACAAACCGGCCCCGCGACCACGATCTTAAGTGGTCTATCATCGGGTATGGAGAGCAGCGTCTGGGCGATTTTGGTGATCGCGGGCAGCATTGCTTCTAGCGTGGCGATCTTCACCTTGTTCCCGATTGTGGACGCGGCCGGAAACCCAATGGTCGATACGTTTACCGCCGTGTTATACGGTGTGGCAATCATCGGGGTCGGGTTGTTGACCTTGACGGGTAATAACGTATCGATGGATGCGTTTGGCCCGATCAGCGATAACGCGCAAGGTGTGGCCGAATTGGCCGGCGAAAGCGGCGGCCCCGGCGGCAAGATCCTTGAACAATTAGACGCGGTGGGCAATACCACCAAAGCGATCACCAAAGGGGTTGCGATCGCGTCTGCGGTGATCGCGTCGGTTGCGTTGTTCGGCGCGTTCTTCACCGATACCCGTGTGGTGGAATTGGGGTTACAAGTCCCACCTGATCAAACGATCGCCGCTACTGGGATCAACATCGCTAATCCGACGATCTTCATCGGCTTTCTGGTGGGCGGCGCGTTGATCTTCATCGTGAGTTCGCTGCTGATCCGGTCGGTGAATCGGGCCGCGTTTAAGATGATCAACGTGGTGCGCCGTCAATTGAAGATCCCCGGCATCATGGAAGGCACTAAGACTCCTGATTATGCCGAAGCGGTTGACCTTTCGACTCGCGCCGCACAACGGGAACTGTTACCGATCGGCTTTGTGGCGATTTTAACCCCGGTCGTGGTCGGTTTCTTACTCGGCGCGCCCGCGTTGGGTGGATTCTTAGCGGGGACGATCCTCACGGGTCAATTGATGGCCGTGTTCATGAGTAACGCGGGTGGCGCGTGGGATAACGCCAAAAAGTACATTGAAGAAGGCCACTATGGCGGCAAACGCTCTGAACCGCATAAAGCGGCGGTGGTCGGCGATACGATCGGCGATCCCTTCAAAGATACCGCCGGCCCCGCGTTGAACCCGATGCTGAAAGTGGTGAACTTAGTGGCGTTGATCTCTGCTCCGTTGGCGGTGACATTTGCCAATACCCCAGACGCGCCGAGTCGCCCCTTAGTCACAATCGGCATGGTGATCTTGGGCGCATTGATCATTTTTGCGATTCTCCGTAGCAAGGCCGAAGACGAAGAAACCCGTCAAATGGTGGATGCTGTGGCCAAGAGCGGGAAATAAAATAACGTTTGATATGGAGGCGATCCAAAATTGGATCGCCTCTGTAAATTTAACCGATAGCCAGATCCGGTTGATAAGTGAAATGGATGTGGCCTAATTCCTCTGGGACACGCGGCATCGGTTGACTCCAATACACCGGACGGATAAAATGAGAGCGATCCGCTAAAGCCAAGGCATGTCGCCATTCCTGCTCCACATAAATCGATTTTGAAGCTTTTTCTGACCAAAACAGCTGAAAAATATCCGCTTGTTCGATCAAACGGTAAAGTTGATCGTTCCAATCCTGCCCGCTTTTAAGTGTATGCACATCGCGCAAGTAATCTAAGCCTAAGGTTTTGCAGGCTAATTCGACTCGCTCCACAATCGCGGTATCGGCATGGCTATAACTGCAAAAGATCGCGTTGTAGATCTTTTGCGCCGCGATGATCGGTTGCGTTTGACGGATATGAGCCGTGACAAAGATTGAGATCGGGATCTCCGCGATAATGATGCCCGCGGTGGTAAAGGTGATATAGCCGTTAGCGGCCTGTTCCAAAGAAGCCTCTTTAGCGCGTAATTTGAACTCAAAGCGTTGCCAATCATCGTAAAAGCCGACCATGAGTTGCGGTGGGTTAAACTGTACACCGGGGAGATATGGAGTCGCGGTGATCAAAGTGCCTTCTTCGACGACTTGAGTCATCGTTTCATCATCTACACGACGATAAGCCGTGATCTTGTGTTCAAGCGCCCGATTCGCATCCGCTTCTACTAAGGACGCGGCCTTGGGGCGGAAAATATAGGCGTACATCGTCTCCCACACATCTAACTTGATCTCTGGTGGGTAATAAGCGGAAAAACGGGTGGTTACATCCGTTGATTCATCGCGGTTTGGGGCAGATTTTTTAGCAGGTTGAGGCGGTGCCGGTACTGATGCGCCCGGCATTGTCGGTGCTGGTATTGCCGGGGCGGCCTGAGGCGCTCCTCTGGAGCGCAGTGATTCTGAATCACGCTCATCGGCCTTGTTTTCCTTAAGTTGATCTTCCAATAGATCATCGATTAATTCCGGTGCGATCACCTCTTCTGCGACCCCACCCGCAAAAAACGCTTCTTGATCGGATAGGGGATGATCAAAGGTGGAAGTCAGAAAATCGCCTAAGGTTTCGGCTAAAGCGTTTAAATCGTCTTTTGGTAAAATCCCTTGCCGTATGGGTTTATCGTTGTAAATTGCGCCCACCAACTGATGATTAACGAGGATCGGTGTGACGGTAAGCCAACGTAAGGCTTGTGCGATTATGGATTGTTGTTCCCTAAATTTCGCATTATGTTGGGCATTGTCTGTCAGGATCGTATCTTGTGTTTCAATGGCTTTTTGGGCGATTTCGGTGGCTAAATTTTGTTCCGGTAAGGCAAAAGTGCCTTGCGCGTAAGTATCATATTGGCTATTGAGATCGCCTAACCACAACATCCCCCGCTCCGCGCCGATAAATTCGGTGAATGCCTTTAATAACTTGGCCGGTGTTGGATCGGCGATCGCCGCTAAGATCTCTTGTAATTGCAAGCGACGTAATGCTAAGTTAATCTCGCTTGTCACGGCCTCTAATTCGTCTAACTGCTGCTGCATGTTGGTGATCGTTTGCTCCATGTCCTCATTACGCGGAGTCACGAGGCTATGCTGATTTTTCAGATCCACAGATTGAAGCTTTAACAGTTTAAGCAGATCCTCTAACTGTTGTTTGAGTTCATAGATTTTATCAATGGGGTTCATTATGTAGCACCTCTTGGCCTTTTTCAGCGATTACATCTAACAGAAGTGTGAGATCATCCTCGGTAGTACGAAAATTGACAATACATACACGCAACACATAACGCCCGTCTAACTCTGTCCCGGTGAGGAACATCCGCCCATCTGCTTGTACCCGTGTGAGCAGCGCACGATTTAACCCGCTGACATCGCTCACTCCTGTGGGATGATAGAGGAAACAACAGATGCTTAAGGGGCCCGCTGCACATAGCTCAAAATCGGAGCGCGCACGAATTTTTACCTGTAAGCTTTGGCTTAGGTCAATATCTCGCTGAATCAAGGTGCGATACCCGTCTAAGCCGATCTGTTGCATCACCATCCACAATTTTAAAGCGCGAAAGGTGCGCGTTTGCTGAATGCCAAATTCTGAAAACCACGGCAAGGCGCGATCATCACGCAAGTAAGGCGGTAACACACTAAAGGCGGCACGCATCGCTTCTCCGTCACGCACTAAGGCGCAACCGCATTCGATCGGCACATACATCCATTTATGCGGGTCAACCGCGATGCTATCGGCGCGGTGAATGCCGCGATACAAGTCCGGTTGTGACAAGATCGCAATTCCACCATACGCCCCATCAATATGTAACCATAGATCCTCTTGCTGACAGAGATCGGCAAGTGCATCTAACGGATCAATGGCCCCCGTGTTGACCGTGCCAGCATTTGCTACGATACAAGCGGGGGAAAGTCCGTCCACCCGATCTTGGGCAATTTGAACGCGCAATGCGTCTAAGTCGATTGTGTAATCTGGGTGAGTCGGCACTTTACGGAGTGACTCTGTGCCAATTCCCAGTAATTCGATCGCTTTTTGGATGCTGCTGTGTGCTTGCGTGGAGGTGTAGACGATCAAGCGCGTGCCGCTCATGCCTTGTGTACGAACCACGCCTCCTGTTTTGACATGGCGCATGACGGTCAAGGGAATCAAGTTGGCCACACTTCCGCCACTGGTGAGTAATCCGGCGCTTTGAGGATCATAGCCAAAAATCGCCTTAAACCAATTCAAAACGCCGTGTTCGACATAGGTTGCGCTGTGTTCACCGCCTGCGACACTAGGGTTATGCGCGGCCGCTAACAATTCTGCAATGATTCCTAAGGGTGCGGCCGGTGAATTGACCCACGCAAAAAAACGCGGGCTATTATTGCCCATTGGATAAGGCAAGATCTCATCAAACACCCGTTGAAGCAACACTTCGGGATCGATCGGAGTCTCTGGGAGGGGTGCATGGATCAAACGCTCACGTAGATCCACGGGAGTCGGTTGACGGGTGGGCAGATCCCGGATGTGTGCGAGTTGATCGGCGATCTGATCAACGGCACGATGAGCCAAGAGACGAAATTCTTCTGGTGTGAGTTCAATCATAAACGTATCCTAAAATTCAAACATCTCTCGTGGGTTGATCACCCGGCGGTTGTAAATTGAGGTGAGGTTGGATTTAAAATCAAGGCGGATCTCAAGGTGCAAATGTGGCCCGGACGAATTGCCTGTATTGCCTAATGTGCCGATCACCGTACCGGCACTCACCGGATCGTCGGCGTTAACGTGAATCCGGTGTAAGTGAGCATAAATCACATAGGCATAGGCACCGCTATACCCTTCAGCAGTCATGGCGGCCCGCATTTGCCCCGGTAGATCGTCCCAACGATAGCGTACCACAACATAATTTCCGAATCCGTAACCCCATTTGATGTCGCTGATCGCATTACGATCCCACATGGCAATTCCATGACTGGCAAAATTAGGGCGATCATCAGTGCAATGCGAACAAGCGATGATGTACTGCACAAGCCCCACCCCACCCGCGATAATCGGCAATTCGATCGCACCCGCGAGATCCGCGCCTTTATGAGCGCGTTCCCCGACTCCAAATTCTTGAGTTACGCTATACCTTCCGGCGATCGGTGATCCAAAGCGCACTAAGGGGTTTAATTGACCACCTGAACCTCCGTTTTCGTCACGATCATCCCGATTGCTTAAACCCAACGTGGCGCAATCTGATGAATAACTTAAGAGGTCTTCTCGGATAAAACCGCGCACTTGGTTTCCAGTGATCTCACACCACCGTAAGCCACTGTGATCTCTTTGGCTGACTCCATGCACCCGAACAGCGGTGGACGGTTCTAAAACCGCGATTTGGGAACTGGTCAATGAAGGATGAGAACGTAGCTTAGCGCTCACATCACGGCGTACTGTCGCATTACAACCCCCTTCATCCATCGGAGTCGATGCGATCACGTTGATCTCCGCATAAAATTCATGACCGAACAAGCGCCCTTGTGCGTCACGCGGCCGCCAAGTGGAACGATGCAGGCCGGGTTGACTCGGCGCGATTAAGGCTACCGAAACCTCACCCGTTTGTCCGGGGAGCAAGGGTGGCAACGGGACTTCAAGCGGTGCATCCATGCGTTGATCACGGATAAAATACAGGCTAAATCCCGGGCCCCAAGCCGTTTGACCATGGTTAGCGATGCGCCATGTCTTGATAAACCGCTCACCCGCATTGATCCGTTCTCCGTCTGGGATCGTGAGATCATCGACAAACTTCGCATTACTCACGCCGATGATCTGCTCTGTTTGTCGGACTTGGATCTCGGCGTATAACTCATGTGGGAAGGTTTCGCCTTTCACATTTGACAGCATCCAAGTGCTACGATGTAAACCTAACGTTGCCGGGGCGATCAAGTCCACCGAAACCGGAATGACCTCACCGGGGGCAGCGCTTGGTAAGGTGACAGTACGGATCTCACCCATAGGATGATCCCCATGAAACACCAAGCGATAATTGCGCCAAGAGGTTGTGCCTGCATTGCGAACCCGCCAGACTTTGGTAAACTGGGCATTCGGAGGCATCAGTGTGCCGTCTAAAATGGTCTCATCAGCGATCCACCAAGCTTCATCCCTCAAGGGAAGCGCATTGACAAACAGCGGTTCGGGATCGATCACATCATCCACCACGTAATTTTTCCGCCCCTTATCGTGATGTTGCAAGGTGAAAAATAAACAGATCTCGGTCGCACTACCGCTACGTCCCGCCATGGCGATCGCTTGTCCAGCATTGATGTAATCTCCCGTTTGGACTTTCACGGTCGCCAGGTGTCCATACCAAGTGCTGTAACGCTCACCGTACCAATCATGGCTTAGGCGGATAAATTGCCCATAACCTTGTGCGTAAAATCCGACTTCTTCCACAACGCCCCGTTGCACGGCATGAATATCACCATTTGCGCTTAAGGGTACGTATAACTGCCCTTCTCGGCGTTGGACACGGTGCGATTGGCCGGCGTAATTGGCGGGATCATCAAAACGCACTTTCAAATTATAGGCCCCGTTAAGCGGTCGAATCAGGTGGAACGGTGATGCGTTCATGATCTTCTCCGATTTTTTAAGAATGTATTGTAAACGAGGTGAACGATCGCGCAACTGAACTTTAATAGGTTATCGTAATGATAACGACGACAACGGATGATATAAGATGGTGATCATGAAAGGCAGATCGTAAGAAAACCAATTTTTCGCAAAAAATAGTATTGATGATCATCTCGCTTTCTCCGAACGATGTCCGTTAGGATCATTTTAACATCATCTTAAAGGCAAAGTCGTAACATTTGTCCGATATTTGATTGGGTTGGCCTAAAATGATCGTCAAACTCTTGTCGATTGGGTTCATTTCTCGTTACAATAGCCCTTGATTCGTTCAACTTCAGGATATGAGAAAAAGACGATGCTTCAACATCTCCCAAAACCCCAATTGATCAAACACCGCGATGAAAAAGTGAAACCGCATATCACACAGTATGCGCCTGTGTGGATCGTGGAAGAAAAATTTATCGAAATAGATGACGCGATTCAATTTGATGTCGTGTTTCAACATAACCTCTACGGTTGGGTGAAACGCCGTTATCGTTACGACGGTTTTAACGACACGTTATATCACAAGGGTCAAACCCAAATGTTGGAAGAAGACGCGATCGCGCAAATCGGAGATAAAGAACCGTATGTGAACGTCACCGTTTCGGATATTCCCAACGCTTACGGCGGTTGATGAACATCAGCGTTAGATAAGAAAAACTGGCCACTTGCAACGTTACCGCGCTCCTTTTGCGTATTTTAGATCATCAGTCGCAAGTGAGGAGCAGGGTAAAATGAACAAGTGGCATTACGGTGATCATCGGTTTCCGAAATTTCTGGTGTTCGGCTTGATCTTGTTGTTCGTGTTCTCATCGTTCAAATGGGTGATCTTTCCGTTAATGTTTTTTGTCCTGCCCGCGCTCTTTTGGGGGTGGAAGTGCCATAGCGATGAAATGGGAAAACGCAAAAATGATCCCTCCGAAAAACGTAAACACAGTGATCTGTTTGAACGTGAAGTTGAGATCATCTAACACACACCATAGACAGATAGACAGGAATAGGCACCCCTATTCCTGTTTTATTTACGCGCTTTGACAATCCCCCATTTGGCCAAAATCGCACGCAATCCGGTTTGATCGATGATCCGCTTGGGCAACCACCGGATCGCGCCTTCAAGGCGCTGACATTGACGCAAACGTTGTTGATTTTGCTGGTAAGCAAACCATCGTTCTCTGGATCCCTCCCCCCATAATTGCGTTTCGACCTCTAGGGGTAAGGATCGATCCCATTTCGTCCATGTTTGACGCATAAGATCGGGATCGGTGGGTGTGAGCCATTGATACTGCCCGCGCAATAGGTGGATCACGTTATCCTCTGCCATTTGTAGCGGATTGCCGGAGTCGCTTAGGTTTTCGCCATGTAGATAAAACGCCCCGCCTAATTGATCGATCGGGCAGAAGGGGATGTGATCGGTCGCCCGCGCACACCATTCAAAATCGCCCGCGATCCGAAACCGCTCATCAAATGGCCCGATCTGATCAAACAAGGCACGATCAAACAGGAAAAATGGGCCACATTTCATCCGTTGACGGTGGGCGATCGGGTCAAATGGGATCGCGGGGTAACGTCGCGTCCCGGTAGGACGAATCACCTCATAAGCAAAATAGACCAGACGACATCCTTGATCCATTTGTCGATACCCGGCGATCAACGCATCAGCGCGGCGATCATCGTCAACATTCCAAAAGCCGATCACCGTGCCTTGTGAAGCACGCACCCCGCGATTCCAAGACGCATAGAGCGATTCACGCGAGACTGTTAAGATCTGAATGTTAGGATGATCTGCTAAGGGTGTGAATAAGTTCCGTTCAATCGGAGTCGGATCATTGGCGATGATCAGGATTTCGATCGGGAGCGTGACAGCGTTTAAGGTAGCGACGAATTTTAAAACGCGCTCGGTATAACTAGGCAAGTGCTTTTCAGAGCGATATAATGAGGTGATAATCGAAACAGACATTGAAGTTCCTTGATCACAAATGACAAACGAGTGAAGATCACGAATAACGAACGAGTGAAGATCACGAATGACGAACGAGTGAAATTCTTTGACAACATATCACAAACAGGGAATTGTAATCGTTTCAAATTCGTATCTTTAGAGGAACTTTAAAAATTTCAAATTTTGCGCTAATCTTAAGGGATACCACCCAACCAACACTTTAGGAAAGCTCAACCGTATGATAGGAAATCTGGCTGGACGGGTGATCAAGGGCTATGAACTGCGCCAATTAATCGGTGAAGGGGGTTTTGGTGCGGTGTACCTCGCGCATCAACGCTTAATTGGGCGCGAAGTGGCCGTTAAGATCATTCTGCCACAATATGCAAATCAACCGGACTTTATTCGTCGTTTTGAGACTGAAGCCCAATTGGTCGCACGCCTTGAACATCCTCACATCGTGCCGTTATATGATTATTGGCGCGAACCGAGTGGGGCATATTTGGTGATGCGTTACTTGCGCGGCGGTAGTTTACAAGACTCGCTACAAAAAGAAGGCGCTTGGTCAGTGGAGCGTGTCAGCGAAATGCTGACTCAAATCGCCGCCGCTTTAGCTGTTGCTCATCGTCAAGGGGTGGTGCATCGCGATCTCAAACCCGAAAACATCCTGATGGATGAAAATGGCAACGCTTACTTGAGCGACTTTGGCATCGCTAAAGACCTTGCCGGCCATGAAAGCATCACCCAAAATAACGCGATCGTTGGCTCACCCGCCTACATCTCACCGGAACAGATTCGCGGCGAAACCCCTACACCACAATCTGATATTTATATGTTCGGCACGCTGATCTATGAGATGCTCACCGGAGAACATCCTTTTGAAGGGGCCACTTCGGCCGCACTGCTCTACAAACATTTAAGTGAAGCCTTGCCGGATGTCAAAGAACGTAAACCCGAAACGCCGCCCGCGATCAATGTCGTGATTCAGCGCGCCACTGCTAAAGACCCGTCTACCCGTTATCGCGATGTCTTGGATCTTGCGTCTGATTTCCGTAAGGCGTTACGGCCGGGTGTCGTGATTTCTGACAAAGATGAACGGGTGATCACCAGTGGCACGCTCACCATGCCAGAACCGGAAAATCCCTACAAGGGGTTACGCGCCTTCCAACAAGCGGATGCAGCGGACTTTTTTGGACGTGAAGCGCTGACCGATAAACTCCTTGAGCGCTTAGAAGAAAATGTGCCTTATCAACGCTTTTTAGCAGTGGTTGGGCCAAGCGGGAGCGGTAAATCTAGCGTGGTGAAAGCGGGCTTGTTGCCAGCCCTGCAAAAAGGCAAGCTCAAAGGTTCGGAAGAGTGGTTCATGGTGGAGATGGTTCCCGGGATCGATCCGATGGAAGAATTAGAGGCCACCCTCTTACGAGTCGCGGTCAATCCACCTGACAGCTTGTTGGCGCAACTTAACGAAGATGAACGCGGTTTCTTGAGAGCGGTCAAGCGTGTGTTGCCGGGGGATGAAAGCGAATTGTTGTTGTTTGTCGATCAATTTGAGGAACTATTTACCTTAGTTGATGAAGAGGACAAACGCACCCATTTTATGAATAGCTTGATCGCGGCGGTCAATGATCCGCGGAGTCGCATCCGGGTGATCATCACCTTGCGCGCCGATTTTTATGATCGTCCGTTAAATTACCCACGTTTCGGTGAACTGATGCAAAAGCGCACCGAGATCGTGTTACCGCTTGCAGCAGAAGAGATCGAACGGGCGATCACCCGTCCAGCAGAACGGGCGGGGCTGTATCTGGAGCGTGGCCTTGTCACTGCGATGGTGGCAGATGTAAAGGAACAACCCGGCGCATTGCCCTTATTACAATATGCGCTCACCGAACTGTTTGAACGCCGCGATGCCCGCTCTCTCACCTTGGTGGCTTATAATGCGATCGGTGGGACATTTGGTGCGTTGGCCCGACGCGCTGATGAATTGTACGCCGGACTTGGCAAAGACGGCCAAGAGGCCGCCCGTCAAATGTTCTTACGCTTGGTGACCTTGGGTGAAGGTGCAGAAGATACCCGTCGGCGTGTTTTACAATCTGAACTGCTTTCGATCGGACAAGAACGTAGCACGATGGAATTGGTGATCGATGCGTTCGGACGTTATCGCTTGCTCACCTTTGACAATGATCCACAAACCCGCGCTTCTACGGTTGAAGTCGCACATGAAGCGTTAATCCGTCAATGGGGGCGCTTAAAAGAATGGCTGAATCACAGTCGCGAGGATTTGCGCTTACAACGGCGTGTTACTTCCGCGGCCGCCGATTGGTTGGAAAAAGACAAAGATGCTAGTTATCTGGCGCGTGGGAGTCGTCTGGATCAGTTGGAAACGTGGTTTAAAACCACAGATTTAGCGTTAAATGTCACCGAACGCGAATATCTAACCGCTAGTTTGGCCTTCCGCGAAAAAGAACAACGCCTAGAGTTAGAACGTCAGGCACGGGAACAAGAATTGGAACAACGTTCCCGTAACCGCTTGCGGATGTTATTGGCTGTGATGACGATCGCGGCGGTGGTCTCCCTGTTTTTCAGTGGAGTCGCGGTGACACAATGGTTATCGGCACAAGCGGCACAACTTGAGGCTGAAAACGCCCGCGATGCCGCGCAAATTAGCGCCGATGAAGCGCGTTCTTTGGCTTTTGCCGCGAATGCCCGTACCGCACTCACCGAGTCCGATCCGATGCTCTCGCTTGCGTTAGCCTTAGCATCAAACGAGGCTTTCCAACCCCCTACAGTTGAGGTGTTTCGCACTTTGGCTAATTCGGTCTATGCGCCGAATGTCCGCTATCGGTTGATGGGACATGAGGCCTCGGTGTTAGGAGTGGCCTATAGTCCTGATGGGCAAATGGTCGCTACGGGCGGGGTAGATGGTACGATCCGGTTGTGGGATCTCAACGCCGGCACAGAGTCCAATGTGATCACTTTAGATGCGTTGATCACCTCGATTGATTTTTCACCCGACGGCACGCAATTGTTATCGGGGAGTGCTGACCGTCAAGTCCGCTTGTGGAATGTGGACGACGGCTCCTTGATCCGCGAATTTTCACTTGAACATACTGATGCGGTCTCTGATGTACAGTTCTCGCCGGATGGAAGCATTGCCTTAAGCGGATCGTTGGATCGTACCGCGATCTTGTGGGATGTTGAGACCGGAAACTTGATCCAACGCTTCGATCAAACTTCTAATGAAGAATTTCCGATCGGAGCAATCACCCTGATCCAATTTAGCCCAAATGGTGAATACATTTTGGCAGCCACAGGTGATGAAACCCTTGGCGCAAGTGCAACGGATGCTGTTGATCGTACCGTGCGCGTCTGGGAGATCAGCTCTGGGCGCGAGATCGCCCGCTTACAACCCAATTCGGGATTTGTACGCGCTGCGACTTTTAATCAAGACTCGTCTCAAGTGGTGATCGGCGTTTGGGACGGCACAAACAGCGGGACATTGCGGATCTACGATATTGCGACTGCAAGCGAGGTCAAACGCATCTATACCCATAGCGACATTACGGCCGCGGTCGTGTTCTCTCGCGATGGCAACCGCCTGATCACCAGTAGTTGGGATCGTTCGGTACGGGTGTGGGATGTGACAACCGGGATCGAAATTGAGCGCTTTACCGGTTTTGGAGAACGTATTCTTAACCTTGCCTTAAGTCCAAATGGTGAATATGTCGTTGCAGTCAGCGGCAATATCGGCAATAACGACATTTTGCGCGATAATGAGCGGTCTGTGGATCAAAGTGTGTGGGTGATCGACCTACAGAATCGGGTGGTACAACGGAACTTGGCAGGTCATACCAACTGGGTCTGGGATGTCGATCTAAGCCCTGATGGGCGCTATGCCGTTTCTGGTTCGGGTTTACTCTCTGAATCCACCGATACCACTGTTCGGATCTGGGATGTTCAAACCGGAGAAGCCCTTCACATCATGGAAGGCCATACTAACACGGTAGACGGCGTGGCCTTTAGCCCTGATGGAACGCGGGTGGTCTCTGGTGGGTGGGATAACTTGGTGATTCTGTGGGATGTGGACACTGGACAAGAGATCCGCCGCTTTGAAGGCAACGCCGATCGGGTGATCAGCGTGAAATTCAGTCCGGATGGTCAAACCGTGCTTTCAGCAGCCCGCGATGGTGCATTGATCCTCTGGAATGTCGAAACAGGCGCGGAAATTCGGCGTTATACCGTTGATGTGGCTGAAGGCAGTTCAAAAGAGATCAACAACGTCAATTTCAGTGCGGACGGGACAACGTTCCTAGCGGCATTGGCGGATAACACGGTGCGGTTGATCAATGTCGAAACAGGGGATGAAGTCCTGCGCTTGCAAGGTCATACCGGCCCGGTGAATAACGCCATTTTTAGCCCGGATGGGGCGTGGATCGTATCGGCCTCAAATGACTCCTCTGTCCGTATTTGGGATGCAAGCAACGGTCAACAACTACAACAATTGATGGGACATCAAGGCCGCTCAATTTCGTTGGCATTCCACCCGAACGGCATGATCTTGTTAAGCGGGGGTTCAGATACCACGATCCGCATGTGGGATCTGCAAACTGGAGTGGAATTACGGCGCTTTACTGAACATACCAACTGGGTATCTAGTCTAAAGTTTTCACCGGATGGCACGTTTGCAGTGTCTAGCGCGCAAGATCGTTTATTGAAGGTGTGGCGAATCGATTTAACACCAGACACCTTGTTAGAATGGTTGGACGGGAATCGTTATATTCGCCCATTGAGCTGTAATGAACAGGTGCAATACCGTATCCCGTTAGCGGCGGAATGCACCACCAATTAACCACAACATATACAAGAGCGGAGTCGCAATGACTCCGCTCTTGTCCTTCTCTCATTCCAGAATAGATGCGGGAAATAGATAAGTGAGTAGGCTAAAGAGCCGTCGTTTCCAACGATTAGACGGATCATAACGATTCGCGGTCTGAAACGCTTTGCGGGCCTGTGCGCGTTGATGCTGCTCCCAGTGGCGCATCGCCACCACATGCCAACGGCCGGCTAACAATCGATCATATTCGGCATCACTTAAACACTCATGGACACGCGGAGAGGATCGGGTCTTTTGATAGATCTCTAACCGTCCGATCGCCATTTTTAAGGCTTGTGCGTGTAATCCGTCGGGGCGAGTGGTGTAATAGACCAGTTTCTCGGATAAAGCGGCAAAGGGGTAACGTTCGGCTAAGCGTAACCATAAATCCCAATCTTCAGCGAGGGTAATCGTCGGATCAAAACCGCCGACTTCTAAGATCGCCGCACGTTTTACCATAAACGACGGCGTGACTCCATGCTTGCCGCCGGCCATTGTCCCGGTTAACCATTCGCAAAAAACATCTCCCGATGGGAGCGGCGGTTGATCTAAGGGGATCGGAGTCATTCCGTCTGGGTGCATTGCGATCCCATGTCCATAAACGACGGCGATCGCTGGATTAGACTCGAACAAACGATAACTTTTTTCGATTTTGGTCGGATCAAGCCAATCATCAGAGTCTAAAAAATGGACAAATTCCCCTTGTGCCGATTGCACTCCACGATTACGCGCAGCAGACACGCCTTGATTGACCTGATACCCATAGCGCACGCGCCGATCCTGCCCGTAATGCTGTTGAATCAAAGCGGCACTTTGATCGGTGGAACCATCATCAATCAAGATGATCTCAAGGTTGGGATAGGTCTGCCCTAAAGCGCTATCGATCGCCCGTTTGATATAAGCCGCGGCGTTGTAAACCGGAATGATCACACTCACCAAAGGATGATCGCTCACGTTGCCTACTCTGTACGACGATTCTGTTTACGTCCGGTAAAATAGCCTTCAAACACCCCGATCAATTGTTCAGCGATGTGATCCCACGCATAAGAACGGGCGTATTCAGCGGCATTGTGACCTAAACGTGCTTGAGTGATCGGATCGGTGAGCAAGGTTTGAATGCGTTGCGATAATACCTCTGGCTCACGCACTGGGACAAGATACCCGGTCTGGTTATCACGCACCAAATACGCTAACCCACCGACTTCAGTCGCAATCACAGGCGTGCCAGATGCCATTGCTTCTAATGCAACCATGCCGAATGACTCGTAATCGGACGGCATGATCACGGCTGTCGCCGCCGCATAATAAATCGGCAATTCGGTTTGAGATTTTGCCCCCAAAAATTGCACCAGATCATTAAGCCCCATTTGATGCGATAACGCGATCAAACGCTCTAATTCGGGGTTGCCAGCATTGCCGCCGATGATTGCAACACGCGCCTTGATCAATGATTGCGGATCACGCATTCGCAAGAGACAGATCGCCTCAAGAATCGAATCGACGGCTTTGAGGGGTTCAATCCGCCCCACAAACAGCAAAAACGGCTCATCTGACCCGATCCCTAACGTGGCGCGGGCCTCTAAGCGATCCACGGGATGAAAGCGTTCCGAATCTACGCCGGGGGGTACGATCGCGATCTTACGGGGATCGGCACGGTATAACCAGAGCAATTGAGTTTGTTCGGCGGGTGTGGCGGCGATCAAACGATCGGCCCAGCCAACGATTTGCGTCTCAACGCGAATCCGCACATCGGGTAATGACATTCCGTTGTAACTGGTGTCAATCCGGTTTTTCATGTGGCCAAGGGTATGAAACATCTGGGCAAAGGGAGTCCCCCAGACCTCTTTGAGTTTGTGGCCCACCCACCCACTTAACCAGTAATTGGCATACACAAAATCGTAGATCACATTTTGCTTGGTGGCAAAGGCAATCACGCCGGCCGAAAATTGCTGCACATGGGGATAAACATCGGTCGGATCAAGTGGGATCGGCGCGCCTGCATAAACATGCACGACGCGCACTCCTTGCCCTAAAGAATAATCGATCTCCGGTTGATCAAGCGATTCACGACGGGTAAAAATGTCCACAGCGAGGCCATGGTGGGCGATCGCTTTGGCAAGTTCGCGAACGTAAACGTTCATACCACCGGTTTTTTTCCCCCCTAACGCGGCCAAGGGACTGGTATGCACACTCAAAATTGCAAGGTGCTTGATTCTGCCCACAAGCGATCACTCTCTACTCAATTGAGCCTTCACCATATAGACGGGGTGATCTTTACCCCCCATCCGATACTTATATTCTTCATTACCCCGTAGGAAATCGAAAATATGATACTGATGATCGATCGCATTACGGATCAAATGTGCCAACAGCAACACACCCGGACTGGCATTGAGATGTTTCTTGGATAGCCCTGAATTATAGACTTGAATATGATTTTGATAGTCAAAGTTGAGATAAGTTGCCGCTGCTTCACCGTTGATCGTCAAAAAAGCCAGTTGTAACCACCCTTGTGCGTACATTTCTGGCATCACACGCTTAAAAAAAGCGGTGTTTTTCTGATCTGCTAAAAACTCGGCTTTATAGGGCGCGCTTTCGGCCATTAACTTCAGGAACAACTCTAGGTGATCCTCAAGGTTATGACGATCATCCACGATATACCATTCAACTTCATCCCCACCTGTCCGACGCATCTTACGGCGCAATTCATGGCGTTCTTTTTTGTCTAAGAGGTTCATATAGCCTTCCCAGTCATCGGGTAATTCGATCACGGGACAAACCTCTTGTTGTTCAAGGGTGACGGTAAATTGGTGTTGTTCTAACCATTGAGGAAAGTGGGTTAGCGTAGGGGATTGGTGTGGGACATTACATAGGTTGATCCGGTCATACTTGGCACGTTGTTCATAGAGTGAGGCGGCAAAATGACTTAAGACTTGACTATAACAAGCCTGATCGATGATCACATCCACATAATCGGTGACATCCACACACCCGATCCCGCGTACTACCCGTTCACCATCAGCGCGAGTCTCAATAAACCAAGGTGCAATCCCGATCAAGCGGTTGTTTTCATCGTGTGCGCTAAAGACCATCAACTCGCCCGGTTGATAGGCGGCCCACCATTGCGATTGCCATTGCAGGGTACTAAATACACTGTCATTCGGACTCCGGCGAAGTAAGTCGTTCCATTCCGCCTGAAACGTTTCAAATACGGTTGGGGTGGTGTGTAAAGATAAATTCACGATTAGATCCGTCTTTAACATCTGGTGATTATCCTAATTTGAGTATGACGTGTCTACATCAATGTAAGATGAGGGTGACTTAGGTTAGAAAACTTAGATCTCACCTTTCTTACCCACTTTATGCCAAAATTAGGGAAAACTCTAACCAAGTTCTCACAGGGACTGCATCACAGACGTTTACACTTCTATTACAGATCGTATCTAAAAGAAAGGTAGCGATTTATGACCTATTCAATTGTCGCCCGAGATGCGGCCACAGGTGAGATCGGCGTTGCGGTGGAAACCGCCCTTCCGGGTGTTGGCCGTACCTGTCCGTGGGCAGAGGCAGGAGTCGGAGCGGTGGCGACCCAAGCACTTTCGCGCAAGTCACACGGATCAAGCGGATTAACTTTGATGCGAAACGGTCATACCGCCCCAGAAGCCCTAGCGGCGGCGGTGTCGGCGGATGCTCATGCGAATGTCCGTCAGATCGGCATGGTAGACGCAAAAGGTCACGCGGCCGCACACACCGGAACACACACCATTCGCTATGCTGGACACCGGGTGGGTGAAGGATTCGCGGTACAGGCGAACATGATGTTAAATGACACTGTACCGTCGGTGATGGCGGCAGCATTTGAGTCGGCTTCTGGGAATTTGGCGCAACGGATCATCGCGGCGTTGAAAGCGGCCCAAGAGGTCGGCGGTGATTTTCGGGGTCAACAATCGGCCGCATTAAAGATCGTCTCTGGTACGTTGCCCACCGCGGATTGGGAGGGTGTGATTTTTGATGTGCGGGTAGACGATCACCCTGAACCCGTTTTAGAATTAGAACGGATTTTTAACCGTGAATATGCCTACAAGATCACGGGCGAAGCCGAAGAATTGGTAAGCAAAGGCGATCTGAATGGCGCGATCAAACGTTATGAAGAAGCGATGAAACTTGACCCGAACGACTCACAAATTCGTTTCTGGTATGCGCTGAATCTGGCGGATGAAGGGCATTTTGATCATGCAGAACCGATTTTCCGAGAACTATTCACCTTACAGCCGATGTGGGTAGAATGTGCGATCCGGTATGCTGAGTCAAATCCGCTCAAGACAGAAGGATTACTCAAACGGATCACCGCATTAGCACAAGTGTAAGGAGCAGAGGCGAAAAACGTCTAAGAAACATCATTTTATTTTACTTTCAGTAAGCAGGAGTTTAAGACTGTGAGCAGGATCATCCCCGTCAACGTTGAAGATGGGAACAAAAGAACCCACGAGGTCATCGCTAAAGCCCAAAGCAAATACGGTAACGTCCCCCCTATGATGAACATAATGGTCAATTCGCCTAGCCTATTGGACGGGTATATTGATTTTAGTTCCGCGATGGTTGGCACTTTACCGCGTCATTTACGCGAGTTGATCGCGGTGGCGGTTGCAGAATATAACCGCTGCCCCTATTGCCTTGCATCCCATGTGGTGGGCGCACAACGCGCCGGAGTCCCCGATGATGTCATCTTTGAAGCACGACAATTTAGAAGCAGTGAACCCCGGTCCGCCGCAATCCTCACCTTAGCCCGACTGATCGTGACTCAACGTGGGCATGTGACCGATCAAGAATTGGCGGCGGCTCGTGCTGCCGGATTAACCGAAAAAGAGATCGTTGAAGTCGTTGGGATAGTGGTACTGAATATCTTTACCAACTACTTTAACATTCTTGCCGAAACCGAACCGGAACACCCGATTGTCCCTTTCTTGACATCCGATTCGTAACTTGAATGGGCGGATTTTTTCCTTGTCGATCCTGACTTGCAATTCATTGGAAATATCCGCCTTACGTTCACATCGGCACTAAGTACCCTTCTCGATACCACCGCAAAATATCCTCATCACGCAGATCGGCTTGACGGGCATCGGTAAAGGTAATGCCGTCTTGATGTTGATCTAGTAACGTCCCTAATACGCCTAAGGACGCATAATCCGCCCGAAAATCGTGATACACGCGCCCTAACGCATTTGCATAACACCATGGCGCAAGTTTAAAGCGGGTGGACTCGTCAATCGGCGCGTGGCGATATTGCATCGGAGAGGCGATCTCCGCGTTCAGAATGACATCGGCGTATGCTTGTAATTGACGCTCAATGGAATAATAGGTTTTTAGATAAGCAAGCGTTTCGGGTGAGGTGCGCCGACTGCTTTGAATGATCGACGCAGCAATAGCGGCGGCGGCTTCAGCATCATCAAAATCTACTTTGTCCAACAATCCATCCGGCAATAACTCGCGATGGGTTGAGATCCTAGCCGCGATGGACGGCGTGCCACATCCTAATGACTCATAGACCGCGTTCCCGAACGATTCTGGAAATGACCCTAATGAGAAGGTAACGTCTCCAAGGCTGTAATATTCAGGCATGAGGCGTTGGGGAATCCATTCATGAAACACGATATGATCGCCTAATTGACGCGCTTCGATCTCCTGTTCGATCTGCTGATAAAAAGCCAATAGATCCGGCGATTCCTGCACATCTAACCACTTGGGGATCAAGGTTTTGATCGTGGTCATGCCGTATTGATGCACCAAGAGATCGATCACCGCTAAGGTTTGTCGGATGCCTTTGGTCGCTTCGGGGCGATGTGGATGCAAGATCACCCTATGTTCAGACGGGTCAAATGAGAGCAAATTCAACAATTCTTCCGATGGTGGAGTCGGTTTAAAACGTTCCCAATCTAGGCCGTTATGGATCACGATCGTGCGTTCATGCAATTCTGGGAAAAAGCGCCCTACAGTGGCCGCATAATAGTGGCGTGAATACTCTGAAATTAAGATCAATCGATGTCCCGCAAATAAAAATCCTCCGTGGATCGTCTCTGGATAAACGTTATCGCGTAACGAGACCACCGTCGGAATGTCCTGATAAAGATACGGGAACAACAATTCACCGTCGTGCATGTAAAAGCGATCGGCCTGTGCCAGATATTCGCCCATTGTCTGCACAATGGCGGCAAGATCATAAGCCGGCACGGCATACGGTGCGGGAAAAGGTTGGCGAAAGCGTAAGATCGGTAACACTTGCACCCGATCCGCCCATGTAAACGGGTCTTTTGATTTTGGACTTTGGGTACAGAGGATCGTCACCTCATGTCCTAAGGCCCCTAAGTATAGTGCGATGTTTTGCAGGTGTTTCGGCGCACCTCCCATTACATAGCCCGGAAACAAGGGGTTAACAGAAAACATCACAATTCGCATCGTATCTCCTTTAAGCCATTTACCGCTCAATCACCATAAAATCGACCTCATTACCGATTGTAACCCGCGTCCCACTCATCTGATCATACCAACCGACGATCACTTGATAACCCGCCTCTGTCGGAAAAGCGATCCCACTGTCTACTTGAATCACTTCATCCGTGATCCAACTGGTGGTACGACGCGGGATGCTCCCCGCAAATTGGCGCACCAATTGTCCCTGTTCATTCAGAACTTGTACAAACAGATGTAAATCAGCGGGGATCGATTGATCCGTCGTCCAATACAAGGTGATCGTTGGTTCAATGGTATATCCTAACAACCTCATGCCGTTCTCCCAACGCACATCCGATGTATACGGGAGGATCGGTGGATTAAAGAGGCGTTCAGGGGTGGTGATCGTCATTATCCCCCATGGAATCACCGCTGCTCCCCGTTGAAGGGCCACTTCATAATCCCCTTGTGGCAACATGGCCGGTACATAAACCTGTTTTAGATCGCCCCAAACATCCCCTACCCCCCATTCGGTGATCGGGTAATGGGTGACGGGTGTGATCGGTATCTCCGCGACAATTTGTTCGGCTTGTTGCCAAATCAAGCGGATCGGTAAAGTCGGATCAAGCCTATCGGTGATTTTCCAGAGCCAATTGATCGTGACCGGATCTCCGACTTCGGCGCTAGAAGGTAAGTTGCTTTGCCATTTGACCGCGAGATCCGCGCCGAGGGCTTGTCCTTCAAACGGTGCTTGATCGGGTTGGTCAGGTCGGATCACCGTCCAAGTTGATCCTAAGTGTAAGCGCACGTCGATCGGATTGCCCGCTGAATCGATTACCTGTAAGCTGGTTTGACCGATCGGGTCATATAAAGCGAGATCGATCGTGTAATCGCCCGGTGCGCTGCCTCTAGGTAACTTAAGTCGGATCGGTTGTTGCAGGTAATAGCCCGGCAGCCAATGACGGGTCGTTAGGCCAGCTGGTTGCCAATCGATCGCGGTGGCGATCGGATCCCCTTGGGGATCGCGTAAGGTGATCACGGTGGAATAATCGGTGAATAGCGGTTGTTGCGCTTGCCAAAAGAGATCCAATTGAAGTTCTCCGTCGCTTGTGAGCGTCGCTTGTGAGCGATCATAACCGCGTAAGGTGATCAAGTTGTCAAAATTGGCCTCTAACGGGTATGGGAGCGGATTGCCATGTGCGAATCGATCGGCACGGATCGGCGAGTCGATGCGATCGATGATCAAAACTTTCACCAGAAACAAGGCGATCATCGCGATCACGATCACGGTGATCAATTGAACTGGAGTCGCATGATGATCGGTCATTATGCGCTTACCATGTGGACGTAACAAGCCGATGATCGTGCTGATTACCCCGATCGCGCTGATCAACCAAGCGAGATTTTGACGATCGGTATTTTGTAAGGCAATGGTCAGGTGATGTGTTCCGGCGGGGATCGTCGCTTGAATCAGGCCAAAGCGTTCACTTGGCCGCAAGTCCAAAGTTTGATCGTTAAGTGTCGCTTGCCAACCGGGAAAATAGAACCAATTGAAGGTGAGATCGGTTGCTTCAAGCGCGGTGAGGGTAAGATCACCCCACGTTTGTCCCCAACTTTCGTTGATCACGGTGATTGATGAAGGGGTGACAAGGCGATTGATCGTGAGCGATTCTTCAAAGACAGTGGTTAAAGCGTTGGGATCCACGGGTTCAAAATTCCAGATCGGTAGATATTCGCCGAATGAGGATGTCACCACAAAACCGGACTCACGCTCAAAGCGTTGAGCATCGCGGATCGATATGGGATTTATATCGTCCACATAGATCGGATACAACAACGGAAACGCATAGATCAAGATCGCAATCAAGCTCAAAATAGCGATCGGTGCGGCCAAGCGGGGTATGCGGATGAGTAAAGTCCCTACCCCGATCCCCGCCAACAAAGCCAATAAGAGACTCGCTAATCCCACTAAGCGCCATGGAAATTGACTGTAGCGGATCAAGGGGATCGTCTCCCAAACGATCGCGGATGATGGGGTGTTCATCCAGATCAAAAGCGCGATCAACCCAATGCTGATTAAGACCAACCCGCGCAAACGACGCACCCCTAACGCTAGGATCGCGATCAAAAGTTGCGCCCAACTCAAGGCAATCGGGATCGGGGGTTGTAAGCGTTGTGGATCGGCGGTGGTGGGCCAAGTCAACAGTGCGCTCAAGGGGGTGAGATTGCGCGTTACATCAATTTCGGGCAGATCGGCGGTGATCGCGTCTAGTTTCACGTAACGGGTTTCGGTCAAGGCGGGCAAAGTGAAAAACGCAGTGATCAACAACGGCAAAACTAAAGCCGATCCCAACTGTAATAACACCCCAAGCGCCCATTTTTTTCGGGTCAACAGAAACAAGGCATAGATCCCGATGAGGGCTGATCCGTGCAGGGTGATCACATTGTGCATCGGGATAAACGCGGCGTAAAGCGCGATCGCGATAATCCAGTCGCTACGCCGTCCGTGTTCAGTCAAGCGGTACAATGCCCATAACACCCACGGAAATAAAGCCAACGAGGCCATTTCTGACACCGTGCCGCGCCAGATAAGATCGTAGAGCGTATACGGCGCGTAGAGATAACCGGCCGCGGTGATCAAACCCACGATCGGCGCAAATTTAGGGGAAATGGGATAAAACCACGCGCTCCCCAAAAGATAAGCCCCGATCGCCGCAATCAGCGTATAGACGATCATGCCCCATAACCACGCTTGTACAAAAGACGCGCCCACTGTGTGAAAGCCTAACATGAGATATAACGACGATGGAGAATAGAAGTTAAAAAAGGGTGCGCCATAGCCGTAAGCCATGCCCGCGGCGTAACGCGCCCATAATGTGCCGTCGGATAAGGTGTGATCTAAACTGACTAAGCGATACAGATGTAACACCCCGTCCGCTGATAGGGGCAATTGTCCACGTAATAAGGGTTGGATCGCGGGTAAGGCGATCATCATTAATGCGATCGCAATTAAACCGACCGATCCCCAACGATTTTTAAACATCATGCCTCTGATTATCTTGTTTTATCGGCTAAAAGTTGTAACAAATGTTACGACTTTTTCGCTCATCTGTGCTATGCTTGATTTAACGCGACTCAAATTGCCTTTAAGGAGCATCCGATCTGATGACCGATGAATCGCGATTCCATTTGATTTTTTCGCATTCTCAAGCTTGATCTTACACTCAAGCTTAAGATGCTGCTGCCACAAAAAGTTTTTTTCTTTCTGCCGCCGCACTTACCGCCGTTTGAAGCGATTGTAGGTGTCAGGCGATAATTTTGCTATAGTTAGCCTATATAGACACATTACAAAGGAGCGGTTATATGCGCGTGATCCGTTTTGTCTTAGGATTGTTCCTGCTGATATTGTTCTCGTTAAGCTTCGTGAGCGCGCAAAGTCAGACGTTAACTTATGGTGAAAGCCTCACCATTGACCTCAACGATAGCACGATCTATCGCTTTGACTTTGCTGGCAACGCCGATGATCAAATTTACCTTTCAGCGTTCAGTTCGTCCTATATTCCGCTCATGATGCGGTTGTTCGGAGTTAATGGTACGCTATTGGCGGAGTCGGATAACAACGGTTTTGGGGTTGTTTTAGGTCCCTACACTTTGACCAACACAGGAAATTACTTGATCGAACTCCAGCGGCCGGATTGGGCCAGCGAGACGGGTGTCGTCAGTTTATTTGTCGATCTGGCAGTGATCAATCCAGTCAAAGTAGATGGCCTTTACACGGGAAGTTTATCCCGCGCCGGAGCAGCTGCTTTCTTCCAATTTTCGGGACAATCAGATCAATTGTTTGGCTATAGCGTGCGTGGGTCTGATCTGTTACTTTCGATCACGGATGAAACCGGAAATAACTTTATCCGTGATACCGATGAGAGCTTTTTTGTGCGGCCCTTAGCGCAATTGCCTAGGAGTGGTGATTTTACGGTCTTTTTGCAAACAGCAGCCGAAGGCACAGACTACGAATTACGTTTATTGCCAGTGAGCGCGGAACTGCTAGAAGAAAACAAGACGTTATCCGGCACATTTAGCGAAGATCAACCGAAAGTATTCCGTTTTCGGGCAAATGCGGACACGTTGTGGCGCATTGCCACCGAGATCCCGAATGCCGATTATGATGTTGCGCTCTCGATTTACCGTGTGAGCGATGTGAATAACGCCATTGACCGGGATACCGGAAGCTTTAATGGCGTTCCCCGTATCGATCCGTTTGCTGCACCGGAGTCGGGCGAATATTTAATCGTCTTAACGGCGGATAATGGCGATGATACGATCGATGAATATGATTACACGATCACGCTGAGTCCATCTCAATTGGTGATCTTGCAAAGTGGGACTCCAGTAGAAGGCAATATCAATAGTGATGATGGTATCATCACCTATTTATATCGTGGGCAAGTGGATCAAACGGTGCGAATTACCTTGATCACCGTGGAAACCAGTCAAGGGTTGCCCCGCATGACCGTCTATTCACCCGAAGATCTGTTGTTGGATTATGGGTCGCGGAGTCGTGGCAGCGCAACGTTTGAAGTCACCCTTCCCTTAACCGGATTGTATCGGTTTGACCTGCAAAACATTGCTTATCAAGCAAGCGATTTGAACTTTACCTTAACGGTAGAGGTCATCCCGTAAAGCATGTTGAATCTTGAATATTACTTTCGTGCGTTTTGCTGAAAGATCGTGTAAAATCTGCCAGTATCGCAATCGGCCGCTAACGAGGCGGCATGTCCTTATCCGCATATTGAATCGACCTAACGACAGGAGATGACCCCTTGTCCAAGTCACGTACAGAACAACTGCTCGAACGCTTGCGCGATTTACAGGCAAGTTCCGGTGAAATCGAAGGCGCGGCCATTGTCAGCGTAGACGGCCTGAGTATGGCTTCCTCGCTGGCAGGCGGGATTGAAGAAGATCGTGTAAGCGCGATGTCCGCGGCGATGCTCTCGCTGGGGGAACGGATCTCCAGTGAATTGGGGCGTGGAGAACTTGAGCAAGTGCAAGTGAAAGGCGAAAACGGCTATGTGATCCTCACCGCGGTCGGAGAAGAAGCCGTTCTCACGGTGTTGGCGCGTAAAGAGGCCAAATTAGGGTTAATTCTGCTGGATGTTTCGCGCACGGTGAATACGCTTTCGCAAATCCTCTAAGAAAGCGGCTGTCCCGTGCTAGAGCCAAGCGGTCTTTACTACCCAAACCGAATTGCCTTGTTATTTTTACTCGCAATGGAAGATGTGATGGGCAAAAGCGGTTTACAAGCAGTGCTGACACTGGCCGGGTTAGAGCAGTATATCGAACAACTCCCGCCGAATAACTTGGCGCGTCAGTTTGATTTTGCTCATCTGGCGGCGTTAAACCAAGCACTTGAAGACTTGTTTGGGGCGCGTGGCGGCCGCGGGATGGCCTTACGGATTGGACGGGCGTGCTTTTCACGCGGGTTAAAATCATTTGGTGCCATGGCCGGCATGTCCGATCCGGCCTTTTTGGTCTTGCCTTTGAATACCCGGTTGAAATTAGGACTCGATGCCCTCACCGCGATCTTTACCAACTTTAGCGATCAACAAATGCTATTGGAAGATCATGGTGAGTTTTACCAATTAATCACTGAAATTAGCCCGATGGCCTGGGGACGCACAACCGATAAACCCGTGTGTCATGCGTTGGTGGGGATTATCCAAGAGAGTTTACGGTGGGCATCTGACGGTTATGAATACCATGTCCAAGAGATCGCCTGTCGCGCCGCTGGCGATGATGCCTGCATCTTTCGAGTGAATAAAAAGCCGATCGGTCAATCATAACCGTGTCGGCGTGTATCAGGAGGTTAGGTAAGCGTGGATAAACCGCAAATTTTAATCGTTGAAGACGATTCAGATCTCTCGGAGATGCTCAACGCTTATTTCCGAGTGCAGAGTTACGATGTGATCACCGCCATGTGGGGCCAAGATGCGTTGCGCTTAAGTCAAGAACACGCGGTAGATTTGGTGATCTTGGACATTCGCTTGCCCGATATTGATGGGTTTGAGGTGTGTCGGCAAATGCGCTTACAACGCCGCACCCAAGATGTTCCGATCATCTTTTTGACTGAAAAGCGCGATCGGGTGGATAAACTCACTGGGCTTGAGCTGGGTGTGGTTGATTACATCACCAAACCATTTGATATTCAGGAATTGCGCTTACGGGTTCGGAATGCGATCAGTCGTGCGAAACGCGAGAATCTCACTAACCCAGTGACCGATCTGCCGGAAGGCCCGATGGTGGATGAAAAACTCAATACCCTGTTGTTTAGCGACGAAAAATGGGCCATGCTGCTGTTGTCGATTAGCAGCTTGGGTCAATTCCGTGAACTATATGGGTTTGTGGCGGCGGATGATGTGTTGCGTGCCGTAGCGCTGATGGTGAAAAATGCCGTGCGTGAATTTGGCAACGAGTCCGACTTTATCGGTCACTTGGGACAAGAAGACTTTTTGATCGTCACCCGTTCCGACAATGTGCAACGGGTGCGCGAACGGTTAGAGTCGCGGATCTATCAATCCCGTGAGTATTTCTATCCGTTGCGGGATCGAGATAAAGCGAAAAAAGCGATGGAAGAAAATCACCTCCGGTTAAGCAGCGGAATTCTGGAGTCGACTGCGGGCCCCTTTAACTCGGTGGAAGCGCTCAAAGAGGCCTTGCACAAGGTGATGGTGGAGAAAAATTAACCTCCGCTTTAAGTTGGCATGATTTAATGAAATTAGGCGCGAGGTGTGCGCCTAATTTTGTCTAAAGTAGGAACGATTCCCATGAGTCAAGAAATGCTTGAAGACAACAATACCGCTGAAATCGATCAGCTTGGTGATGAAGAAACATTAACTTTTCAATATGATGTTTCCAGCTATACCATTGATTTTGATGTCGCCGGGCTAGTGCGTCGCTACAAAAATGGCGATATTATTATCCCAGATTTTCAACGTAACTATGTGTGGGATGATCGTCGTGCCTCTCAATTTGTGGAAACCCTGCTGTTAGGATTACCGGTACCGGGAGTTTTTCTCTCAAAATCGGACTCAGATGAAGTTTTATTGGTCGTTGACGGATTACAACGTATTCAAAGCCTAGCCAGATTTTACAAGGATGAACTCCCTCTATCGCATGTACAATCCCAATTTGAGGGTAAAACTTACTCTCAATTAAACCCGAACGATCGGCGGCGGTTAGACAATGCGTTTATGCCGGCCACGGTCATCAAACAAGAAAGTCCTACCGATGATGATAGTGGGATTTATTTTGTGTTTAGACGCTTGAATACTGGTGCGGTAGCGCTGCGCCCTCAAGAAATTCGCTCTGCCATTTATCGCGGGGAGTTTAATGATTTACTCGGTCGGTTAAACAAATTTGCGCTTTGGCGTAAGCTTTATATCAAGAATCAAGAGGAACATCCTAGGAAAAATGATGAAGAGGCCATTTTACGCTTTTTTGCTTTATATTACTACTCAAAGGATTATACCTATCCAATAGAGACCTTCCTTAACCGCTATATGTCTCAAAATCGCCGTTTAACCTTACAATCTGAACAAGAATTAACCGAACGATTTACCACGACGATTCAAACGATTCATGATTGTTTGGGTGAAAGGGCTTTTAAGCGGTCTACGACGTTTAATGTCGCTGTATTCGACAGTATTATGGTGGGAATAGCGCGGCGTTTAGAGAAAGGCCCAATTCAAGATTGTGATCAACTTAAAGCCAATTACCATGAACTCTTGAAAAATGACACTTTCTTAAAAGCAACTGGCGGCGCTACTTCTCGTCAAGATACCTTAAGCACACGTTTAAGGCTTGCTACTGCGGCATTTGAAAATATTGATTAAACAAAATGAATACCAATGTTCGCAGCCATCAAAATCGCCTTGATAATTTGTTTAAAAAATTTGAGGTATTCAATCAGCTAAAATCTCCTGAAGCGGAGGAAATCAAGGCGCATTGGTCTCGGTATTTATGTGTTTTAGTCTCTGGGTTTGTCGAATTTGCCCTGATTGAAATTTACACCGATTACGCCATTAGACGATCAACATCTAAAGTTGCCAATTACGTTAGCCAACAATTGGAAGGGTTTCAAAACCCTAAAATGCAAAAAGTCTTAACCCTTGCGGGCAGTTTTAGCGCGCAATGGCGTGAAGAAATTGAAAAAGCATCAAATTTTGAGCAGTTCAAAATTGCATTAGACTATGTGATTGATAAACGCAACAAGATCGCGCATGGTGAGCTGGATAATGTAACTTATGGCACACTTAAGAACAATTACCAAACCATTAAAACATTGATCACCTTCATCGATGATCAATGCACTCGTTAACCTCCTAACCGCTTGCCAGAAACATACTTCCAACGGCCTTCATGTTGTCGAAAGAGGCTTTGTTCGATATATGACACGTCTTGATCCTCCTCAAATAAGATCGCGTAAAATGTCACGGTGTTTGCCTCTGCATCAAGAATCTGTAAGTCAGCAAAGCGCGTCTTTTGATAAAATTTGCGGATCGACTCGCGCCATGTCTTGGGATCTTGCTGATAGGGGCTATCAGGATGCGTCGTGAGGATCAAATAATCGGCTAAATTGAGCGCATAGGCCGCATAACGCGATCGCATCAATTTTTCCGGTGTTGGAGGTAATGCCTCACCCCGATGATACGGACGACAACAGGCTTGATATTCATCACCACTATGACACAGGCATTTTGATTTTGGGTTGATTTTTGTGTTCACAAAACCTCTCATTTTGGTTATGGTAATGCGATTGTCCCTATTTTAACATCGGCACACCATGAAACGACCGACACTCCCCAATCGTCCGAAAATCCGCAGTGAATTGCGTCTCCCACCCATTAGCCTATTAGGGCTTGCCGATCCGTTGATTGATCCGTTACCGCAAACGTGGGAGATCGATCTCGGTTTGAGCGAAGTGATCGCCGCCTTCACCGATCAACGGCGCTATAGCGGTTTTATCCGTCAAGTGTTGATGAATCTGGTTACTGATCCACAAGTGATCCGGTGGCGACAAGCAATCTTAGGCGATTTTATCCGCAATCCGACGCTGATTCAGGCCGCGCAAATTCTGTTACCTCGCCTAGCGAGTCTACGTCAAGGCAGTGTACAGTTAGGTCAACATCGGCGCGGTTTGTTGCTAGAAACATCTGATCGATTAGCTGAGTTAGACCTGTATATCACCGCGGTTGAGGCGTTTTCATCAGCCCTACAATCGATCGAATTGCGATCGGAGGCGTTGATCGTGCTACGAGATCACCTGCAAACGTTGTTAGGCGATCCCAACTATCAGGCATTGCGCGAAGATCTACCGCTGTTACGCGCACCTTTTGAAAATATCAACAGCGTCACCGTTGGGATCAATCTCGACATTCAACTCCGTCCAGAGTCAGCCGTTTTATTGGCAGTGAACGAACATCAATTAGGTGAGCCGCTTTCGTTATTAGACCGTTTGATAGGTTCGCGGACATCGGAGCAAACTGATAGCGGAATTGCCCCTTTACATCAATTTGCCAAAGAAGCTGATTTACGCCCATTTGATCCCTTGTTCAGCGATCTAGATCGGTTGTTGACGCAAGTGGCACAACCAGTGGCCAAAGCACTCGATCGTTATGTGCGATTGAACACACGAGGGTTAGTCGGGTTGGAATATGAGATCGCATTTTACCTTTGTGCTGCCAACTTGATCACACAATTACAAGCGCAGGGCATCACCTTCTGTCAACCGGAGATCAGCGAAAATCGTCAAACGCAGATTGAACAGTTGGTTAATTTACCTCTCGCGTTACGCCTAAAATCACGTCCCGTCGAAAGTCAGGTTAGTTTGGGTGATCACGGGCGGATCGCATTGCTCACTGGAATCAATAGCGGCGGGAAAACGACGTATTTACAAAGTGTTGGACTTGCTCAAATCTTGTTTCAGGCGGGGTTATGGATTCCAGCACAACAGGCGCGGATGAGTCCGGTAGATCGGATCTTCACCCATTTTCCTAAATTGGAGACCGGTCAACAAGGGAGGTTAGCAGAAGAAGGCGCACGGATTCGGCTGATCTTTGAGCAAGTCACCCAGCATAGCTTGATTCTGCTCAATGAAACGTTTGCCAGCACGTCTAGCGGAGAGGCGCTTTATCTGGCACAAGATATGTTGTGCGGGATGCGCTTGATCGGAGTGCGTGCGATTTATGCGACACATCTCGCAGAGTTGATCGATCGGATCGGTGACATGGAACGGCGAGTCGAAGGCGAAAGTCGATTTATCAGCCTTGTGGCGGGAGTCAATCTGAACTCAGATGGGAGTATCACCCCCACTTATCAGATCACCCGCCGCGATCCGTTGGGTAAAAGTTATGCGGAGGAGATCGCTAAACGGTGCGGGATTAGCTTAGATCAGATTCGGGATCTTTATCTCAAAAACGGACTATAGTCCGTTTTTAATCTAACTCTAATTCTTTTTTGACAGAGAGACTATTACGCTATCTTCAGGTGCTACGATTATCCACTTAGGGGTCATGATGCCTGATTATCATACCAAGCTTGGACACGCACATCTGAAAGTGCGTGATCTAGCACGTTCGATCGCTTTTTATACCCGCTACTTTAACCTACGGGTGATCGAACAAATCGGCGATCAATATGCGTTTTTGTCCGGCGGTGCGTTTCATCATGAGATCGCCCTACAGGCGCGGGGGCTGAATGCGCCACAACCGCATCCGTATAGCGTTGGTTTGTATCATATCGCGTTTGAAGTGCCGGATGCGCGATCGTTTGCCTTAGCCTATCAGCAACTTCAACAAGACGGGATCGAGGTGGGCGCGGTGGATCATCAGATTAGTTGGGCGATGTACTTTAACGATCCTGATGGCAATGGTCTAGAGATCTATTGGGATACGCGCCGTGAACCCCATGGTACGCCTACATGGAATGGTGAAAATCGTCGGATCACGGCGGATCAATTGGAGGCTGCCTTAAGGACTTAAGCGTGGCCAAGATGCTGGCGTGCAAACATGCCGATCTTGTGAATGGCGCGGGTGGCTTCCGGCACATAACCGACGCATATCTGGAAAACATGCCACATGCCTTTCCAGATCTCTAATTGCACGTTGACTCCGGCTGCATCGGCGCGTCGTGCCAATTCTTGCGCGTCATACAACAATACTTCGTGCGTCCCAGCATGAAGCAAGAGCGGCGGTAATCCCCGTAAATCTCCATACAAGGGTGAGATCAACGGTGAGAGCGGATCGTGGTCGCCGATATATGACTCATGGATAAATTCCAACAATGAGCCGCGTAAGATCGGATCAAGTCGTGCTAACGGCAACCAACCGTCTAGATTACCGGAAAGTTCAAACACACCGGAAAGGGCTGCGGCCGCTGCGGGCAAGGGATCGCCTTGATCCTTCAATTTTAGCAAGGCGCTAAGCGTCAAGTTACCGCCTGCGGAGTCACCCATAATCATGATTTGATGCGGCGCATAACCTTGATCGAGTAGATAATGGTAAGCGGTGATCGTGTCCTCTAGCGCTGCGGGAAATGGGTGTTCTGGCGCTAAACGATAATCGATCATCAAAATCGGGACATTGACGTTTTGTGCGATCCGCGTCACCATTTGACGGTGTGAGTTATACAAACCCATATAAAAACCGCCTCCATGCAGATACAAGATCGCGCATTTTTGCGTGGCATGAACGGGACGCACCCATTCCGCAGCGATTGAACCGATGTGGATCGGTGTGATCTGGACACCTTTGGGAACAGTATAATTTTTCCAGCTTTGTGCGGCCTGTTGCCGTTGAATCTCGACAGGTGATTTAAAATCGACGTTTGCAAACATCCGATGAATGACTTGTCGTGCTAAATACCCTTGTACACTCGCCATAGTTCACCTTCGCCTCCCTGATAAACTTAGTGTATAGGGGAAAAGATGTCGGTGTTCTTTAGCGATCAATAAGTTGTGAGATCTCTCATCCATAACCTAATTTTACTTAACGATTGGATAAACTATGGCTAATCCACCCTGTACACACATCACCGCAGATCAACTCATTTATGTCGAACCACGCACGCATGTTTGTGAGGATTGTATAAAAACAGGTGACACTTGGGTTCATCTCCGTCAATGTCTGTTGTGCGGTCATGTCGGTTGTTGTGATAGTTCTAAAAACAAACATGCGACCCAACATTACCGCACCACCCAACATCCGTTAGTGCGATCGAATGAACCGGGCGAGTCGTGGGTTTGGTGTTATGTGGATCAACAAATTGTTGGGCAGTTCTAAGCTTGACGTTTGATTAAAAGAGCGGCAGATCTTCAAGCAAGATTCAAGCAGACTACTGAAATTCCCCGCTCTTTTCCACCGAATCACCCCTTCCCCGTGTTATAATTGACATTTACGATCTATCCATCTGATTTGATTATGATTCTAGTAACCGGAGCAACGGGATTCATCGGTCGCCATTTGGTAGCGCATCTGCTCAGCCAAAATCGCCGCGTTCGAGTCCTCTTATCACCCAAACAAGCACAACGTCCGCTACCTTGGACAGATAATCTACCTGAAGTGGCGATCGGTTCGATCTTAGATGATGAAACCCTGTTCAAAGCTGCCAGTGGTGTTCATGTGATCTATCACCTGCATAGCGCACAATGGTGGGGCCGTCCCCGTAACTTAGAGCGGGTAGAAGTAGTCGGGACACGCACCTTGATCGCCGCAGCCCGATCAGCGCGAGTCGGGCGGATCATCACCCTAAGTCACTTGGGCGCATCACCTTCATCTGCATATCCCCTGTTACGGATCAAGGGTATGGTGGAAGAAAATGTGCGGGCGGGGGGGCTTGCTTATACGATTATTCGGTCTGGTATCGTTTTCGGGCCGGAAGATGCATTTGTGAATCATATCGGTATGATGCTCTCGCTCAATCCGCTGTTTTTTCTTGTCCCCGGACAAGGTGAGATTCTCTTGCATCCGATCTATATCGATGATTTGATCACCGCGGCCATAGCAACGCTTGATCGCTTAGATACGATCGATCAAACGCTCGAAATTGGTGGCGCGGAATATACCTCATTTGAGGATATGCTCCGCACGATCATGCGTGTTACGGGTAAGCATCGATTTTTACTCTCGGTACCCCCCTACCTGATGCGTTGGTCAACCGCGATCTATAGTCGGATCTTGCCGCGCTCGTTGATGACTCCCCAATGGTTAGATCTGTTAGCAGAAAATCGTACCGCCCGAATCGGTAACATCTATGAGTATTTTGGTGTGCAACCCAAGCGCTTTGAGGATACCCTGCTCACCTATTTACCAAAGAAGCGCTTTTTACTCTCCTCGTTGGGGTATGTTTTGCGCCGCAAACCTCGCGAGGATTAGCCTAAAACACACGAAAGGATCGATAAAATGACAAATTCAACAATTGAAATTCATCCGCTAGAAACGCTGGATGCGATGTATGAGGCCGTTGAATTACAGCGCACTTATTGGGGCAATGACCTTGAGTCGGTCGTCCCCGCGCACATGCTATTTACGATCGCCTCATCCGGCGGGCATGTCTTGGCTGCAAAAGACGGGGATCAAATGGTCGGGGTTTTGATCGGCTTGCTTGGCACCAACATTGAAGAAAAACAACGCCCCGCTATGGCCAATCTGTTGATCGCCTCTAAGCGGATGGTGGTTGCCCCCAGTCATCGCGGCACCGGGATCGGGTATCGACTCAAATTGGCACAACGCGAAAAAGCGATCCAACAAGGGGTGCGCTTGGTAACATGGACATTCGATCCGTTGCGCTCCAATAACGCTCATCTCAACCTTCGCAAATTGGGCGGGGTGTGCCAACGCTATCATAATAACCTGTATGGCACACACGATCGTAGCGGATTGGCGCAATTTGGATGGTCGGATCGCCTCCATGTCGATTGGTGGGTCACGAATCGTCGGGTTGAAGAACGTATCAGCGGTAGTCGTCCAGATCTCACCCTCCGTCAATATCTGGAAGGAAATGCGACCTTAGTGAATCCGGTCAAGATCACCGAAGATGAACGTTTTATCTCACCTATGGCGGACATTCAAGAGCCACAAGGCGCATTTGCCCTTGTCGAAATCCCAACCAATTATGATCTGATCTTGCAAGTTACGCCGGCCTTAGCGCAAGTGTGGCAAGGTCACATGCGTGAGACGCTCCGTAAATTGATGCGTGAGGGGTTCTTGATCACGGACTTTTTACATGAAGAATATGAGGGGCGGAGTCGCGCCTTCTATCTGCTTAGTTACAACATGGGTTTTGACTTTAGCTTGAACTGATCTCATCGGGATAAAATGCCCGATTTTGCTGTCCTTTTTAGCTCTAATTCAGTGTGGGCTAAGCATTCATGATAAAAATGATAAAAAAGGACACACTCATGCGTATCGGTTATCCCACAGTCAATAACGGTCTTGGTTGCACCAGTGCCAAGACCTTTCGTTTAGCATCGTTTAGCGAAGAACGGTTCTATGATACCCTTGGCAATAATTTGATCTGTTTGCTGAATACCTTAGCCTACAATCAGCAACATCGGATCTTGTATTTCCGTTTGGCCTCGGAGATCGTGCCATTTGCCTCTCATCCGGTGTGTCAATTGCCTTGGCAAAACCGTTTTCACGATCAATTTGCCAAGATCGGCGCGTTTGCCCGTCAATATGGGATGCGATTCGCGCTTCATCCGGGTCAATACACCCTGATCAACTCCCCTGATGAGCGCGTTCTTCAAAATACGATCGCCGAATTGATCTATCAAACCGAATTGCTGGATCTCATGGGCATAGATGCAACCCATAAGGTGCAGATCCATGTCGGTGGGGTCTATAATGATAAAGATGCGAGTATCACCCGCTTTATACAGCGCTATCGCGATTTGCCGGCCGCTGTTCAACGCCGGTTGGTGATCGAAAATGATGATCGCTTGTATAGTGTGGGGGATTGTGTTCGGATTCATGAGGCGATCGGCATTCCGATTGTATTTGATAACTTACATCATGAGCTGTTAAATAACGGGGAATCGTTAGGAGAGGGATTTGAACGCGCTTGTAAAACTTGGTCAAGCACGGACGGTCTCCCCATGGTCGATTATAGTAGTCAAGCACCCGGTAAACGCATCGGCACGCATCGCGAAACGATCGATCTCGCCCATTTTGTCGATTTTCTGAACCAAGTGGACGGGTATGGGTATGATATTGACATCATGATTGAGATCAAAGACAAAGAACAAAGTGTCTTACCCGCGTTAGCTTACTTACAGGAACAACCCAAAACTTAAAGGATCTTTCATGCAGCCTATTACCATTGAAGCAATTCACCTTCATCCGATCGGGCTTGAATTGGCCGAAAAACTCCGTACCTCCTATGGTGCAGAACCCTTTAAATCTGCTGTGATCGTCGAATTGATCACCTCGCATGGTGTGATCGGTTGGGGAGAATGCCCCACCAAGATGAAACCCAGTTACACCTATGAGACGATGGGAACCGCGCTTCATGTACTCAACGAATTTTTTATCCCTAAATTGATCGGTAAGACGATCACCACGCCCACCGAAATTCCGGTGTTACTCAAAGCGTATCGCGGTCATCCGATGGCCAAATACGCGGTTGAAGCTGCCGTATGGGACGCATTGGCTAAAGCTAATGATCTGCCCTTGGCCGAAGCGTTCGCTTTACATCTGCCAGAAGGCAATACCCCTAAAGGGAGCGCGTTAGTGGGGGTCAGCATCGGGATGCAAGACACGATCGAAGCGACTTTAGAGATCATCACTAAACGCTTAGAACAAGGATATGGGCGGATCAAGTTGAAGATCGAACCCGGTTGGGATGTCGAATTGGCACGACGGGTGCGCGCAGTTTACCCGGAGATCCAATTGATGTTAGATGCGAATAGCGCCTATCGTCTGCATGATAGTGATCACTTGCGTCAATTGGATCAATTTAACCTGTTGATGTTGGAACAACCGCTAGGGGCGGATGACATCTATGAACATAGCAAATTGCAACCGCAATTGACCACCGCGATTTGTCTGGATGAGAGCATTCACACCGCGAATGATACCCGCATGGCGATCGAATTAGGGGCTTGTCGGATCATCAATCTCAAACCCGCACGGGTCGGTGGATACACCGAAAGCCTCAAGATCTATCAGGTCTGTGTCCAACATCAAGTCCCTTTATGGATCGGTGGATTGTTGGAAACCGGAATCGGGCGAGCGGCGAACCTAGCGTTTGCCTCGCTACCGGGTGTCACCTTGCCCTGCGACATCTCGGCCACGGATCGGTGATCCGCGAACGGGTGATCGCGGCCGGTGAACGTTGGCAATCACATTCTCCATATCAGCGTTAAAACGTGGGGCGCGTGATGCGCCCCTCTTAGTTAAAATCCGGTCTCACCCGTGAGCGAAGTGTCACCCATACGGCGCTCACTGATCAACTGCACAGGCACTAACTCTGTGATCAAAAAGCGGAAAGTGCCAAAGTAATCCAAGATCTTCGGCCCATACAAATACAAAATCCACCGCCAATAGGCCCCTAAGTCTTTTTGACGGCCGGCAGTGATTGTCGAACCACGTTGGATAAAATCATCTACCAAGGTCTCCATTACTTGGGTTTTTTCCGGTTTGTGTAAGGTGACTAAGTTGAAAAAATTTGCGTAATAGGCTGACCAAAGGTTATTCCGATAGAGCCAATCATCTGTGCGTTCATTGGGGACTTCGAGAATCAAACGTTCACGATAGCTTTTGGCACTCATGCCTTCATCGATCAAGGGTTGGATCAAACCCAAGCCTCCGGCGGTGATCGGCCAATATAACCACGCTTCGGGGATCTCCACCGTTGAGTCAAATTCGCGCCGAATCAGTGCGCGTAATTGTTCGGTAATCGCTTGCCCGTCAAAGCGCGTATGAAATTGGATGACCGCTTGATTGACACTGACACGATGTTGATCGCCTAAAGGCGCTACCACGCCGATCGCCCGTAAGAGATAATTGAGATTCGCATTGTAGATCGTCACCCGTGAGATGATCGAAGGGGCGCGTTGAAGTGCGGCGCGGGTCTGCTCTAGATGCGCGTTAAAACGTTCGGTGTTGACTGTCCAAGTCGCATCTGGGTTAAGCTGTAATAACATCCATGTGGGCGCTGTTTGAGGCAATTGCGAGGGCAAGTCCCCGCCGATACACACTGCACCGGATTTTTCTAAGTTGATCGCTAGTCCACACCCGTCGCAAAACGCTAACGCCGCTTGCCATGCCTTGACGATCGCTTCTGGGGAGTCACCAATCAGACAAATATCGTCTACCAAGCGGATGATCTGTACTTGTGCTTGATTTCGCACATGCTGATCCATTAAACGTAAGACCATTTCCCCCAAGACATGCGACAAGAGATGATCGTTTGAGATCCCGCGTTGGGTGATAACCGGGGCCTGATCACGTTTCAATAACAACGGTACACGCAAGTAACGCTCAAAAAAGGTGAGATGTTCTTGTGGCAATCCGATGCTTTTGAGGATCACGAGGATCAAGTGATGCGGGATCGACGGATAAAAATCTTTCAGATCCAACTTGACCACATACAACGGTTGGTCTGGGAGTGCGCCGCGCATGGTTTGGACTTCTGCATTGACAAAGGTCACTAATTTTTCCATGCTGCCCGCGTCGTTTTGTGCGCCGGTGTACATCTCCCAATGGGACATATCCCGCAATTCTTTTTGATGTTGATTGCGTTGATAAGCGATCGAATGGTAATCAATCGGACGTTGAAGCTTTTTGGGATCAAGTTGATCTTCAGGAGTCAGGAGATCAAATTTCTCCCAGACGTTAACCAAAGGCAACCACATCAGGCTCGTTTTTTTCAATTTGCCTTCATGATCCACGATCAGTTGTGGCGCGCCATAGTGTTGTAGGGTTTGCGCGTGCATCAACCGGATCAACTTCTGATGATCGTAGATCGAATCGATCACGCCTTGCCAACGCACCCCTAACACATGCAATAAACAGGCCGTTGCGAGATCTTCATCCAAAAACAATCGCCACTTGTTGCGCGTCCACACAATTTGCGATCCGATCCCCGCTTGATCCCAGTCCCATTCGTCTAGATGATCGATCAAAATGGTGAGCGCATCAGCCAATTCCTTCATCCACATCTCATTTTCAAGAAATTCCGCTGCTTGACGACGTAAACTCACTGGGCGATAAATGTCGTTTTTGATCGCTTTGAGCGTGCCGGAGATCAATTCCGGTGTGATCGGTTGCGATAAAGTGGTCTGAATTTGTTCATCTTGTTCTTTGAGTGCGTCTTTGGGGCGTTGCTCAAACGGGATGAGTAAGGCCTGTACCCAATCGGGCAGAGTCGTCTCGATGGGTGGCGTTTGCGCTTGAGTCAAAAGTTGTTCGCGGATCATGGCAACTTCTGGGTTTTCGGTCGGCGCGGGGGTGGGTTCTGAAATCCATTGATCCAATAATGCACCAAAAATGTACACATATTCGGCGCGCTGTTGACCCAGTTGTAACTCACGTTGCAATTGATCTAACCAAAAGCGAAGAACTTCTTCTGATGCTAATTCTTTTGATCCAAAGAGTAAATCCAGATTTTGGATGTCAGGATGGAGGGGTTGACGGGCAAAGGCGATCGTCTGTAACCCTTGATAGAGATGTTGCAATTGTTCGGGCAAGCCTTCGATCTCGGTGACTTTTTCCCGAAGCACACTGTATTCTTCGCGTAAGCGGCTACGTTGACGGCGTAATTCGGCTAACTTGGTACGGGTGATAAAGTTCTGATTCTCTCTGAACATCGGCGACCTTTCTTAGAACTTTAGTTCTGATTATAGCACGATTCTGATTTTATACCTAAGCAAATTTTAACGTTTCATCGATCAAATAGTGCGGCGGCAGAAA
>JALOOG010000218.1 GCA_025454525.1 Anaerolineae bacterium | reverse complement strand
TTTCCCATGGCCATCCCCCGCTTTTCAGGTCACGGAAACCTTGCTCTTGCCACATGCGGCGGGCATACTTGGCGGCGGTTAATGTCCGGTCGTGGGTGATTAAACACCACGGTTCACGCTGCCCATGTTCCCAGACCATCACCCGTTCCACCGGCACTTGCTTCTGTGGTTTGAACCGATAGCCCTGATAACCGAACACGATCCTCTCTTTGAGGAGTTGGGAGTGTCCACGCCGACGGGTAAAGCGAGGGATACTCTTAACCCAAACGAGGTCACTCACCCCTAAGCTTTTTAACGCCTGTAACATCGCTTCCGAATGCGCCATGCCACGATCCATCTCCACTATCGGACGCGCTTGCAGTCCCATCACATTGATCACCTGATGCACCAGTTGCCAGACCAACAGCACTTGCCCTTGGGGTGGGTAATTCGACCATGCCGCAGCAAGGGGATTGCCCGTTGTTCAAAGGCTAACGACACCCTTAAGACCCCGATCTTGTCTCCCTGCTTGGTCTCATCCACCAGTAGGATCGGACGGGAAAAGTCACAAGAACTCCACACCCAGTTGATCGATAACTCAAAGGCTAAACCCAAATCGAGATTCCGGTGGCTGACCCAACACTTAAAGCGTTTGTTGAGCGTTTTGACCCGTCTCACCCAGCACATTTCTTCCTCGATCCGTGTCAAACTTGCGTGGCGTGCGCGGATGACCCCAAAGCTCAAGCCCCACCGCTTGCCACTTCCCTAACGCCGCAAAGTGCTTGACCCCTTCATTTTGCTATGGGTACACTCATTTTGGGTTCATCCTTCGGTTCCGGCTATCTTGGTGGATAAGCTTAAACCTAACTCTGAACTCTTTTTTTTCAAACCGTCCCACCCAAAATTGTCCTCCTCCTGCCAGCCATGCATAAGTGAGGGCTAGGGTGAGATTGGACACAACAAACTTTTCTGTACCTACTTGTGATAAACACCACCTACTTGTGTAAACACCGAGTTCAATTTGCTTTCGCATTTTGGATATTGGCTTTTTGGGCGCTCACCTTTCAATCTTACAATCAATCTAACCACGTTGCCGCTGTCGCCGAAAAAATTTTCCTCAGCCGCTGCCGTCACTGCCGCCTGAGCAAACTTAGGTTGAAATAACGCCCCAGATACCCCGATCACCACAATCGCTTTACGGCTAAAATCGGTTACACTGAAGGCGAAACCGCTCTATGACTAAAGGTGATTGATCATGCGAGATCTTTGGGCGCGCCCCTTGTTAGCGGGCCTCTTTACCTACTTGTTTACACTGGGTGCAACGTTTAACGGCGTAGTGTTGCCCGATATTGGCGCGTTCACCTTGTGGTTGTTAGCGGTAGGGCTGCTCTTATGGGCGTTGATCCATTGGTTGCGCGGGTGGCAATGGCAACGCACCCCGCTTGATCCGATGCTCCCAATCGCCTTGCTTGCGATCACCCTCTCGCTGATCACCAACCTCGATCACGCCCGGATCATTCAGATCGGGATCTGGTACGGGTTGGTTTATTTAGGGGTGTGGCTGTTGCTGAATGACTTGATGACGCATGGCGCGCTTAAACGAGTCGTCTTGATCGATGCGATCTTAATCGCGGGGGCGGTGATCGTCGGTTTTGGTTATTTGCAGCTCAACACACTTCTAAATAGCGGTGAGCCGTTTCAAGGGTTATTTGGATTACCGCGCCCTAGCAGTTTGATCGGCAATCCGAACTCATTCGCGGCCTTTTTGATCGTGATCCTTGCCTTAGCGATCGGGCGGTGCTTCACCGTCACGCGCTTGATGCAAGCCGTCTTATTCATGTTCATCGGTGCGATCTTGGGCCTCCTCTTGTTGAGTTATTCACGCGGAGGGTGGATCGGTGCGATCGCCGCGATCGGGATCAGCGTGCTACTCACCTTGGCCGCTGAGGATCTGTTACATCCGGTGAAGTTTTGGGGTTGGATGCGATCCCGCGCCCTTGTGATCCAGATCGGGATCGCGATCAGCGCGATCGGGGGAGGCATCGCGGCCGGAACGATCGGGATGTTATTGTGGCGATCGTTGAGCGCGCCGGGACGATCGGCCGATCTTCGCACCTATTTATGGGAAGGCGCGTGGCAACTCTTCATCCAACGTCCGATCACCGGCCACGGTCTCTATCGTTACGGGTGGGAACTCGATCGCTTAGAGTCCATGCCCCCCGGCGCGGTGCATAGCCATGCCCATAATTTACCCTTGAATGTGTTGGCTGAATTAGGCTTGATCGGGGGGATCGCCTTAATCGCCGCTATGATCCTCACCGGAATCGCGATGCGCCACAATTGGCAAACCGCCACCAAGCGCGAACGCCGCTTATTGATCGGGGGAATCGCTGGCACTATCGGGATCGGGATACATCATTTGTTAGATTTGCCTGCGATGATGCCGTTGATCGCACTTATGGCGCTCTTAACGTTGGCGTTGGCGATTGTGCCGCTTCAATCCCAACCAATTCGTGCGGCATGGCGACGGACACTACAAACCGGAGCGATCTTTGGGATCGGGATCGCGTTGATCTTCAGCGGGTGGACAAGTAACCGCCTCTACGGACAATACATTGCGATCTTACGGGAAGCGGTTGCGACCGAAAACTATCAGCTTGCGGCCGATCGACTCGATGCGTTAAGTCGGCTTGATCCGGCGCTACCGATTTATGCTTGGCAATCCGGCACACTGTACGGACTTGCGATCTCGCAACTGGAAGCGACTCCGGCTAATGCGAGCCAGATCAACCTCATGGCCGCACGGGGGATTAGCGCCTATCGACGGGCATTGCAATTTGCGCCGGAGAACGCAATTTTATGGGCGAATTTAGGCGCGTTACTAGGGTATACGGGGGATGCTGTGGAGACGTTGAATGCTTTTAAAACTGCCTCGGATCTCTCGCCAGACTCTTGGACATTAGCGATCGTGTGGGGCAATTATGCCGAAGCTTTTGGACAACCCGATCTTGCCCGTGAGGCCTACGGGCGCGCTTTGAGCATTGATGATCAAGCGGCACTTGACCCGCATTTAATCGCATCACCGATCGGACAGACGATGATCGCAACGCACGCCATCACCGGCTTTCCACAGGTGATACAGTTGTATGTGAGTGGCGATCGCACTGGCGCACAGACCGCGTTAGATGCGCTTACGCCTGTAAACACCCAGATGTATGTGATGCGTGCGGTGATCGCCCTAGATCGGGGAGATCGGGAGGCTGCTTTGCGTGATCTTGAAGTGGCCGAAACGCTCAAAGTTTCTGGTTATCGGATCAGTGAAGCTTGGGCGTTATATGGGTGGACGCGCTATCATGGCGAAGATCTCGCGATCGTGCGCGATTTTATGCAACGGGATCTCTTGGACGCGGATTACAGCGATGGCCTCAATTTTGCCCGCGCCCTCACCTTGCGCGATATGTTGCCCCGTATGTTTTTACCCCAAGTGGGGTATCAAGCAGCCGATCCGCTGTTGTTAAGCTTGATCGGAGTCGTGGCAGACTAAAGCGCTTACTTAGTTGGGCGACTCATATAAGATGTAGTCGGTGATGTGCATAGCAAAGGTGTATTCCGAGATCTCTTTAAGACTTGGATGCTCCACATGCTGAAAGATCCATTGAGTCAGATAAAACACCAATTTATGATCGTGTTTGTTGGGATGTTGCCAAAAGCCATGTTTACGATTGATCTCCACAATCGCCTCGTAAGCGGCAATGGCACGGCGTAAGACTTCGGCAAACGAATGTTCAGGTTGGATCGTCTGGAGATAGTGCTGATAAACGTCGTTAATCTCTTGTAAATGGGTCATAAGCGCTTGTCTAATGGGATCTTTCCCAACATTATAAGCGTAACCGCGTTTACACTCAATCAAGACTTGGCCTTAAGTGGCACATCTCGCTTCGATTTTGTGAGACTCTGAAGTGTTTCTAATTCACGGCGTGCCATTTTGCCATAAACGCCTTCTGGATCGA
>JALOOG010000102.1 GCA_025454525.1 Anaerolineae bacterium | reverse complement strand
CCCGTTATCTGCCCGATGCGGCGCTACGATCGGCGGTGGAAAGGGGCCAAGCGGATCTTCATCACGCGCTTCATGCGTCGGTGATCGTGGTGTGTAGCGATAGCATGGAGATGAACCCCGGTAGTGCCGCGATCCAAGGCCTAGCACGCTCACAAGACAAGCAGATCGTTTTGTATGATTCAAAAACGACCCAAATCGTCGGGGCTAATCAATACCGTTCCTCGCGCAATTTAATGATCGAATGTTCGGCGAATATCCGCGTGAGTCACGCCGATCACTTGGTCAGTGCGGTTAAAACTTTGTTACAGGGTGAGCGTTCTCAACGGTAAAAATCCGACTTTCGACTGATGTTCAAGGCCCGCCCGTCCCATTATAGTAAGGATAAAGACGATTTTGGAGAAGTTGAGGGATGATCATGCTGACCACACCTACAATCACCGAACGGATGCAAGGGGTGATCGATCGTTGGGAAGCGCAAGAGGATCGGCGGGCGATCTTCTTGACGTGTTATGCGGAGATGACGCGCAACATGATCCGAGCGATCGATGCGGGTGAGTTTGAAGATCCGGTTTGGGTGTCCGCGTTATTGTATCGGTTTGTCGATTATTACTTTGATGCGTTGTTGGCATTTGAATGTCGTAACTCCGCCGCTCCGGTCGTCTGGCAATATACCTTTTACGCCGCTCAAAAATCCGAGACCAACGTCTTAAAAAACCTGTTATTGGGCATCAATTCACACATCTGCTATGACTTGATCTACGCCTTGGTGGATCTCTTGCAACCGGAATGGCGGTTTCTCTCCCCAGAGATGCGCGCCTTGCGTCATCGGGATCATACCCATGTGAACGAGATCATCCGGCAATCGGTGGAAGCGGTGCAAGTGGCGTTAGTGGCGAAATATCAACCGATCTTGCGCTTTTCGGAGCGGATCTTCTTACACGCCGATGAGCGCATCGTCTATCGGGTGATCGGCCATTGGCGGCAGCAAGTCTGGGAATATGCGATCGGCATGATCAACCCGCAATCGCACCCCGATCAACTGTATGCCCAAGTTGAACAGGATGCGATGCGGCGCGCCCGCGCCATTTTAGGCGAAAACGGGATTCGGGGGCTGTTACAGATGTTTTAGCCGATCTTTAGGGGATGATCGGCTGGGTGGGAGTCGGTAAGGCGGCCGATTTATGGAAATACCACGGCCCACCCTCTAAACAATCCACCTGATTAAAATTGAGATCCAATGGGTAGACATACCACATAAACTCCCCGCCCACGGTGATCGTATTCGGCAAGGTGATCGTATGATTTTGCCGGAGATCGATCGTCTCCTCCCACACAACGCTAGAGGTATCACCGCTCCGATACACGCGGATCAAGTTGCGCGGGCTACGCGGCCCGATCCACGAAAAAGTCATTTGCCCGTCCCCGTCGATGTTATAAGCGTAATTCATTGGCGCAAGCAATGTCCACGTACAATCATATTGAGGGACAGCCGGATGGGCCTGACCGGGTACGCGCAATTTTTGCCCCACCACGATCAAATTAGCATCGCTTAGGCAATTCCCTTGAGCCAATTCATTCGCCCATGTGCCGTAACGCTCCGCGATCGTCGCAAGTGCATCGTTCGGTTGCACCTCATAGATCAACTTCCAATCGGCGCGGGGGGTGCAACCGGCCGGGGTCGTCACCGGAGTCGGCGATTCGAGTCCCTGTAACCCCGGAATGGTGGCAAATTGTACCAATCCTTCCGTAGGTGTTATGGTGAGCGTAAAGGTCGGGGGGGGAGTCAATGTCGGCGGCTCAAAGGTGGGCGGCGGGCGTAAGGTATTGGTGGGCGGCAGTGGGGTGATGCTAGGAAGGAGCGTGGTTGGTGGGAAGGTCTCACTCGGTCGCACAGTGGGCGCTTGCGCGATCGGGGTGACGGCCGGCGCAAGGTTGGGTTGCAAACGCGGCAAAACCAATCCCCCCGCGGCAAAGGCGACGATCATCAAGATAAACGCAGTCAGACGCGAGATCCAATTTTTCACGGTAGGCTTTCCCCTTCTGGTATCTTCATCGGCGTGATGATCGGCGTGACACGGCGGATCAATTGCCCTTCACGTAAATCATAAGCGGTATCGACAAATTGTTCGATCAACGGATCGTGCGAGACGATGATAAAGGCGGTGTGTTGTGCGCTGGCCACCCCGCGAAACAATTTTAGCACCCGTCGGGCCGTGCGGGTATCAAGGCCACTGGTCGGTTCATCGGCTAGGATCAACGGTGGACGCAACGCTAAGGCACGAGCGATCGCGACTCGTTGCCGTTGACCGCCGCTCAACTCATCCGGCACATGATCGGCCCAAGCGCTCAAACCGACTGCCTCTAACGCGGTTCGGGCGCGCTTACGCCGCTCAAAGTACCCATACCCCGGCAATCGTAAGGCCAGATCGATGTTTTCTAACGCGCTATACGTTTCGATCAAGGTGTTGTTCTGAAAGATAAAGCCGATCTTGCGCCGCCGTAAGCGGGATCGCTTGCGTTGGGATAACCGTGCGAGATCTTGATCATCAACGATCACCTTGCCGGCCGTTGGCAGATCTAACGCGCCGATCAAGTTGAGCAGGGTGGTCTTACCGCTCCCAGACGGGCCATACAACGCGATTAATTCCCCCGCCCGCACCAAGAGATCGACTCCTTTTAACACCTCAACCCGCCGATCGCCCGATCCGAACGATCGTTTGACCGTTTCGACTCGCACGGCGTACTCTGGTGGAGGTTTAGGGGTGCGTCGAAACCAATTCATCGCCGCCCTCCACCTGATTTTCGCCGGAAGCGCCCGAACAAACCGCGTTTGATCGGGGCTGCATCTTGTGGCAACATCTCTTGGAGCAAGGCCTCAGTTTCATCATGTTCTTCGCTTTCGGGACGCAATAACACGCCTTCCGGACGCACTTCCACCGCGATCCGCGCCGCGCCGTTTAAGGTCGCCCGGACTTCTTGTGGCAATTGTAAGCGGCCTTCTGGGTCAAGGTTCAGCGCCGCGTCATCCGATCCACCGGATAAATCTTGGCCCAACGCACCATCACGCAAGGTCAACACCCGATCGGCGTATTCGGCGATCTCCATGTCATGCGTGACCATCAACACGGTGAGGTTAAACTTTTGGCGCAATTCGTTGAGTAACAACATCACTTGGCGCGAGGTCTCCCGATCTAAGGATCCGGTGGGTTCATCTGCCAATAACAGCGGCGGGGTGTTGGCCAAAGCGACCGCGATCGCCACGCGCTGCTGTTGACCGCCGGAAAGTTGGCCCGGATGCTTGCGTAGGTGATCGGACATGCCCACCGCGGTTAACAGATCGCGGGCGTGACCGTTGCGTTTCCATGGAGCGAGACCGCCCATCATCATCGGCAAGGTGACATTGCGGATCGCGCTGCGATGTGCGAATAAATTGCGTTCCACCTGTTGCCAGACAAAACCGACACGATGCAACCGATAGTGGGCTAATTCATGCGGTTTGAAGTTGAGTAGGTTTTGGCCATCGACATACAATTGACCGGCCGTTGGGCGATCGAGTCCGCCTAACAGGTTCAAAAGCGTCGATTTACCCGCGCCACTGGGGCCGATGATCGCCACCAATTCGCCCTGTTCCATTGAAAAATCGATCCCTTTGAGCGATACCAGTTCATGGTCGCCCACTTTATAGACCTTGACCACCTGTTTACATTCGATATACGGCATGATCTACGGTGCGACGATGACCTCGCCCTCCGTTAACCCGCTCACGATCTCCTCACGTTCTTCAGTACGGAGTCCCACGACCACATCGCGCACAAATTCCCCTTCTTCGGTCAAGACGATCACAAAGGTGCGATTTTGGAAGGTGCGGATATAGCCTGGGGGCAACCATAACACCCCTTCGCGTGTCTCGAGTGGCATTTCGACCTCTACTGCTTGGCCGGAAGCGGCCTCTGGTAAGGTGGCTGCCACACGCACGGAGGTATCTGCTTCGTTGCTGGTCAATGGCAGATCGCGGATCACACATTGCACCGCTAATTCGGGGTTATTGATCCGACAGATGCCCAGATCACCCACACTCAAGCGTTGAATGTCGTTAAACGGGAGGCCTTCGGCCACGGCTTCTTTAGGATCGGGTAAGGCGATCGTGATCACTGAGACAAATGCTTCTGCTTGATCGCCGGGCGCGATGTCTACTGACAAGACCACGCCGTTGATCGGGGAAAAGAGTGAAGATTTTGCGATCTTGTCGCGGGTAGCATTCACTGCATTTTGAGCAGCACGCACCGCTTGTACTTGTTCAAAGTTTTGGCCACTGCCTTCGATCGCGTCTTGTAATTGGATCTCGCTTTGTAACACGCTGTTTTCTGATCCGCGCAAGCGAGCGCGGGCGTTGTTATAACTTTGGGCGGCGCTAAAATAACTGTTTTGTGCGCTCCGTAAGCGGGAACGGGCATCTTCTAAGCCTTGATACAACTGATAGATCGTGTCGCCCGGTGTGGTGGGATCGCTCACGGCATTGTCATAAGCGCGTTGGGCCTGATCAAGGGCGCGCTCTGCATCAGTGACTCCGGCGCGGGCATTGGCGACTCCCGTCCAATCAAGGCCGTCTTGTTCTAATTGCAATTGTAAGCGTGCGTTGGCGAGGCTAAATTGCGCGCTGACGACTGGATCACTTCCCCCGGAATCGCCATTATTGAGTCGAAACAAGGCGGTTTCGAGATCCAATTCTTCACGTTCTAATTGGGCTTCAAGGTCTTCGATCTGGTAATCGGCTAACAGGGTGCCAGCGGTGATCGTGTCATTGCGGCGCACGTTGACACTCCGAATCGTGCCGTTGATCTCAAACGACAGCCGATATTGATCGCGTGGCAACCACCGCGCATTAAACGTGTACACCTGTTCGACCGTGCCACGTTGCACAGTGGCGGTGCGGCGGGCGGCCGCTTCGGCCGTCGGATAGGGGGTCGCTGTAGCCATTTGGGCGGCGGGCGCGCCATTTGCGTTCGTATTGCCTCCCGCCACGCCCGATCCCGCGCAACCAGTCACCAATAATATCAAGCCGAGTCCGATCAAGAGTCGCAACATGATTCCCCCTTTAGATTTCGCCCAACCGTACCACGGTCGCCAATTGTTGACGACTTAAAGTTAAGGTGGTGAGCAGTGTTACCAAGACAAAAGCCCCCGCGAAGGCCACATACACCCAGATAATTTGATCCCACGCCACACGCACCAGATACGGCGGCAATCCGCCGCTAAAATCCAATAAGGGCAAAAACAGCAGCGTCGTGCCTGCGCCGATCACCGTCCCTGCGGCGATACTCGCACCGGCTGCGGTGGTCTGTAAGATCATCAGGTAACTGCTCACCGCGCCGCCACTTAAGCCCATGGCTTGCAAGGTGCCTAATTGACGGGCTTGGGCGCGATAAGAGGCGGTATTTTGGATCACTGCGCCGATCAAGGTGAGGGTGATCGAAGCGATGAAGCCAATCGACAGGAAACCTAATACCCCACGCCGCCCCGGTTCGGCTTGGGCCGCGATCAAGGCGCTTTGGGGATCGAGGGAGCGTAACACGGGAAATCCGGTTGATTGGATCGCGTTAAACACCGCTTCGGGACTTGCCCCCGGCGTTAAACCCACCCAGACGTTAAACGGTAAGGCCGTGCCGACGGCCTCAAAGATCGGGTCAAGGTTCATGATCACATAAAAATCATAAGCGTTGGGATCTACGGTGGGGAAATAATCGATCACATCTAACACCCGTACCGTAAGCGGATACCAGGTATTCAGCGCTTGGATCTCCAATTGCAGGTCTTGGCCCAAAGCGAGGTTATTCGCCTCAAAGGCCTGACGGGAGAGGATCACGCCCGTGCGGGTGGTCGCTAAGCGGTTCATCAAACTGGCGAGGTGTTCCCGCGCAAAGTCTTCCCGAAAGAAGGTGGTAGACGCTAACGCCCACCGATCCACGCCGATCGCTGTGCCGTCGATCCGATTGCGTCCGCTGGTGGTCAAGCGTGCCGTGTATTGACCAAAACGAGAGACACTTTCGATCCCGTCGAGTCCATACAATTCTTCTACGGGGGGCGGATTATAACCCGTGACGGTGGTGGTCACTTGGCCGGTGTCGGTGTCTTGATCTTGTTCGGATTGTGCGTCAATGGCGGTGATCAACACCAGATCCGCGCCGATCCGGTAATCCACCGTATCCACCAGACTTCGATCCAAGGTGCTGGCCATAGAAGCGGTGAATCCGGTCAAGCTCAAGGTGAAGGCCAACATCAGCAGCGTGCCGCGGTAGCGCCCGATCGATCGGGTCAATTCACGAAAGGCCATTAACGTCGGGATATTGCCGGTATAGGTCAACATGCCCGCGCCGAAACGTAGGATCAACGGGAAAGCACGCAAAAATAACAGCGTCATGCTCAACGCGAACAGCGTCGGGCCGACAAACGTCAACGGATCGCTAAACGGTGAGTCGTAATCGGTGGCGAGTCCGCCGCTCTGATTCAGCGTGTAGAGTGCATATCCGGCGGGAATCAACAATAGCAGATCTAAATAGGTGCGTTGCCACCAAGCGCGTTGCGCGCGGGCCTCTAATTGTCGGGCGCTGTTCACATTTTGACGGGTGGATCGCCATGCGAGGATCAAGCCACTGCTGGCGGCGATTAATCCGGTCAATGCGCCGATGATCAAGGCTTCGGGGGTATATTGGATCAAGAGCGGTGCGGTCGCATTCTCAAAGCGCAAAAAAGAGGAGGTCTGCCCAACTAAGCGCACCACCGACGGACTTAACGCGATCGCGGCGGCGAAAGCAGTGCCGATCAACCCGAACCACATCAAAAAATGCAGGGTGAGTAACCCGCGCCGACTCATGCCACGGCTACTCAATTTTGCGTCTTCGGCCCGTTGACGGTTGACCAAGAGTCCCGCCACTAATGAGACAAAGTAGAACACCAACCCCCCCACAGGGGCGATAATGATAAACAATTGCAAGGTGAAGCGATCAACTTCTTCATTAAACGCCCGTAAGCCATTTTCGGGGGTTTCGAGTCGCACGCCGGGTAAAACGGTCTCTAAGGCGCGTTGTTGGGTGATGATCGTGTTGAGCAGGCCGTCAACATCCGAAGTACGGATGCTGGCCGGATCAAAGACCAGATACCACGCCGCTTCTGTGACCGGAGTCGCCGCGCCGGCCGCTTCAGTCATGCGCCACGCATCCGTCGGACGGGTGAGTAAGATCTCATCAAAAAACTTGACCGGAAAGATCCACGCGGGATCATCGGGGTTCACCGCCCGCCACATGCCCATGACGATCGCCTCAAAGCGCGCATTGCCTTGTTGCAGCGTAAAGCGCGTGCCGACATCGACTCCACTGGTATAAAACATCACTTCTGGGATCAAGATCGGGATCAGGTCATCCGGCACAATCATCGACTCTGACCATTCCCCCTTGCTGATCATGATCTGCTGATCAACACCGTGTAAGATGCCCACGTCTAAGCTACCAAAACGTGTGCCGTCCTCTAAGGCGCGATTCCATACGCCGATACGGGTAAAATGCACATCGTGGATCACTGGAAAGCCGATCGCGGCGGTCATGCCAGAGCGGATCGCGGAGTCGGCGGTTTCGACATCGCCTTGTGCGATATTGCCTTCCCAAGCGCCGAGGTAACGAATCCGAAAGCTATACGGGGGATCACTTAAGCGAGAAGATAACAGATCGCTATACACCGCATCGACATACAACGGCAAGCTAAGCGCTAAGGTGGAGGCGATGATCAAGCCGATCAACACCCATATCGCTAATAATTTATGTTGCCAGATGCGCTCTAAGGTTGCGCCTAAGGTGTCTAATAACCGAAACATGCCGACTCCATTGCGACTCCCTTGTATATACGCAACCATAGCAGAAAATGGTTTAAGTGGGTAGAGCGTCGTCACGAGTCTTAATCTAGCGGATCGATCATTTGCACTACCTTTTTCTGATTTTACGTATAGAGTGATCAAGCGGGCAAAGTGTTTGGGCTTTCCCGCGCCTATCTGTCACAAGGAAAGGATGCTACGATGCAATTGAGACGCTTTTTGCTCTTGAGTGTGTTGATCGGGGCGTTGATCGCCGTGGGGATCTTCCCAGTGGTCGGTCAAAACGAGACAATCATCACGATCGCCTTACCGGAATGGACACAGAATACACTCGGCGATGACCTGTTCGCCGATTTTACCGCCCAAAACCCCGGCGTGAAAGTGATCCCCATTTACACCTCATCCGGCGGCATGTTTTTAAGCGGTGAGCCGAGTGAGGAGTTCGTCAATCAAATGTTAGACGAACAAGTCGTACAATACGCCGCGGCCGATGTGCATCTCGTCAACAGTTTTAATGTCAACCTCATGTCCACCCGCGCCGGATTTTTCCTTGATTTACAACCGTTGATCAGCGGCGACGCTGATTTTGATGTCGATGACTTTTTCCCGTCAATGTGGGAGTCGTATCAATGGGATCGTGGCCAATGGGCGATTCCGATTTCGGCGAATCCGTCGATCCTGCTCTACAATGCCAAGGCCTTTGACGCAGCCGGACTCGCCTATCCCGATGAAAATTGGACGCTCACCGATTACGCCAACGCCGCCCGCGAATTGGCAACCGTCAACGATGAAGGCGAAGTGATCGCGCCCGGCCTCACCGGCTTTGAGATCCGTTGGTTGTTTGCGGCGTTATTGGGCCAATCGCTGATCGATCAAAATATCCTGCCGAATGAGCCGATGCTCAATAGCCCCGAAATTCAGGCGCTGCTCACTGAATGGCGCACCTTGGTGGATGAAGGCTATATTCGGGGATTTGGTGAATTTAATAACGACGCAGTGCCGATGTCCGTGCAACCGCCGTGGCGACTAACAGGGGGAATCGGCAACCAAGATCCTGAAGAATTTGATTGGCGTGGGGCGTTGCTTCCCGGTGGGCGCGGCGGGGTCTCTCCGAATGCGTTTGCGATCAGCAGCGGCACGAATCAACCAGAGTTAGCCTATGCCTTGGTCGAATACCTCTCAAAATCGCCCTTGATGCTTCAGTTCGGTTTTGGTGAGCTTCCGGCTCGCCGTTCGTTGATCGGCGCACAGAATGAGAGCGAATTTGCCCAATTCTTCACCGAATCGGAAGAAGTCACCGCGCTGAAATTGGCCGCGATCGAAAACGGCATCCCAGAAAGCGATTTACAACTCTATAATTTCTTGCGGAACACTGTGGAAAGTTACGCCACGACTTTTGAAGACGGTTCATTTAGTCCTGAACCCGAAACGGCTGAAGAAGCCCAACAATACGCGGTGGAGACCTTGCGCTTAGTGGATCAATGGCGCAACGGCCGTGAGGCCTTTGTCGTTGTCACTCCTGTGCCGACTCCGATCATCAATCAAGGGCAAATCGTGTTACGCTTCCGAGTCACCTCCACGATGTCCCCGATGCCCAACGCGGATCTCTGGGACACCTTCATCGCCGAATTTATCGCCAGTGAACCGGAATTAGGCAATATCGATCTAGAGACCGGATTCGGCGGCCCGAATGAAGGCGAACAACCCGATTGTTTCTACACACCGTTTAATCAGGTCAATGCGCTGGATCTCAACACCTTGATCCCACTTGACCCGTTTATGGATAGCGATCCAGACTTTGATCCGGCCGATGTTTTAGGGGCGACGCTCACCCAGTTACAACGCGGCGGCCAAACTTGGGCTTATCCGATCTCCATTCAACCGGAGGTGATCGCCTATAACAGCCAATACTTGACCGATGCCGGCCTAGATTTCCCGCCCTTGGATTGGACGATCGATCAATTGATCGATACGATGACCCAGATCCAACAAGCGAATCCGGACATGGAGCATATCTTCCGCATGGAGTCCGGCGCGACTCCATGGTTTATGTTGTTCGCGGCTTATGGCGGCCTGCCCATGGATTACAGCACCAATCCGCCGACTTTGAACCTCACCGATCCGACCGCGATCGAAGCGATCCGCCAAGTGTTGGATCTGGCCAAAACGGGCTTGATCGAATACCAAGAGTTGGAGGCGCTGTCTTTTGGTGGGAGCGGCGGAGGCATTCAACCGGCTTTCCGTGCGACCAACTTTAACAATCTGGTCTGGACGATCGCGCAAATGAACGAGGATCGCGGTGATTTTGTGGATCCGACGCGCTACACGGTCTTTCCGCGCGGCGTGGATTATACCCCGGTCTCGTATAGCATCGGCACGGGTTACATCAGCGCCACTTCCCGTAGCCCGGAGATCTGCTATCGCCTCTTGAAAGCGATCGCCTCACGGTCAGATCTCGCGTTAGGGATGCCGGCCCGCAGCTCTCTGGTAGAAGATCCGATGTTAGATAGCGCGGTCGGTGAACCGGTGGCCGATCTCTATCGGCGTTATGCAGAGGCGTTGGCACAACCGAACGCGGTCTTTATCCCCAGTGCGTTTAGCTTCGACGCGGGCATCAGCGCCTTCATTGAACCCTTGTGGATCTATCGTGCCTTCGATAACTATGTCTTGCGTGACGGCGATCTTGAAGCCGATCTCATGGAAGCGGAACGTTTGATCACTGAATACCGCGCTTGTGTGCCGGATGTTGGCACAATTGATCTGCTTAACCTCTCGCCACTAGAATCAATCGAAATATTCCAACAATTCACCGATTGCGCCGAACAGATTGATCCGTCGTTAGAGGGCCGTTTCGGGTTATAAACCTCCAATCGATCAGGCGGGGATCATCTCCCCGCCTCATGATCATTCCCACCCTAACTTGCCCCCACCTAACTTGATGGAAACGGCGGCGGTTGATATTCTTTCGCATGATGCGCGCACAACCACAACACATCGCCTTCCGGGGTGATCACCCGCTGTAACCCGCCCCAATGCCGCGCCGGATCATGTTTTTCCAACAGGACGCGCAACGCCCGTAAGGTTGCGCCGGAGGCCGAAGTCATTTGGTACTTCTCCGCTATCCATGCATCCCCGTCAAGTTTGATTCCCTCTAAGGTGCTAAGGATCATCTCCATCATTTCGATGTCGCTTGCCAAGTCCCCGGCGGCCTCACGCAAGGCGGCCATCGGGCCGATCATCTTAAACACCTTGAGGAGTTGTTTGGCATGTTCCATGAGGTTTAAACGATCCTTATCGACAAAACGAATCTCCTCATAGCGCCCCCCTGTAACCGCGTGCCATTCCCCCGGCGCTTGACAACACAATTGTAAGGTGAACCGACTACTGACCCAATTGCGCGGATCGAAATGAGATCCCGCTTGTGGAGACAAAGTAAACACATACGGCGTTTGTAGTTCATCGATGCGTTGATCGCGGTTGAATTGATAGGCAAAAAACCGTTGTGTTAAGGCGAGGTGCTGTTGTTGGGCGATTAGCAGTGCTTGTTGTAACTGGGTTTGCGTTTGATGATGCTCTTGAATCTGTTCTTGTAATTTAAATAACTCGTTTAACACCTGTACCGTACTACTCTCATGATGAATCCCGTATAACACTTGGGCGATGATCAACTCCTCTAAAGTTTCCGGGCAATCCACCGTAGTACGGCCTTTTTCCAACCGACGTAACAACTCCTCTAATTTAAATTCTCCCGGACAAGCCTCCCCGTGATGTCCCGGACAAGCGATCAGCCGTTCTACCTTGATCCCTGGAAAGCGTCTTAACGTGTCCTCAAACGCATCGCGGATCAACGAGAAAAAGTGTTGCGGTGCGATCCCGCGTGCGATGATCTCCGCCGTCCGCCCATTTGATGAGGTTAACATCAAGGCTGCGTGTTGCTTCTCACGATCCTCATACAGCGCCCCATACCGCCAATGAATGCCCGTGCTGAACCGATGTGAGCGGGCGATCGACCAAGTGGGGATCCCTGGCAAGAGTGACGAGCCGAATTGATAGCGGAGGCGAATCTCAGCCCTACCTTGATAGGCTTCCCATTTCGTTTGATAGTGATCCTCACTATGCGACAACCGCTCGACGACCAAACTCCGATGCATGGGATCATCGGGAATCCGATAGGACAGGTCGAATTTTTCCATCAACCGTAAAAAGTGTTCACGCATCTCCGGCCGCAAGTCCCCCCACAACTGATCCATATGTTCGCGGGTGAAGATCCCGTTGGTTTGGGTGACTTCCGAGCTAAGGATCACCTTGCTGATGTACTTAGACACCCATTCCGGTTTGAGGATCACCAGATCGCGCAATTCCGGGTCATCCGGGTAATACAAGAGTTCTCCTAGGTCATGTAACCACCTTAACAAGATCTTCGCTCCATGTTTCGAGACTCCAGTTTTACGGATCAACCAGATCAATTTCTGGCATGTCCGATAGCGATCCCGCAAGTGGCGGATCTGATCGATTGCCTTCAGCCAAGTGGCCGGATACCGTTCCCCCATCAGCGGCAAACCGGCCGCGCTCTGTCGGATTTGTTCTCGTAAAGCGGCGATCCCCTCTCCGGTGGTGTTACTTACCTTAAAATGGCCGATCACTTGAGGGTATCGTTTTTGGATGTCTAGGAAGGGTAGATCCGCGTTATGTTGATCTAAATGAGTAGCGACGATCAATACTGGAGCATGAGGCGCACGAGCTTGGATCATGTCTAACCAATAACGATCCAATTTGCCCTGTTCATATCCCAACCGCCCATTCCACAATAACAGGAACAACGAACGATTCGAGAGGAAAAATTGATGGGTGGCGTGATAGATCTCTTGGCCGCCGAAATCCCACGCTTTCAGGGTCATTGTCACCGCTTGGGTGGGATGCGACAAATGGAGATCGCCGATCTCAATGCCATGCGTGGGATCATCCTTGTACGGCCCCGATTGACCGCGCAAATTGTTTAACAAATGGGTTTTGCCGACTCCCCCTTCACCCACGATTAACAACTTGGACATCCAGCGCTGCTCGACCCCCTCACGGCATTCGCGCAAATATTCTAAGATCGCTTGACCGCCGCCTTCCGCGATTTCCGGCGGTGGAAAGCGTAAACTTGAGGAGTCAACTGCAAGTACCTCAAGTTTGGGTAAATAACCCAATTCAACGGGTAATGTCTCTAACGGATTATCCCCTAAGCCTAGCACCTTTAATTGGATGAGTTGATCGATTTGTGGGAACACACTAGTCAATTGATTACCACGTAAATCAAGAAAAGTTAACTTAGTTAGTTGAGTGATTTCCGGCGGCACAAGGATCAACCGATTATCACGTAGATCAAGATAGGTTAATGCGGTTAGTTGAGCGATTTCCGGCGGCAGGTTAGACAATCGGTTATCACCTAAAAAGAGTGATGTTAACTTAGTTAGTTGAGCGATTTCCGGCGGCAGGTTGGATAATTGATTATCACGTAAACTAAGATAATCTAATGTGACAAGTTGACCGATTTCTGGTGGTAAACAACTCAAATGATTACCACGTAAATCAAGAATGATTAATGTGGTTAGTTCAAACAACTCCGCTGGCAATTCACGAAGCCCTAACCCCGATAAATCTAACCATTTGTCACCGTGGTGGGCAGCTTTGTGAATCAGGCGCAAGGCCTTTTTATAATTCTGATCCGTCATCTTGATCGCCCCCTGATCCCACTTTTCCGCGCTCTATTTAGTTTAGCCTATTTTTAAACGATCGTCCTTATTCCGGTTCAAATTTATAACCGACCCCCCACACCGTTTGAATCAAGGCGGGATGTGAGGGATCACGCTCAATTTTTTCGCGCAAGCGACGGATATGCACGGTGACGGTGCTTTCATCGCCGTAAAATTCATACCCCCACACGCGATTTAACAACTGTTCACGGGTAAAGACCTGTTGCGGCGAACGCGCCATGAGCCATAACAAGTCAAATTCCTTTACCGTGAGCGTCACCACGCCGCCATGCGCGATCACCGTGCGTTTGATCGGGTCAATTTGTAAGGTTTTAAACTGCAAGGGGCGTTCCGGCTCATCTTCACGTTCGGTGTTGCGTTGGGCGCGTCGTAACACCGCCTTGACCCGCGCCACCAATTCACGCGGGCTAAACGGCTTGATCACATAATCATCCACGCCTAACTCAAAGCCCGCGATCCGATCGGACTCATCACTTCGAGAGGTCAACATGATGATCGGCACATCGCTACCTAATGCGCGCAACTGTCGGATCAATAAAAACCCGTCGATCTCCGGCAACATCACATCCAACAGGATCAGATCAGCGGGATCAACGCGCAAGAGTGCTAAGGCTTGTGGGCCGGTACTCGCTTCGATCACGCGATAGCTATCGCGTTCTAGGTAGCGCCGGACGACATCGCGCAGGGTGGTTTCATCGTCAATAATGTAGATCGTGCGTTGTTTGTTCATGTTGGGGACTATACCGCAAAAGCGGAGCGCGCTCAACTTGCGACGGA
>JALOOG010000101.1 GCA_025454525.1 Anaerolineae bacterium | reverse complement strand
CGGTAGCCCCCGATCGCTTTACCGCCCCGCAAAGCGTCCGTGAGATCTTCGGCGCAGATCTTTTCTATAGCTGGGAGGCATTTGCAGAGGCTAACCTCGTTTCGCCTTATCACGTCGTGTTTATCCACAACTCCATTTTTGAACAGGTGGATTTAACGTGGACAAATTGGGCCTATCGCAATCAGATTATGTTGGTTGGGTTTTCGATGCCTTTTGACCGGATCATCGCGTTGACGGGTGATCAATGTATCACGGAGATCAACAAGGGAATTTGGGACGATGTTGAGGAAACCATTACTTTCTACACCTATTCTATACAACTTGAAGATGAGCGTTATCGCGCTCAAATAGATGAGCGTAAATTGATCTATTGTGATGAACAGTTTGATTTGAATGATACGTCGGCCGGCCTTTCCAAAGGAAGTTCGCTTTGTGGAATCACACGGATTGAAGACCTCACCAGCTTAGTGAGTCGTATTATTACCACCCGGATGAATCAGCAATTGACCGCACATCCCATTAGAGTCCATCCTAGGTTGTTGCCGTTAGTACCTGCCTCACTCAATCCAATTTCGACTCCGACACCCTAAAAGATCAACGCTGTATACAAATGAGTAGTATGACCGCTTATTCAAACCAATCCATTTTAGCCCTCACCGCCCCTTTTTCATCCACTTGATCTCATTTTTGATCGGTTTGAACGGGATCGCTATTTTCCAACGGGAATAGTTCTAATATAATCTAGCTTTAATTGGTGTGATGAGATGAAGGTGAACAAATATGGCTGTACGGACTTCCCCGACTACGGCAACCGCCGCAACCCCAGGGCAATCGCTTAAACTGAGTGTGATTATCCCCTGTTACAACGAACTCCACACGATCGAACCGATTATCGAACGGGTGCGCACCGTGGGCTTAGCCTATGAGATCGTGATCGTGGATGACGGATCGACCGACGGTACGCGCGATATTCTGCACCGTCTAGAGGCGGAGTCGCATCCTGATCTGCGGATCGTGTTTCATGAGCAAAATGGCGGCAAAGGGGCGGCCTTGGTCACCGGCTTTTCCTACGCACAAGGTGACATCTTCTTGATCCAAGACGCGGATCTAGAGTATGACCCGCGCGATTACCCCAAGTTGATCGCGCCGATCCAAGAGGGGATTTCTCCCGTCGTCTATGGATCGCGCTTTTTGGGCGGGCCGCGCAAGGCGATGAACTTTTGGAATATGATCGCCAATAAACTCCTCACCTTAGCCACCAACATCCTATATAACGCGATCTTAAGCGACATGGAGACGTGTTATAAAGTGTTCCGGTCAGATGTGGTGCAAGGCATGAAAATCCACGCCCGCGGGTTTGAATTTGAGCCGGAATTTACCGCGAAAGTGTTGAAACAAGGCATCCGGATCTATGAAGTCCCGATCTCGTACAATGGTCGCGAATGGTCAGAAGGCAAGAAGATCAAATGGACGGACGCGCCGATCGCTTTGTGGACATTGCTCAAATACCGCTTTGTCAATTAACGTCATCTTATAGTGATGATCGGTGGGAGATCATCCGGATTGAACCCAAAGCTTGTAACCCGGTGTTCAAATCAGGCGATGATCTTCCCGAACGAAAAAAGCGATATACAATAAGGCAATTCGGCTACTCATCAGGAGCGAGACTCTTTGCGTCGTGAATTTTACCTGATTCGTCATGGTCAAACCGATTGGAATTTACAAAAACGTTGGCAAGGGCAAACCGATGTCCCGTTGAATGAAGAAGGGCATCGACAAGCGCAATTGTTGGCGGCACACATGCGCCAACATCACACCGTTCACGCCCTTTATGCCAGCGATCTTTCCCGTGCTTATGTCACCGCCCAAGTGATCGGCTCGCAAATCGGACTCGAACCGATCATCGATCATCGCTTGCGCGAGACGAATGTCGGCGTGTTTGAAGGCCTCACCCGTGCTGAGATCGCTGCGCGTTATCCCGATGATTTACGCGCTTTTGATGATGTCACCTTGATGACCCATGCTGTCCCACAAGGGGAATCGCGTCTCATGGTGCAGAATCGGGCGGATAATGCCTTCCGAGACATCACTCGCAACACGCATGGGAATGTGGCGTTTGTCTCGCATGGTGCGTGGATCGGCCTACTATTAGGGCGTATGTTTCCACAACACACCAATAACGGCATGTTCCCGATCCATAACACATCGATCAGCACCGTCGCTTTAGAGGAAGGGGAGTGGGAATTGGTCAGCGTGAGCGAAACACCGCATCTGGTGTGATCGGATCACAACCAAAATGGGACTTCACCTTCCGCAGAGACGAACGTACCGCCTTTTCGTAACCAATAAGCCAATTCGCCCGCGTTATAGGTGGTCACAGGAATCCGTTGGCGTTCCCCCGCGATGTAATATAACAGCGTCCACAATTGCAACGATCGGATCGCTTGTTCGATTGTGATACCACTGGCGATCACCTGCACAGGTTGAGGAGTCGGGGTATGACCTTGCGCGCCCGGCTCACCGTCTTCTGCGGAGAGGATCACAAACGCCTCTTGGGGACTTAAGCGGAAATACGCGCCCCATGACGGCGCGATGATCTTGCCACCCTCCAAGGCATATAGACGCGGTGCGCCGCGCCGCACGATCTCCACTGGATAAAAGGCGGCTTGTAGCGCTTGTCCCCATAAGCTTAACGCTTGCCGCACCTGATCTGGGATGCGGCCGTCATAATGGATCACCACTCGCTTGTTGGCAAAATCGCGTTGTGGAAACAGATCGCGCAACAAGACAAACGGCGGGGTGTTGGTTGCGATCGGGGTACTCCGCACGGCGTAGCGGACAAATTCCCCACTGGCCCGATAAACGCGGGCGATCGCGGTCATGGTGGATTCGTCATCAATTAGATCGAGTCCGACCACAAAATCGGCGAAATCCAACGGATCAGCTAAGGCAAAAGGGGTATTGCCCGTTTTGGCCAAGATGCCCATGATAATCGCGGGCATCGATTCGGGATCATCTAACGTAGACTCAAAGATCACCTCTGCCGGAATGCCACGCCCTAGGGTGAGCGATTTAACGTAAGCGGGATAATTTTCCGGTGAGTCTTGGTGTTCATCAGGGATAAAGGCCAAGATCATGTCGGGCGTATCTTTTTCGATCGCCTTCACCGCGCCTTCAAGGTTAGAGAGCGAGACCACCCGTACTTTACGCTCTCGCACCACTTCGATCTTAAAGTCGAAATTGCGGCCCAATTGCCGTTGCATCGCTTCGATAAAATCCTCAATTTTCATCGGAAGGGCGTTGACCACACACACGCGGATCGCTTGATCACGGAACGCAGCCCGTAAGTGATATGCGCCACACTGCACAAAGTCATAGGCCATTTTGGACGGCACAAACGGTCGCGATCGATTTTTGGCAAACCGTAAATACGGCTCAAATTCCGGTGAGCGAAACAGTTCCTTGTTTTCTTTGGCGTTAAACGCTTTGCCCACCAGTTGCGCGTTTTTGGCCACTTCTGATAAGGCCTTCACCATTTGCGATCGGGTAAACGGATCGGGCCGCAAGATCGGATCGATCACTTTAGGATCGAGTCCGAATAACGCAAAATCATTTGGGCGTACCAAAAGTTCTAAAGCCCGCGCCGGATAGTCATATTTTTTATCGCCAGATTGCACCCGTAGCGCGATCTCCTCGTCAGGTGCTTGGGTGATCAGACGTTGTAAGGCCTCTTTGCGCGCCTGTTTGAGCAATGCCTCGCGTCGTTCACCCACCGTCCCGATGATCTTGACGATCTCACCCGTAAACGATCCGGTTTTATCGGAGACGCGCAAACCGATCAACACTTTAGGATCGCCCTTGTGATCGACGAATTGTTGGGCGGTTTGGTCACAGATCACGCGGGCAGTAGGCGCAAAGGCCAAGCACGGTTGTCCAAGGATCGTCCAAGCGGTCGCTTTATACGCCCGTTCGATCCGCATTCCGCCTTTGAGTTCCACCTGAAATTTTTGTAAGGCCGCGTTAAAAGCGGCTTCATGCACGGGGAGACACGCACGAATCACAAAATCGGCGATCTCGGTGGGTGTCGCTGTCCATGCGAGATCCGCTTCGATCGATTCGATCCACCCCAACAGATCCGGATCTTCTTCCCGTAAGCCCTCTAACGCCATGATCAACGCCATTACATCGGGATCGGGTGTGGTTAACAAACGTCGTGCATCCCAAAGCCATGAACCGCCGAGTCGGTGTTGGAGTTGTTGCGCGGTTAACCGTCCTAAACGTGGAGTCGGAGTCTGATCCTCGTATAAGCGGAGGGTATAGGCACTCAACACGGGAATCGGGGAGATCGGGAAAATTTCAGTAAATAATTGCATCGCTTATCCGCCTCAACATGGCCAATCTGTTCTATTTTAGCGCAAGAGGTAACAAATCACTCATTTTCTAAGACAATCTGATACAGGGTACATTTTAGCGATCCGATGAGCTGATAAGGAGTCGCGATCATGGCAGTGGTAGAACGGAATGTCTGGATTAATGCGTCGTATGCGGCGATCGAACAGGCGACCACCCTCGCCCCACACGATTGGCCCCAATGGTTTGTAGGAGTCGAAACGGCGCAACCGGAAGCGGGTTATCCCCAAGAAGGTAGCGTGGTGAACATTCATTATAAGGCTTCGGGGTTGGCGTTTGAACTCAAGCAACGTTTAGTAAAATTTGTGCCGAATCAGACCACAATTTTTCAAATGGAAGGCATGATCAACGGCACCCAAACTTGGACGGGTCAACCTGAAGGCACTGGGGTGCGGATTCGGGTGGTCTTTGATTACGATATGCCCGGGGGTGGACTCGGCAAGATGTTAGATAAATTGGTGATCGAACGGATCAACACCCAAAATTTAGAGCAAAGTTTGAATAACTTAAAGGCCTTTTTAGAGCGGTAATGGCAAAAAAACAGGGGACAAGTGATTGTCCCCTGTGATTTGGGTGCTTAGGTCAAGCGGTTGTAGAATTCAACCACCAATTGCAATTGCACCGGCACCGGGATCTCTTTTTGATCCGGTACACGCACAAACGTCACCGTTAATTTATCCCGATCCACCGCTAAGTAGGTCGGCACAGCCCCAACGGATTCAACCCATTCTTGGATGTGGACATTATTCCGCATTTTTTCGCGGATGCTGATCACATCGCCCGGACGGACTTCATACGAGGGCAGATCCAAGCGTTCGCCGTTAACGTTGATGTGGCCATGCCCCACCAATTGACGGGAAGCCCAGATCGTGGCGGCAAAGCCAGCACGATACACCACCGCATCCAGACGGCGCTCCAGCAAACGCAACAAGTTTTCACCTGTGCGACCGGGCATCTTGGCGGCGCGTTTGTAGTAATTCCGCAATTGCCGTTCACGCACATTGAAGATGAACGCCAACTTTTGTTTTTCGTCTAACTGTTGACCGTAGTCGCTACGACGACCCGACCGAAATTGTTTTTCTTTACCGTGATCGCCGGGGGGATACCCGCGCTTTTCCACGATCTTTTGATACTTTGCGCGAGGGATCAAAACCTCGCCAAACCGACGTTGAACTTTTGCTTTTGGGCCATGAAATGATGCCATTGTTGGTCAGCGCAAACGCGCCCCTTCTCCTTTTAATCTGTTCAATACTTACTTCATGAAGGGAAGATGGAATGCCCACAGTTGGGGACAGGTTGCCATCCTACAAGCCTGTCAGGTGAAGTCCCGTTATTCTATGGATTTTAAGCGGGAATGCTAGGGTGAGCTTTGGTGTAGTTCGCCCGCTCTGTAATTTGACTAATTTCATACTTTTTCGATTACCCGGTTTTTAACTGTTTGGATAGGTTGAACAGGTTTTCAGGTTAAGGTCATGGGATCAGAATGCGAGGTTATGACTTGCCCAAAAACGTCAAATGTTACAAAATGGTTATTCTATGAGTCTGCGTCGAGTAAGGGCTTTAAGCGATGAGTTTTAGTGATGTGTTTGTATCGTATCGCCGAAAAGATGTCGAATTTGCGAAAAAACTACATCAGGCGTTGAGAGAACGTCAGCGGGAAGTCTGGATCGACTGGGAAGATATTCCCCCAGGAAGTGAAAACTTCAGCGATGATATTCGTCAAGGCATTGAGAACAGTCATGCCTTTATCGCAATTCTAAGTCCCAATTACCTTGATTCCCCTTATTGCCTTGAAGAATTACATCACGCCGCTAAAAACAACAAAAAATTGATCCCGATCGTGTATGAAAAGTTTGAAGGCCGTGAATTTCCACCAGAGATTGCGCCGATCAATTGGATTTATTTCGTGGAACACGCCGGCCATCACAACCCGTTTGAAGAAGCATTTCAGAAGGTGATCGCGGCCCTCGATTCGGATTACGATCATACCTACACCCACACACGTTTGTTGCAACGCGCACGCGAATGGGAAGAAAAAGCGCGCAATCAAAGCTTTCTATTGGACGGGGCAGAATTAACCGAGGCCGAAGCATGGTTAACCCAAGCAGCCGATAAAGAACCCAAACCGCTCAACCTGCATACCGAATACATCCTTAACAGTCGCACGATCCAAGCCAAGCAACAACGCCGCTTGTTAGCGTATGTGAGTGTCGCATTGGTCGTGATGATCTTGTTGGTGATCGTCTCGGTGGGTTTGTTGATCCTTGCGATCCAACGGGAACGCGAGGCCCAAAGCTTTGGGTTGGCGGCTTCGGCCCGCGATCAAGATCAAAATGATCAAATTTTAGCGGTGTCCCTAGCGGTGCAAGCCAACACGATCACCCAACCGTCGCTAGAAACGCAAAAAACGTTGGCTGATATTGCCTACGCCCCGGGCGTTGAAGTCGAAATTAGCTTAGATGCGAGTCCGGTAAACACGATTGCCCTCAACTTTGATGATACCCGCGTCGCCATTGGTTATGAGAGCGGACAGGTGTTTATCATGGATGTCGAGGGGAATCAGGTGAGACAAACCCTCGAAATACCCGATAACAGCGCGATCCGTTCGGTGGATTTTAGCCCCAACGATCAACGGTTGATCAGCGGCGGGGATAATGGTCAGATCCTGCTTTGGGACACCGAAAGCGGTACCATTCTCACCACGATCAACGCGCATCAGGGGCCGATCACGCGGGTGATCTTTGATGCGCGTGGGGAGCGCGTATTTTCTACCGGAATGGATGCTCAAGCGATTTTGTGGGATTTAGAGACGGGCGAGTCGGTCTATCGTTATCAGGATGTGGATGGTGCGCCGATTACCGCCGGGGCCGTGAGTCCGATCGATCCGACCTTGGCCTTGTTGGGATTTGGGAACAGCCTGTTAAAGCTATGGAACATGCAAACAGATGAGATCCTGACTTATAGCGGACATTTCCAGCAGATCAACGATGTCGATTTTTCACCCGATGGCCGCTGTATCTACTCTGCTTCTAATGATCGGGTGATCATCAGCACTGAGATCGCTTTAGAGGATGAGCGGTATTGCGGTCGTCAACAGTTTATCGGTCATCGCGATTTTGTGAATGATATGGTGTTAAGCGTAGACGGCTCACGCTTGATCTCGGTGTCAACCGATCGACGGGTGATCTTATGGCGTAAACCGCCGCGCACCGATCAATGGGGGTTGTATGAACAAGAGCGCGTCTTGACCGGACATTCTTATGAAATTCGGGCGGTTGCGCTCACCCAAGACGGCACAACCTTGTTTTCTGGGTCGGAACGTGGGTCGATCTTAAGATGGCAATTGATCAACGGTGCGTTGACCTCACGACAAACTTTCCCGCATCAAGTGTGGGCGATGGACATTTACCCAGATGAAGCGCGGTTGATTGCTGATGAAAATGGGACATTGCGTCGCTATCCGCGCCATTCCACAGAACCGGATTTAACCTTTGCCGAAGGGCGATTTTTGGCCGCGTTAGATGTGTCACCGGATGGTCGTTATGCGGTGACGGGTGAATTTGGCGGTGGGTTAACCTTGTGGGATGCACAAACCGGCGTGGTGATCGCGGTGTTGGTGGCCGGCGATCCGTTCGCACAAACGGCGGTGTGGGATGTCAAATTTAATGCGACCAGCGATCAGATCGTGGCAGGATTGCCCGATCAGCGGGTGGTGATCTGGGATGTTAGCACCGCGAGTGAGATCGCCGCTTATCAGCACAGCACGGATATTTTTTCGGTGGCGTTTAGTCCAACGGGTGAGGCCGTCTTGTTCGGAGATGGATTGGGCGCGATTCATCTGTGGGATCGGTCAGCACAACCGCCACAAACCTACTTACAGCATAGTGACTGGGTGACCGGATTGGCTTGGAGCGCGGACGGGCGCTATTTTGCGTCGGGGTCTTTGGATACCCGCGTGATCTTGTGGGATCGGCAAGAGGATGATTTTACGATTTTTGCGGATTATAACGCAAATGTGCGTGAGATCTTGTTTGATCCCAGTGGCAATTATTTGATCGCGGGCCTAGAGGACGGTACGATCGGTTTGTGGGATGTGGCTCAACGGCAACCGATTCGGAGTTATGTTGAACATCGTCAGATCATCAGCGGTCTCGCGTTTGATCCGCTTACCGGCGAGATCATTAGTTCGGATAGCGATGGACTGCTCTTAAGCTGGCGGATCGATACGCTCCAGGGTTTATTGGAGTGGATTAGTCAGCATCGGTATACCCGGGCGTTGACCTGTAATGAAGGTATTAGCTTTAATGTGAATGTGGCTTGCGAGGACTAGATCATTATGAGCTTTAGCGATGTGTTTGTCTCATATCGGCGGACGGATGTCGAATTTACCAAGCAGTTGGATCAAGCACTCAAAGCGACTGGTCGTGAGGTGTGGGTTGATTGGGAAGATATTCCACCGGGAAGCGAAAATTTCGGCGATGATATTCAACGCGGGATCGAAAGTTCACACGCTTTTATCGCGGTGTTAAGTCCCAAGTATCTGGAGTCCCCTTATTGCCTGCAAGAATTAGAATACGCAGTCAAACACAACAAAAAATTGATCCCGATCGTGTATCAAAAGTTTGACGGGATGCCGATCCCACCTTCGGTTGCGCCGATCAATTGGATCTATTTCACCCCTCACGCCGGACAAACCAACACCTTTGAGGAATCGTTCCCAAAAGTGATCGCGGCGTTACAAGCGGATTATGCCTATGCCCGTCGTCACACCCAATTAGCGCTGCGGGCGCAAGATTGGGAGAAGAAGAATCGCAATCGGAGTTTGCTGTTAAAAGGCTTAGAACTTAGCGAGGCGCTGGGTTGGTTGACACAATCGACTGGCAAAGACCCCGCGCCCTTACCCTTACATCTGGAGTATATCTATACCAGTCGTAACGTGCAGTTGCGACAACGCTATCAATTGATCATCGGGACGATCCTCACCTTAATGTTTGCGATCGCATCCCTGTACCTGTATTCAGTGGCACAAACCGCGGCCCGCGAAAATTACAGCACCCGGCTGTTAGAAGCAGCGAATGATGTGGCCGATTCGGATCAATTATTGGCTTTACAATTGGCCTTATATTCCCAGTCTACGATGATCTTACCAGAGACGGAGATCGAACTCTCCGCTTTAGCCTATGCGCCCAGTGTGAGCGAGGCCTTGTTACAACATGATGCCCAGATCACGGCCTTGAAGATCCACCCCACCGAGAATTTAGCGTTATCCGCGGCGATGAATGGTACGGTGGTCGTTTGGGATTTGGCAGACAATCGTCCGCGTTGGTCGGTGGATCATCCGGCCGGTCGGATCGTGGATCTGGATTGGCATCCGAGTCAACTACAATTTGCGTTGGTGAGCGATTATGAACAGATCGTAGAAGTGTGGGAAGTAGGGAATGCGACCCCACTGCAAACCTTTACCCACCGCGACGGTGTGACACAAGTGACGTTTGATCAAGCCGGAGAACGTTTATTGAGTAGCGCGTTAGATAACATCACCGTTTTATGGGATCTGAACACCGGACAATCGATCAAACGATTTTTAACCGATGAAACCGTAAGTGCGTCCGCGTTGCGTGGCAATTACGCGGCCTTAGGATTCAACAACGGAGATGTGCTGTTGATCAATCTGCAAACCGATGAGCGCACCTTGTTTCAATTGCATCTGAATACCGTGACACAAGTCGCTTTTGATCCAGAGGGGCGTTGTGTGGCTTCCTCCTCAATTGATCGCTTGGTGATCACCTACGCGATCGATGAGGAAGATGAGGGGTTTTGCGGCCGCGATTATCTAGACGGCCACGATGATTATGTGCAGGATCTGGCTTTTGATCAGTTGGGGAGGTTGTATACCGTCGGTAGTGATCGGCGGGTCTTGCGTTGGACAAAAATAGTAAACCGCAATGGTTGGGCGCGTTATCATCTGGATCGGCAATTTCACGGCGGCCATGAGACCGCGATCACCTCAATCGCACCTACCCCCAATGGACAATATCTGCTCACGGGTGGGAGCGACGGCACAATTTTACGTTGGGATAACCAACACGGCGCAGCCGCCTTAGAGATGGAACTTGAGGGCAGCGTGATCGCGGCGATCCCATTGCCCGATCAACCGGAACAGTTTTTTGCCTTGACCCGCGAAACAGGGGATCTAGTGCGCTGGGAATTGGGCAATCCGACTCCCCTCCAGACGATCGCCAGTGGTGAACCGACGGAATACGGGTTGTTAGCGCTTCATCAGGATCGCTTGATCTATCGGAGTCAGACACAACTCTTCATTTGGCAACATAGCACGGGTGAGTCGGTGTCGGTTTCAGACATCGGGCCGGGGTTTGGTTTAGCGGTGTCGCCTGATGGCACGCAAGCGATTTTTGGACGCGGGCGGACAATCGTGGTGTGGGATCTGGCGACTCAAAGTGAGGTGTTTACGCTTTCACATCCTGAATTTGTCTATGCCTTTGCTTATCATCCGCGGGGTGAAAGTGTGATCTTTGGGGATGAGTTGGGCGGCATTCACCGCTTAAATCTCGCGACTCGAACGGTGACCAGTTTTGATAACACCCATACCGATCTGATCTACAGCTTGGTGTTTAATGCCGATGGATCGCGCTTCGCTTCCACCTCGTTTGATCAATCCGTCACGTTATGGGAATGGGAAACCGGAAGTTATCAAAGCCTCACTGAACCGGATGCAGCGGTGCGCGATGTGGCGTTTGACCCGTCTGGTCAATTTATCGCGGCGGGAAGTGAAGACTCGCGGGTGATGATCTGGACTTTAGAGGATCTTCAGATTGTGCGCGATTTTAACGATTATGAGCGCCCAATCAGCGGGTTATGGTTTGATCCGTCGGGGCAATTTGTGCGGGCGGTGTCCTCAAATGGACGGTTGATCAATTGGCGCATGGAAGATCTCCGAACCCTGTTAGGATGGGTGGGAACCGAACGGTATCTCCGTGAATTGACCTGTAGCGAGATTCGACGTTTTCGATTAGAAAATCAGGCGTGCGATTAAATAAACGGGAAATTTACGTTTATCAGGCGAAAAAGCACGAATCTTAACTTTTGTTTTTCCCCTAATGCTGTTATCATCTTAGGTATTAGGGGAAATGGTATCAAAGATGGTTGAGCAGCGCACGCAATATAAAGGGAATCGTTATCAGATGCTTCGACGCATCGGCTCCGGTGGGATGGGGGCGGTGTATGAGGCGATCGATCGATTAAATGGGATGCGCGTCGCACTTAAAGAGGTATTAAGCGATCCCGATAAGTTGCTTTTTTCATCCCAACAATCCGTGGATAGCCGTTCCACGCCGGAATATGCTTTAGCGAACGAATTTCGCATTTTAGGTGGGGTCAGACATCCGAATATTGTCAGCGTGTTAGATTATGGTTTTGATGAGCAGAAACAACCATATTTTACGATGGATCTGCTGGATAAGCCAAAACGGATCACCGAGGCGGCGCACGGTCAATTGTTTGAAGTGCGGATTCAACTTGCGGTACAATTCTTACAAGCACTTGATTATTTACATCAACGCAAGATCATTCACCGTGATCTGAAACCGGCTAATGTGTTGGTCACGCAAGAAGGCCAAGTCAAGGTCTTGGACTTTGGGTTGGCGTTATCGATCGACTACATGAGGCAGGGATCCTCCCAAACCTCCGGCACATTGGCTTATCTCGCACCTGAAGTCTTACAAGGGGCGGGTGTCAGCATCGAGTCCGATCTTTATGCGTTTGGCTTGATCTTTTACGAGATCTTGATGGAACAATACCCCTTTGACATCACTAGCGTTAACGTCTTGTTGGCTGAAATTCTGCAAAAAACCCCAGATTATACGCTGATTGAACCGTCATTACGTCCGATATTGGAACGCTTATTAGATAAAGATCCCGCGGAACGGTATCATGATGTCGAATCCATTTTAAAAGACCTCAACGTGGCCACAGGGTTCGCTTTACCCCGCGAGACGATCGCGATTCGGGAAAGCTTTTTGCAGGCCGCTTCATTTGTTGGACGTGAACCGGAAATTGTTCGGATCGAAGATTACCTAGAGAGTGCTAAACAGAGCAAGGGAGCAACTTGGCTGATCGCCGGGGAAAGCGGGGTAGGTAAGTCACGGTTATTGAGCGAGATTCGGGTACGCGCCTTAGTCGATACCCTGCTGGTGTTACGGGGACAAGCGATCGCCGAAGGTGGGATGCCGTTCCAACTGTGGCGTGAAGTGCTTGCATGGATGGTGTTGATCCAACCCCCAAGCGAAATCAATCTACGGATTTTAAAAGAGGTGATCCCCGACCTTGAGCGGTTGTTAAACCGAACGATTAACGATGCCCCGGAAGTCCCTCCGACAACCGCGCTCGAACGGTTGAATACGACGATTTTAGACTTGTTTTTAAGCCAAAAGCGTCCAATGTTAATCTTGTTAGAAGATCTGCAATGGGCGGGGCAAGAGAGCATCGCGCTGTTAGCACGCCTTAGCTCTTTGATCGCAAAATTGCCGATCCTGATCCTTGCTGCCTATCGGAGTGAAGAAGCGCCCGATCTGCCCACACGCATCCCGCAAGCCCAAGTGATGAAGTTAGAGCGGTTTGATCAAGCCCAGATCGCGGCGTTGAGTGTCTCAATCTTGGGTCAGATCGGGCAATCACCACAAATTCTTGCCTTTTTGGAGCGCGAAACCGCCGGCAATACGCTGTTTGTGATCGAAATCTTACGCGCTTTGGCTGAAAACGCGGGTGAACTCCGCAAAATTGCCGAAATGCCCTTGCCTGCTAACCTAATGGTGGGTGGGATCATCGCGGTCATCCAAAAACGTCTTAGTTTGTTACCGTCGTCGGCTCGCCGTATCCTAGACATTGCCGCGATTATCGGACGTGAGATCGATTTCACGTTGCTTAAACATCACTTTCCCGATCAAGATCTGGAACAATGGGCGATGTTGGGGGCCAATAGCGCGGTACTAGAACCGGAAGGCAACCGTTGGCGCTTTTTGCATGATAAGATCCGCGAAAGTCTATTGATCGAATTAGAACGTGACAGCGCACAATATCGCGGCTTACAGCGTCAAGTCGGAGAAGCGCTAGAGACGGTGTACGGTGAAATAGGTGATCATCTGCCGGCCCTCGCGCATCATTGGACAGAAGCGGACATCGCCGATAAAGCCGTCTATTACTTAGAACGGGCAGCGTTACAAATGCGCTATGGCAATTATAATAAAGCGATCGAATATGTGCAGACCGCCGCCCAATTTGATCAGCGGATCACCGTCAAGCCAGAGCAACAACTGATCCGCTTTAATGTGTTGGGATCGGGTTATTATGGCAACGGGGATTATCATAACGCCTTGGTCAACTATCAAGAGGTGTTGAAGTTACAATCGTTGCCACATTTGCCACCGGGCAATTTCTCGTTAATTGGTCATATGGTGCGACAGTTGGGTCAACAAACCTTGCATCGGGTACGCCCCCAACAGTATCTTGCCAAACGGGATGCCCAACCGCACGATTTATTGTTGGCAGATGCGATGTTATTGATGCAAAGTATCTATTTAGCACAAGGGAAAATCGGCGAAATGCTTTATACGGGTCTGATGATGCTCAATTTTCTAGAGCCGATCCGTCCAGAGAAAGACTTAAATTCAGGGCTTAGCTATGCAACCCTTGCTTTAACCACCGGATTGTTAGGTCTTAACGGAATCTCAAATCGTTATCGCCAATTGGCCCAATCGATCCCAGAAATGAACGATGTGGAAAAAGCGCAAGTGATCGGCTTGCTGGGATTCAACGATTTTCAATTTGCGCGTTGGGATCAAACACTTCCGGCCTTAGTACAAGTGATCGAGATGTTGCCGATGCCACGCGGATCATTTTGGCATGGTTGTATGTGCATCGGGGCGAATTTGAGCGCGCCCTCACATCCATAGAAGAAGCGCAACAAAAAAGCCAACGACGGGATGATACCAAAAATAGCTTCGATTCGCTGATGTTATGGGCGAAAGTTCAGATGATACGTGGTGAGATCGCCCCCCTCAACGCGAACGAAACGCTACAAGATGAACGCCTCGCGGCCGAACACTTCCAAAAAGAGTTTGAACTTAGCACTACTTATAAGGCGTTGTATCATGGCACTCGTGCGATGATCGCAATCTCCAACGGTGATTCAGCCAAAGCCTGGCAATCTCTACAACAGGTGAGCGCGGAGTTACCGAAACCTCAACTTGAGCGCACACCCACCGCTTTCGGGTTGTATGCCTTGATTCCGGCGGTGTGTGTACGGGTGTTAGAAGCGAACACGGTCACGGATGCAAACAAACTCAATGCGATGTACGCGCAATATCGTAAACTGCTCACAGCTTATGCTAAGACGTTTGTATTTGCCCAACCCCGCGCTTTATTGCATCAAGGGTGGAGCGCCTACTACGCGCAAAAACCGAATGACGCGGCCAAAGCTTGGACACAAGCTTTTGAACTCGCTCAAACCCTCAATATGCCGTATGAGCGGGCCTTAGCGGGCTTAGCTTTAGGCAAGTTACCAAATCAAGCCGCCGCTCAAAACGAGGCCCAAGCCATTTTGCAACGCTTACAAGTTTCGGTCAATATTCCGGTCTACTAAAATCAAACGCGGGTTATTTCACGACATAACCCGCGTTTTGAATATTCAGTCACAAATGGACGTGATCATTTGCGCTGTTGTCGATAATGAGCCGCCTCATCCGGTTGTCCTAAAGCCTCTGCAATACGGATCAAATGGTCTAAAATCCGCTTTTGATACAGGTTTTCGCCGATCTCCTCGGTCACTTGGAGCGACTCTTTGGCTGAGTTATACGCCACTTCTAGCTCACCTGCTTCGGCGAGAATCTCGCTTAACTCAATCAAACAGCGAAGTTGATGTAAACGATTACCGTGTTGTTTAGCTAGGTGATAGCCTTGCTCTAACTTTTCGGTCGCGGCAAACAGTTCACGATTTTGACGATACACCACGGCACTCCCCATCACACTTTCGATCATCAAACTGAAATGTTCCCCTTCTTGCGCGGCCTGATAACTACTGGCAAAGTGTTCACTCGCCTCAACCAGTTGACCGATCGTGAGGGCTAAATTGCCAGATTGCAGATGATATTGGCTTTGGATCAGGGGCGTGTTGATCGTATTGATAAAGTTAGCGACTTTTTGCAGGGCCTCTTGTGCTTGTGGGTGATGTCCGTTTAACAGGTAAAGCTCCGCCAACCGTAACAAAATATCAGCTTGATCGAAGCGTGTGCCACGTACTTGACTAGACTCCCACGCATTCAATAAGTAGATCTCAGCATCAAGGTAACGTCCCATGGTGATTAAGGTTTTGCCTAAGGCGATCAAGATCATCAAACGTTCAGTGATAAATTTTTCGTCAAGAATGGCCAAAGCGCGCTCAAACAAACGCAACGCATCCGACAACGCACTAATCTGATAGGCCCGTTCACCCGCACCATATAAGTATAAGCCCGCGTTTTCATGATCGCCGGCCCGCTCAAAATGTTCCGCGATCAACGGCAAATACTCGTTCAAGCGTTGACCGCTATTCAGATACAACCACTCCGCCGCGCCAGTGTGATAGCTCTGATATTGACGGCGCAACAAAGTATCGTAGATCGCATCGCGCATGAGATGTTGGGTAAAGGTATATTCCATACTACCCGCAAACGCGGAACTTTCACGCCGACGGATAAAACCGCGTTGCACCAGTTGATCTAAAACGGTGGAAATGTCATAAAGCTTGGTATCATCAAATTCATCTAACGAGATGATCGCGGTATCATAAAATACCCGTCCGATCACCGAAGCGCGTTGTAGCGCGATCTTTTCCGGAAATAACAGGGTATCGATCCGCGTTTGCAACAACCCTAACAAGGTCGGCGGCACGCTCAAATTTTGTAAGCGAGAAACCTCCACTTGCCACTCGGTATCACCCTGATAGATGATCCGATCTTCGATCAACATCTTGACCATTTCTTCCATGTACAGCGGATTGCCTTCGGCGCGTTCCACCAACAGATCGCGCAATTCTTTCGGGAGATCCTGGACTTTTTGTAACAACTCTTGTGCCAGATCACGGCTATCGCGTTTGTCTAAGGGATAGAGAGTGATCAAACGGTGTTTGCTGCCCCATGAAGGATAACGTTGTAACAGCGAGGCCCGGGCCGAACACACCACGATCAGACGGAGTTGAGGCTGATCGTTGATCAACAAGTCGATGAGGTCTAATGACGCATCATCGGCATAATGCAGATCGTCTAACGTGATCAACATCGGCGATTCATGACACATCTGCTGAATGAGACGGACAAATAGACGTTGGGCGCGGCGGGTGAGTTGTTGCGGATCATCCAAGAGGCCTTTGATATGCGGGTTTTCTTGAAAATCGAAACCGGCCATATGCCCGATAAAGGCGACCATTTCGCTATCGGGGCCGATCAAGCGGGCCATGCCTTTTTCCAACTTGGTTCGTACAATTTCAGTGGTATCGTTATCGAGGATCTCAAAGCGAAATGACAACAATTCGCGCAACAACGCATAAGGCCGCTGTGTCATGGTAGTAGTGGCCCGCGCCCGGAACATCCACACCGCCTCGGCACGCAGATCCGCCCATTTACGGAACTCAAATAACAAGCGCGATTTTCCGATACCGGCATCTCCGATCAACATGATCGATTGCGTTTCGGAATCTTCTACCGCGTTAAGATACGCTTTCTGGAGCTGTTGCAACTCAATTTGACGACCGACGAAAGCGGTTTCAACCCCTTCGATCCCGCGTAAGAATTCCCGGAAAGAACGTTCTTTGCGCGAGGCAACCCGATAGGTATTAACCGCTTCTTTGCGTCCACGCACCTTAAGCGGCTCACCTTCTGTCAGATCAAAAATCCCATAGATCAGGCGGAATGTGTCGTGTGAGATCAGCACATCGCCCGCAGAATTTTGCGCGATACGATGCGCTAAGGTCAAATTTGCGCCCGTGGCGGTGATCCCGATCTCGTTATCCGCTAAACACAACAACACCACCCCCGTATGCACACCGAGTTGGATCGGCGGGATCTCCTCATGTGGAGTGAGATCGCACATCGCGGCCCGCACGTTTAAGGCGGCTTGGATTGCGCGTTCGGGGTCATCTTCTTGGGTTAAGTCCGCGCCCCACAAGGTCATAAGATGCTTTTCGGAGCGCTCTACGATGACTCCACCTAATTCTTGCTGGAGTTGTTGCGCTTTGGCCACAAAACGCATCGACTCTTTGCGGGCGGCCTCAACCCCGTGTCGCATTTCCAACATTTCCCAATAATCACTTACGTCGGTATACAGCACGGTGACGCGCTTATTCTGTTCCGACATGGTGGGTTTTGAGGTGGTAATTGAGCCTTTGATCGTGCTATTAGGCAACCGCGTTTGAGTCTGGACAAAGGTCTGTAACAGTTGGGGGACGTTGGGTAAGCTAATTTGCGTGGCATTCAGCAGCGCGTTGACAAATTCATGGGCGCTGGCATAGCGCACATCAACGGATTTTGCCAAGATGCGTTTAAACACCGGAATTAAGGTTTGAGGAAGTGACGGGTTAAAATCGGTGATGTCAGGAGTCGGCGTTTGCAGGTGATGTAACATCACCGCCATCGGGTTATCGGCGGCATAAGGCAACCGACCACACAACATCTCAAACACCATGATGCCAAAACTATACAGATCGGAGCGATGATCCAACGTTTGACCACCCAACGCTTGCTCTGGGGACATATAATCCACCGTACCGATCGCCATTCCCGTTTGAGTCAATTGAAAAGCAGCATCTAACAAACGTGCAATGCCAAAATCGGTGATAAACGCATTACCTTCTCGATCGATCAAGATGTTGGAAGGTTTAATATCACGGTGGATCACGCCTTGACGATGAGCATAATCTAAAGCGGATGCAAGTTGACGGGTGAGAAAGAACACTTCCTCTAACGGCAATTGGGCGCGTTGGATCACCTCTTTTAGCGATCCACTCTCTAAATAGCGCATGACGATATACGGGGGTTGATGCGCCCCATCAAAGTCATAAACGGGTAAAATGTGCGGATGTTCTAAGCGGGCGATCAAGCGCGCCTCTTGTTGAAAACGCTGTACCCCCACCGGATCATCTGCCAGATCTTTTTGAATCACCTTGATTGCGACAAAGCGCCCGACACTGGGTTGATAAGCCCGATAAACCGCAGCCATACCCCCCCGACCAATTTCCTCTTGAAGTTGATACACTCCTAAACGTGTGCCGATCATAGTTATCCCATGTGATCACAATGTCGCAGGTGCTTAACAAACCTTGGTGCTTACCTTATATTACCGAATCTAAATAGAATTTGCCATTAAGGGTTGAGGCAAACAATGAAGAAACTCAATTTTTTACTTTTCTAACGTTTCAAAATGTGCCACAATCACCTCTTTTTGAGCGGTTAATCCTTAAGAAATGAGGCGCTAAGATGAGCGTGGTTTGTTTGGGTGAATTGTTGATCGATTTTGTCTCTTTAGAAACCGGAGTCGGTGTAGGGGATGCGTCGGGGTTTCAGAAGGCACCCGGGGGCGCACCCGCAAATGTGGCTGTGGCCCTTGCGCGCTTAGGTCATGAGAGCGCGTTTTTGGGCCAAGTGGGAGATGATCCCTTTGGGCATTATCTGGCAGGAGTCTTAGAACAAGAAGGGGTGGACATTCGGGGGTTGCGTTTTAGCGCCGAAGCGCGCACCGCCCTTGCGTTTGTCTCACTTCGGGCGGACGGGGAACGCAGCTTTGTGTTTTATCGTCACCCTAGCGCCGATATGCTGTTACGTCCCGGGGATCTCTCGTTAGACCTGTTGGATCAGCAAGCGATCTTTCACTTTGGCAGCATCACCTTGATCGCGAATCCAGTGCGATCGGCGACTCTCGGCGCGTTACAATACGCCCAAAGCCGCGATCTGCTGATCTCTTACGATCCGAATCTACGGTTAGCTTTATGGCCAGATGCCGATGCCGCCCGTGAAGGGATGCGACTGGGTTTGAACTACGCTCAGATCGTCAAAGTGAGCGCAGAAGAACTCGAATTTTTGACGGGTGCTGATCATCCGCGTGCGCTGTGGCAAGATGCGACCGAATTGTTGATCGTGACACGCGGGGCCGAAGGCGCATCCGCTTATCACAAGAGCGGCTTAGAGGTACATATCCCCGGTCATGCGGTTGAAGCGGTCGATACCACCGGGGCCGGCGATGCGTTCGTGGCCGGCCTGTTACATGGCATCTTGACCCATGGCCGCACAGATTATGCCGCTAAGTTACCGGAAATACTCTATTTTGCCAACGCGGTCGGCGCATTGACCACCACGATCCGCGGTGCGATCCCCGCCTTGCCACCCCGTGAACGAGTCGAACAGTTGATCCGTTCGGCGGGCTGAAAAGGGTCGCTGATCGATCATGATGATCGATCCGCGACCCACGTTTATTCGATCGCTTGTCCGTTAGGGAGCTGATAGCGTCGGATCACACCGCGCTGCGTCTCTAATTCCAAAGTGGTCGCATCGCTGAAACGTAAGTGGAGCTGCTCATAGTTCAACCCATGATCCGACACGGTTGGCAGACGATCACGCACCCCGACGGGTAAGGCCATCAGATCCCACACATACAAGCGCGTGGGACTGGCGATCACCAGATAACGGCCCTCTGGGCCGATCGCAATCGTCTGTGGTGTAATTGGGCGGACACCGACCCAAACTTGATCGTTTTGTAGCGTGTCAAGGTGATAAAACGTCAAGGTTTCGTTGCCACGGATAAACAACCAATCACCCGTAATATACATATCCGATCCGGTGCGGGGTTCGTAATTGATAAACGCAGTGCCACCTCCGAAGTAGTATCGCGATGCACCCGTGTTCAGATCATAGCTATAGGCATTGTAACCGATTAACAACACGATCTGACCGCGCTGATAATCCCAGTAAACCGTCTTTGGCGTGTGCGTATAATAGTTCAGGTTTGACAGATCGATCGGTGTAAATGTCCCGGTTGCAGGCATCCAGATCTGAAGCTGGCTATCACCCCTATAGATCGTCTGGACTAAGGCCCGGTCTTGATCGGGACTCCAAGATAAAAATAAAAGGCGATCAAAGGGTAAGGGGATCTCGCTGTAGGTGTCTAGATCCCATAAGCGCGTCCGTTGCGGGTAAAAACGATAACGACGTGGACTCATCGTGCCGATCGAAATGGCCATAAAGCGACAATTGCCGGTGTTGGTGTAATTTTCCACTAGGTTTTCGTCATTGTCCATCAAAACGTGTAGGATCTCTCCAGTGCGCCGATGCCGGACAACGATCTGGCGATTGGCGTGATGAAATTGCCGATCCTCATTCCAACACGGTTGATAATTGCTGTAACCAGAGGTTTGAGCGATCGCGGCCGCGGCCGGTTGCAGGGCATAGGTTTGTGGCGTAAACAACAATTGTCCGGTGAGAATCTCCCATTGACGCTCATCGTCTTGGAGGATCGTTTCACCTACAAATTCCGATGGAGACGACCAATACGACAAGGTATAATTTTGAGCCAGATTGACCACATTCGCACTCCCATCCGCGTTAAGATTGTCGAGATCCCAAACGCGGAAATACGATTGTTGCCAATAGCGACGATCCGGGGTGATCAGCAATAAATAGCGTTCGCTAGGGTTCAAGATAAATTGCGTGCGATTCACCCGAATCCGCGGATCAAGATGCACTGTCGTTCCGTTCATTCGATTCCATAAGCTGATTTTGAGCGGGGCATAACTCCGAGAGTAATTGTATTCGGTGTGAGCCAATAGCCAACGCCCATCCATCATCAATTGAAATTGGATCGGATACAGGCTTTCGGATAAATAATATCCCACCTCTTGACCGTTATAATCAAAGACCGTCACGCCAAACGGGTTTTTAACGCTCACCGTCAAGATCTGACCGCCTTCGGTATCCCAGTGAATTTGATGAAAATTTCGGACAAAGCGGCGGTAATAATTACCCAGCACACGCGATTCATCCACCAACAACGTTTTAGTGTCACTCGGCACATGCCATAGATAACCCGCATCGCGTGTTTCCAAAATCAGATGTTCACCACGCGGATCGACCGTAAAGTAATGTGGGATCAGACGCGCATCTTCAAAGATTCCCGCCCTTGTTCCGGTGGATAAATCGTAGATCACCGTGTCATAAATTTTGGGTGATCCGATGCGTTGAATTGCGGTGAGCAGATAGCGACATCTATTAAAAGCCCCGTAAACACGAATTTCGGGCGTTTCGAGATCCGTTTCTAAGACCATTGACCCGTAGCGTAATTGACGAGTCTCACGGTCATAAAAATTTTCGTAATATGACCATCCCCCCTCACTACTCGTGATCTGATTCTCCGAACATCTTGCCGTAGCCGGATTGGCCGAAGAAGCGGTATTTGAGGCCGTGGTGGGTTGACCCTCCGCTAAGGTAAAACGGAAATATTCACCCGTTACGGTCTGAATCAGAAATTGATCATTGCCCCAACTGATTCCTCGTAGATTGCGTCCCTGCCAACTATCCCATGCCGTGGTTAAGGTGACTTGCACCCCCGTGATCACATTCCAATAGATCGCCCCATTGCGCGTCTCCACCACCAAAACCGCTTGCGTCGGACTCCACGTTACCGGATGTGGGATCACCCGCGCATCCCCGATCGCACCGATCCGACCGCCGTTC
>JALOOG010000217.1 GCA_025454525.1 Anaerolineae bacterium | reverse complement strand
CGGACGCAAACGTGGAAAATCGGGGATCGTGGCGGTGTCGATGCGACAAATGCCGTCGAAACAAATCTCATGGGCCTTGAAGCGTCCGTTATAGAGGATATTCCCATTACGACGGAGGATCAAGCGGTAGCGTGTGGCATCGGGATGCGCGTTCCAAGTGAACACGGGACGCGGAGCGACATTTTGCGCGTGATCGATCGGCGAAAGCGCGAGCAGTGGCTCACGCACGAATAAGGGGGGGGGTAGCAGTGGTTTCATCTGTTTCCCCCGGCGGCATGGGAATCAGATCCCCTTGTGCAACGATCGGGAGGCTTACAAGGAGCATCAGCAGAAATGGGAATAACTTACGGTGTATTAACATTGTGATCCTTTCGCGTAGTACTTCTTTAAAAAGTAACACAAAAAACAGAACACAACTGGACGCTCACCCTACGCTTGCCCTACGCTTGCCTAAAAATCGGATCAAGCGTATGCTTAAAACGAACATTTGTACGTATCAAGGAGGCTCCCCATGTCTGAAACCGTCGATTTACGCCATGAATGGGTATTAAACGCGCATTTCAACTTCGATCGCCTACAAGCGATCTTCGCCGAACATCCCGATCTATTGGATCAAGCGTACTATTGGAGTCCCACCGACCCCGAAACTGCGATCCAAGCGGCCGCACATATGGGGAATCGCACGATCGTGGAATGGCTACTCGCACAAGGCGCGCCGTTATCACTGCCCACCGCGGCCATGTTAGGCCGCCGTGATGACGTGGCGCGCTTATTACAAGCCGCTCCTGCGGCGGTTCATCAACCCGGCGTGCATCAGATCGGCGTGTTTTATCATGCGGTGCTAAGTGGTGATCCGATCATCGCGGAGATGTTGATCGTGGCCGGATCAAGCGAGGATCGCTCCTTCGCGCTCCATGCCGCAGTCAGCAAAGGGCATGAGGAGATGGTCAAATGGCTGTTAGAGCATGGCGCAAACGACCGTAATATCCCCAATTATCAGGGAAAAACACCCTTAGAGGTAGGTGGCCGAGGAGAGCGGACAAGAGGCAATCGCCGCACTCCTTCGGGGTTAAACCTCATCCACCAAATCGCGCGCTAATTCGGGGATGGTGATCAACACGGTCATCAAGTCACGCATGAAACTGACTCCGGTGAACGGCTTTAACAAATATTGATAAAAACCCGCTTGCAACACCCGCTCTCGTTCATCCCGCCCATTATGACCCGTGATCGCAATCACCGGAATTTCACGACGTTTGGGGTCTTGACGCAAAAAACGGATCAAGCCCCACCCGTCCAACTCTGGCATCTCCAGATCGGACAAGATAAAACGCGGGTGTACCCGTTGTAAGATCTGCAACGCCTCGTAACCGTTACTTGCGATGAAGATAGTTGCCCCGTGATATTGCAAAATTCGCGCTACCACACCCACATGATCAAGATCGTCATCTACCACTAACACCGGCCAACCCTTTAAAAAGTCTTGACGCAATTCCACTTGATCCTCACACCTGTGTCACCAGCACTATAATAGCAACATTGTTTAAAAACCATTATAAAACACTTTCAGCGAAATTGGAGTTAAAAGCTGTAAAATTTTTTAAAGCTAGATCTCATCTTCAGTTTAAGTCAACCCCTTACGATATAACAAGTTTAATGAAGATAACACAGGATAAACCAACCATGCGGACACTTCCGGCAATCTTGATGACGCTGTTGGCGCTATGGGTGACCAGTTTACCCACCACCGCGCAAATTGATTTTGAGTGGGAACGATGGGATGTGACGATCACCGTCCAGAGCGAAACCGACCTTGCGATCACCGAAATCCAAGAATTTGCCCTGTATAACGGCACGGTCGAACGCGGCACGCGCACTTGGACGCAACCTGTTCAGATCGATAGCGTGTTTTATGTTGGGCAAGGCGGACGGGCAGAAGAATTGCGTCAGAGCAATGGCGGCGAAACCCCTGGCACCTATACCGTGAGCGAACGCAACGAGACGATCCTCACCTACTACTTGCCTGAAGCATCGCGGAGTAATTTTGTCGTGCAGATCAACTACTACGCCACCTCTCCCGTAGAAGGCGTGTTAGATTGGATCGCGATCCCCGGCCGACATGGCGCACCCGTCAATAACAGCACCGTCACAATCAACTTTGAAAACGGTGATACCCCCGACCCCGGCCTAGTCCGCATCACCGCCGGATCCGGTGATATACAGGTGAACGGCGATCAAGTGGTGATCACCGCCGATCGACTCGGATCGGATGATATGTTCGCGATACAATTGCCTTTCGGACTCACGGGCGGCAATACAGGCGGGTTTAATCAAGCCCCCGACGGACGGAGTGTCGCACCCGCGCCGAGTAATCAAGGCAATGATCCGTTGGCTAACTTCCAAATGCCCGGACTCGGCACAATCTGCGCGATAATCTGCATCGTCGGCGTGTTGATGCTGTTTGGCGGAGGCAACCTGTTACGCGGACTCGGAGGCGGCTTATTCGGCGGTGGGCGTGGTGGTGGTTTATTCGGCGGTGGCGGATCGATCCCAACTCCCCGCGGACGCGGCAATCCTTTCGGCGGCTTGTTTGGTGGGGGCAATCGTCGCCCGGGCAGCTTTGAGCCACGCGATCAACCGTCGGAACGCGGATTCCGCCGCAGTTCTCGTCAAAATCGCGATGTGCCAAGTGTGCGCGGGAAAAATGACGATGGCGGTAGCGCGGGATTAGGGTGATCGTTATGCCTCGCATCTTCAGCTTAATCCTGCTGATCGGACTTTTGGGTGCGCCGTTGCGCGCTCAAGACCCGCCGCAACTCCAATACGCCCAACCCGTTGAGGGATCCCTCGCTCCCGATCAAACCGATACCTTCACTTGGATCGGATCGGCCGGTGATCGGCCGGTGATCGTGATGAATGCCAAAGGCGGCGAGATCGATCCCCTGTTACGCTTGTATAACCCCGCCGGACAATTGATCGGTGAAGATCAAGACAGCAACGGCAAGCGCAACGCCCGGATCGAAAATCTGGTGTTAGCGGAGTCCGGGACGTATATCGTTGAAGCGCGCAACGCTGGGCCGGGGGGCGGCGCTTATTCGTTGATCATCCATGAGCGCGATCAGGTGATCCATTATCATGGCGGCGATGAAGTCCCGTATACCGGAGAGGTCGCTGGCCATGATCACGATCACGCCTATCACTATGAGTTATCGCGTCCCTGGCCCGACACCCACATCACCTATACGATCGTCAACACCTTACCCGGCTTTGAGGAGTCGGCCGTGCGTGAGGTGATCGTGTACGGTTTGCAAGCGTGGGCCAACAATACCCCGCTCACCTTCCAAGAGGTGGATGATCAAAACGCGCATATCGTGATCCAATTTGATCGGATCGACGGATCATCTCAAGTTTTGGGGCAAGCGTGTCCACCGTCGAGTCCCTGTGCGGGCAGCGTGGTGTTTGATAGCGAGGAAAATTGGGTGTTATATGAACCCACGCGCTACGATGACATCTCGCTCTTAGGCGTGGCGACGCATGAATTTGGCCATGCGTTAGGCTTATTGCACAGTGATGACGCATCCGCCTTGATGTACCCGTCCTATAGCCCGTATGTGTTGCAACCGACCGATGATGACATCCGCGGCATTCAACGCTTGTATGGATCAGGACGCGGCACGGTCTACAATCCGACCAGTGTCCCCGGTGCATCTGGATCAGACGGTCAACCGGTGGTACAAGGCACGATCAGTGATGATCAATTTGTGCATTTCTGGGATTTTGACGCTTACGCGGGTGAAGTGATCACGATCCGCATGGAAGCGCGCTCTGGAGGACTCGACCCGTTCATCTTCATCTTGGATGCCAACGATCAGATTCTCGCTTACGATGATGACAGCGGGCCGGATCAAGACGCGATCGTGCGAAATATCACTTTTCCGTTTGACGGTACGTATACCGTGGCCGCCACGCGCTATCAACAGGTGTTCGGGTATAGCGTGGGAGACTATCGCCTCACAATCACCTATGGCGCAACTGAAGCTCCACCCGACGATGACGAAGATCGCGACTCGGAGCGTCCGAGTCCGTTCCCAACCCCCGGC
>JALOOG010000020.1 GCA_025454525.1 Anaerolineae bacterium | reverse complement strand
GGCGCGAGTAGATTATGTCTCGGAGCGGCTTAGGCTGTTGTATGTGGCGATCACACGGGCGCGGCGAGAATTGATCGTTACATGGAATACTGGGCGCGATGGATTGCGTCAACCTGCGATCCCTTTGATCGCGTTACAAACGTTTTGGCAAGAATACCAAAGCGTGAAACCCGTCTCTAACAAAAAGAAGAAAACATGATGATCTTTAGTCAAACCAGTTTGCAAGATTATGTCGATTGCCCACGTCGGTTTGAGTTAAAATATTTGCAAAAGTTAAAGTACCCGGCGGTGCAAGTTGAACCGTTAGAAGCTTGGGAACGTCAAATGATGTCCGGTGATCTCTTTCATCAGTTGATCTATCAGCATATGTTGGGGTTGCCTGAAGACAAGTTGTTTCGTATAGTCTATGAAAAAAAAGATGATCAGCTCCAGAAATGGTGGGAAAATTACCTTCGGTACGGGTTAGAGGGACTTCCAGCAGAACGAACAGCGGAGCGGACGCTCTCGGCACCGGTGGGGGGGTATAGATTAATCGCTAAATATGATTTGATCGCACAAGAAACCGGACAAATAGTGATCGTTGATTGGAAAACTAGCCTCAAACGCCCGAAACGAGAATGGCTTCAAAAACGGATGCAAACGGTCGTTTATCGGTATGTGTTGGCAAGTGTGTATCCGATGATCCCACCCGAACAGATCATGATGCGCTATTGGTTTGCGGAATACCCCCTTGATCCAGAAGATTTTCCATATGATCGGGAACAATACATTAAAGATCAAGAACAGTTAACCGATCTGATCCGTGAGATCGAAACGCGCACGATGTTTGAACTCACGGGAGAACATCATCGGTGTTTGTTTTGCCAATATCGGACGCTATGCGAACGCGGTAAGGGTGAAAATGCGGGAAACCTAGAAGATTTTGAGTTTAACAGCGATCCTGATGTTGATTTTGACCTTTCGTTTGATCAAATTGCTGAAGTTGAGTTTTAACGCTTATGTTATGGCTTGATCCACCTCCAGTTCATCCTGAAACTTATCAACGGATTTATCAGGTGATCGGCGGACATCCCTTGATCACAGAAACCTTGATTCGGCGCGGGATCGATCAAATAGAGAACGCACAAACGTTTTTAGACGCGGCGTTGTATCAACCTGCGTCGGCGTATGATCTGCCGAATATGGCGAAAGCGGTGGAGCGAGTTAAAAAGGCGGTTCAAACTGGACAAACGATCTTGATCTGGGGGGATTTTGATGTCGATGGACAGACGGCGACCACGCTCCTTGTGACCGCGCTACGGGCGGTCGGGGGTGAAGTTAAGTATCACATCCCGAATCGACATAGCGAAGGCCATGGGATCAAGCTGGAACGGTTAAAAAGCCTGCTGGGTGAAGGCAAAATTGACTTGATCATCACTTGTGATACGGGGATCGCTGAATATGAGGCGATTGATCATGCACAAGCGCAAGGGATCGATGTGATCGTCACCGATCATCATAAATTGCCCGAAAAATTGCCCAACGCATTCGCGTGTGTTAACCCGCAAATGCTCCCGTCGGATCACCCGTTGGCAACTTTGCCGGGAGTGGGATGTGCGTATAAATTGATCGAAGCGCTGTATGAGGGACAAGATACTGGGCGGTTTTTGGATCTGGTCGCATTAGGAATCGTGGCCGATGTGGCGGTACAGCGAGGCGATACCCGATATTTGTTGCAAAAAGGGTTGGTGATCCTGCGCGACGTGAGGCGGCTAGGGTTACAAGCAATGATCGAGATTGGCAAGCTTGACCCCACACGGATTGATGAGGAAATGATCGGCTTTGAGATCGCGCCGCGTTTAAATGCGTTAGGGCGTTTAAGCGATGCCCGGCAAGCGGTGGAATTTCTCGCTACAGATCAATTGGAACAAGCGCGGATCTTGGCACAGCGACTCGAAGGGTTTAACAATGAGCGAAAGCTGTTGACCGAACAAGTCTTTCAAGGGGCCGAAGAGCAGATCCGACAAGATCCGAATCTACTCAATTATGCCGCGTTGGTGTTGGCGCATCCGGCGTGGGTGGGCGGTGTGATTGGGATTGTGGCGAATCGATTGGTTGAAAAATATCAGCGGCCGGTGGTGTTGATCGCTACGCCGGAAGGTGAGATTGGACGTGGATCCGCTCGCTCGGTTGCGGGCGTGGATATTACCGCGGCGATCACGGCACATCGCGATCTGTTGGAAGGGTACGGTGGGCATACGATGGCAGCAGGGATCAGTATCCTGCCAGAGCGAATCGGCCTATTTCGACGTGAATTGGCGAATACAGTGCGGGCAATGCGTCAAACAGAGATAGGAGTGACAAAAACTGATGCAACGCTACAAATTGATGCTTACCTGACTCTGGATGAAATTCAACCTGCACTGCTCCATGATTTGGCACGATTGGCCCCCTTCGGGACAGGAAATCCCGCACTGTTATTTGCCACTAAAAACGCACGGATCGCGCAAGTGCGGACGATCGGACGGACGGGTGAACATCTACGGTTGGTGATCGAAAATGAACAGGGAACACGGCAAGATGTTCTCTGGTGGCGTGCTGGGATAGATGAACCGAGTCAGCTTGAAAATCGGCGTGTAGATGTGGCGTTTACGTTGCGCGAAAGTCAATACAAAGGACAACGTGAAATTCGCTTGCAATATGTTGATATGCGGGCGGCCGAAAATGCTGAAAGCGCACCTAACGCAGTGGAGTGGATCGATTTGCGGAGTCATGCTGACCCCAAAAACGTGATCGCATCTTTAAAACATCCGTGCGTGTGGAATGAAGCTGTCGCGATTGAACCGATTAAAAGCCAACAGAGAACCCAACTGTATCAAGCGGATGATCTAGTGATTTGGAGCGCACCCCCGGATATTAAAACGCTAAAAACCGTGATTGAACAGGTTAAACCACAACGAATCTATGTGATCGGCGTGGCCAACCCTAATGATGAGATCAAACAATTCTTGACTCAACTGATCGGGATCACTAAATATGCACTTAATCAACGGGAAGGGCGCATTTATGTGCTACAAGCGGCAGCCGCCTTGGGTCAACGGGAAAATACGATTCATGTTGGGTTTGAACAGCTACAAGCGCGCCAGATCATCCGCATTCTTCACAAGACGATAGATACAATCGTGATCGAAAAAACGGATGGCCCCCAACGGCAAGCCGAAACCGAAAAATTAGAGACGCTGTTAAATGAAACCCGGGCCTTCCGAAACTATTTTATAAAAGCACCGCTTGATTTTATGCGCTAACTGTTTAGACAATCACCCCTAACCCCTACCCAAACATTGGGAGGGGAATGGGTGTGGGGTGATTTGTGTCTGTTACAGATTACAGAAAATGATCTCATCTGACAGGACGGTTTAGACTTGTTCTTCTGGCTGTTGTGCGAGATGTACCAGATCTAAACGTTCGCCGACCACTTTGAAACTCTGTAAGGCGCGATCAAGGTGTTCGGTGGTGTGAGTGGCCATGTAGCTGGTACGCAAAAGGCTGTTGTTCGGTGGTACGCCGGGAGGTACTACCGGATTGGTGTAAACACCTTCTTCGATCAAGGCGCGCCATGCTAACACCGTGCGGATGTCGTCACGGATCAAGACCGGAATGATCGGGGCATTGCTCTGGCCGGTGTCGTAACCCAAGGATTTTAAACCAGAACGCATATATTCGGCATTGAACCAAAGGCGATCGACTAACTCCGGCTCGGTTTCAAGGATGTCTAGGGCCTTTAAGACGGCGGCGACGTTGGGTGCAGGTAAGGCAGCGGAAAAAATCAAGGAACGGGCATGATGTTGGATGTAGTGAACAATATCCGCATCACCCGCAATGAATCCGCCGATGCTGGCAAAACTCTTGCTGAATGTCCCCATGATTAAATCGACTTGATCGGTTAAACCGAAATGGGCGGCCGTGCCACGTCCACGCCCGGTAACGCCGATGCCGTGTGCGTCATCTACCATGATGCGTGCGCCGTAACGTTGGCAGATTTCGACTAATTCGGGTAGGGGAGAAATGTCCCCGCCCATGCTATAAACACCGTCTACTACAACTAATTTTCCTGCATCGGCGGGAAGTTTTTCGAGGACGGCCTCAAGACTGCTCAAGTCGTTGTGACGGAAACGCTTTAATTCACCACGGCACATTAGACAGCCGTCTACGATGCTGGCGTGATCGTCTTTGTCGATGATCACATAATCGCCTTTACCAACCAACGCGGAAATTGTGCCAACGTTGGTTTGATAGCCGGTAGGGAAAACCAAAGCGGCCTCTTTACCGACATAGTGGGCAAGGCGGCGATCTAATTCAAGGTGAAGTTCAAGAGTCCCGTTTAAGAAGCGTGAACCGGTGACACTCGTGCCGTAACGTTCGATGGCCTCGGTGGCCGCTTGACGGACACGGGGATCGGTGGTGAGTCCGAGATAGTTGTTGGAACCGATCATCACCACTTCTTTGCCTTCAAAGTGCGCGGTGGTGCCTTCTGAATCACTCAAAGCGCGGAAGTAGGGGTAAATGCCCATTTCCATCGCTTCTTTTGCTTGAGTAAAATTATATGCTTTGTGAAATAAGTCAGCCACGTAAGACTCCTGACAATAGATTGGACGATCCTTACATTAAAACACTGTGAACGCGATAAAGTGACAAGATTGTGTAAGTTTAGACAGGTTTTGAACGTTTAACAAGTTCAAATTTGTCTAAACATCGACAATGATGACAACAATCAACAGAATTCAGAGTAGCGACAGCATCGACGTAAGGTAAAGTGAAAGAATTTTATTGATCTGATGAACACAGTGTATCATGTTGTTTACGTTGAAGGCGAAACGTTTGTTTCGACTTTAGATCATTTTCTCTGATTGGTTACTTGCAGTTGAGTATAGGTGAGGCTAAAATAAGCGATGTTTTTTTAAAAGATATAGGAGTGATGGCATGTCACAATTAACTTTGCGGCGATTGATGGTATGGGTGATCTCGACAATTGTGGGGACGTTGATCGGTTATCTGATTATGGCGGTTGCGCTTCCGTTGTTAAGCCCTGATCCGAACGCACGCGGGATCGGCAGCATTACGATCGATGAATTTGGGCGGTTATACTTCATCACTATGGTGATTCCGCTGATCCTCACGGTGATGACATGGTTGGATGCTTGGCTCGATACGCGCATTTGGCCGGATTAAATTTCCCTATTTTACTAAAAAACCCGTTTTAAAAGCGGGTTTTTGTTTGGTTAGCGGTCACTGTTGAGCAGTTGGGCGAGTCCGATCACGCCGAGGTTGCCACTGACTCGCAAGCGGGGTAGCTCTAAGCGGTTATCACTGGTGTGCCATGCGCCGAAACGGGTGGTCACGGCGATCTGTACAGGTGTTTCACGGAGTAAGCTTAAGGTCGCATCGTCGTAACGTCCGCCGGGGTAGGCAAACATGGATGGGGCGTGGCCGGTGTGAGCGCCAAGACTCTCAAGGCTACCTAAAATCTCATAAATCAGAAAATCACGATTGCGCTCAACAAGTGGCGCGTGTGATTTGGTGTGTGCTTCCATACTCATGCCAGCATTGGACATCTCTTGAATTTGCGCCCATGAGAGATAATCAGAACGACTCTGATCGGCTAATCCAGTGATCACAAAAAAGGTGGCGGTGAAGCCGTGTTGAGTTAAAGCGGGGAATACCTCTGTGTAATGATCAATGTGGCCGTCGTCAAAGGTCAGAATTATCGGACGATCCGGTAAAGTTACCCCATTGATCAGGGCCTCATTCAATTGATAAAGCGAGATGGTGGTATAACCTTCATCGGCTAGATATTGGAGATGCGCCCGAAAAATGGCCGGTTCAACGGTTAGATCAACGCGGTATTCATCGGCATTAGCGGGGAGTGGACTCACATAATGATACATCAAGATCGGCACATAAAGACGACGCAAGGTGAGATCTTGGGCGGATTGAATAGGCGCTAAGATAAAGGTCAGCACGATGGTAAGGAGACCATAGATCGTTTTGAGAGATATTGATTTTCCCATAGTCAGCAAACAAACTAGAGTGATAGCTTTTGAAAGATTTCGTAACTAGAATAACACAACATGACTACAGATAAAAACTCCCAAATTAGCAAGTTCTACAAACGTAGCCTCAAAGAACGGCGTGAGATCCTCAAAAGCTGGATGAATGACCCGGCGGAGTTGGATCAAACTCTGGATCAGGGGCTGACAACAGCACAAGCAGATCCGATGATCGAGAATGTGATCGGGATCTATAGTTTGCCATTTGGAATCGCCACTAACTTCTTGATCAATGGAAAAGATTATCTGATTCCGATGGTGATCGAAGAACCGTCGGTGGTGGCGGCGGCAAGTAACGCAGCGAAATTGATCCGTGCTGGTGGGGGATTTACGACCCGGAGCGATGAACCGATTATGATCGGGCAGATTCAGATATTGGATGTGCCGGATATAAACAAGGCGATCGAACGAATTAAAACCGCTGAAAAACAGTTGATGGCCATGGTTGACGCGATCGCAGGAAGCATTGTCAAACGAGGTGGGGGGGCGCGGGGAATCGAAACACGGGTGATTCCAAATACGTTAAACGGAGATTTGTTGATCGTACACCTGTTATATGATACTCGCGATGCGATGGGTGCGAATGCGATCAACACCGCCGTTGAACATATCGCGCCTGAGATCGAAACACTCACCAGCGGACGGGTTAATCTCAAGATCTTGAGCAATCTCAGCGATCGGCGTAAAGCTTATGCTGAAGGAATCGTGCCAGCAGGGGAATTAGCGCAAGAAAAAGAAAATCTCACTGGCGTGCAGGTGGTGGATTCAATTGTTGAAGCGAGTGTTTTCGCAGAATGTGATCCGTATCGTGCGACCACACACAACAAAGGGATCATGAACGGGATTGACGCGGTGGTGATGGCCACGGGTAACGATTGGCGGGCCATTGAAGCGGGCGCACATGCTTACGCCGCACGTCATGGACATTACACCAGCTTAACACAATGGCGTAAAACCGAAAACGGGGATCTCCAAGGGCGAATCGAATTGCCGATGGCGATTGGAACGGTGGGCGGTGCGACACGGGTACATCCAACCGCTCAACTGGCGATGAAAATTTTAGGAATCGACGCTGCGCGAGAATTGAGTGAGGTGATCGCGGCGGTAGGATTGGCACAAAATTTAGCGGCGATCCGCGCCTTGGCAACCACAGGGATTCAACATGGTCATATGCGGATGCACGCCAGACAATTAGCGATTGCCGCGGGTGCATCTCCAGAAATGATCGGCCGTGTGGTTGAAGCGATGATCAAAGCGAATAATATCCGATTAGAGTACGCAAAAACTTTAGTAGCTCAAGGAGAACAAAGCGGATGAGTCAAGATTACGGTTTAAAGTCAAATTCCCTGCTGATGCGTCCTGATCGGCAAGTGGGGATCGTGGGATATGGGGCTTATGTGCCACGCTATCGGTTACCGGGGAAAGAAGTGGCCCGAGTATGGACAAAAGGATTAGGCGGGAGTCCGATCATAGAAAAAGCGGTCGCGGGTGTGGATGAAGATGTGATCACGATGTCGATCGAAGCGGCGCGCAATGCCTTGGCCCGCGCTCAAATTGATCCGTTGGAAATTCGGGCGGTTTGGGTGGGGAGTGAAAGTCATCCTTACGCGGTCAAACCGACTAGCACGATCGTCGCGGAAAGTATTGGTGCCTCGCCGAATATTCAAGCGGCTGATTGGGAATTTGCGTGTAAAGCGGGTACAGAAGCGGTACAAGCCTCGATCGGGATCGTGGGAAGTGGCATGGGGCGGTATACGCTCAGTATTGGGATGGACACAGCACAAGGTCGCCCGGGGGATGCGCTGGAATACACGGCGGCATCTGGTGGGGCGGCGTTTATCATCGGGCCGGCAGAAGAAGCGTGCGCGGTGTATCAGGGTAGTTATAGCTTTGTGACTGATACACCGGATTTTTGGCGGCGGTCAGGTGAGACCTATCCGAGTCATGGGGATCGCTTCACGGGTGAGCCGGCCTATTTCAATCATACCTTGTCATCGGCGCAAGCGCTGATGGAGATGATGGGAACAACGGCAAAAGATTACACCTACGGCGTGTTTCATCAACCGAACGTCAAATTTCCGTCACGGGCGGCACAAATGCTGGGATTCAACGATGAACAGATCAAAACAGGTCTGTTAGCGGGTGAGATCGGCAATGTGTACTCTGGATCGTGTATGTTGGGTCTTACAGCGGTGTTGGACATCGCGAAACCGGGGGATCGGATCTTGATGGTGAGTTATGGTAGTGGGGCGGGGTCGGATTCGTTTGATATTGTGGTTACGGATCGGATTCAAGATGTGCCGGGGCGTGCGCCGAAAACACGGGATTATATTAGCCGTCGCACGATGATCGATTATGCGACTTATAGCCGTTATCGCGGTAAGTTGAAGGATTAACCCTAACGCTTGATCATATAGGTTCGGTTAAAGGCTTTAAACCACAGAGGTAAGTACAGAAAAGTTTCTTGCGTCCGACCCCACCCTAGCCCTACTCATACATGGAGAGGGAACTGGCCCGCATAGGATGGGGTGGTGTCTCTATTGATGGGATACTTTTCTGAGGTTACTACTAAGAAAGAGTCGTTGTGAGCTGTTAAAACCTCATCCCTAATCCTACTGGGAAAGGGAATTAGCTTGCGTGGCATGAGGCGTTGGTGATTGTCAGAGCAGAAAAAGGAAAAAAGGATAACTGAATGCGTGAAGTAGCGATTGTCGGAGTCGGGGCGACTCCGGTTGGCGAACATTGGCAAAGCAGTTTACGGATGTTGGGCGCGGAGGCGATCCAAGCGGCGTTACAAAGCGTGCAACTTAGTACGGTAGATGCAATGTACGTGGGAAATGCGTATGGCTCTACGTTTAGTAGTCAAGCACAATTGGGCGCGCTGATCGCGGATTACGCGGGCCTGAAAGGGATCGAAGCCTATTGTGTTGAATCCGGTGATGCGTCTGGAGCTGCCGCTTTGCGTACCGGCTACATGGCGATCGCATCGGGCCTGATCGATACAGCGATCGTGCTGGGTGTGGAAAAATCGACGGATGCGATCGGTAGCAATCGGGTTAAAGGGCGGAGTGTGAGCCTTGACGCGGATTATGAGTCGGTGCATGGCGCAACATTGACCGCGTTGGCGGCGATGATCATGCGGCGGTATATGCACGAATATCAACTCGGTTTAGGGGTGTTTGAAGGCTTTACGATCAACGCACATCGGAACGGCAATGTCAATGAAAGCGCCATGTTCCGTAACCTGATCAAACCGGGTGGGTATGCACGGGCATCGATGATCTCTGATCCGGTAAACTTGTTTGACGGTGCGCCGGATGCAGATGGTGCGGCGGCGGTGATCTTAACTACCCCGGAGCGGGCAGCGGATCTGACGGATGTGCCGGTGATGATCGTGGGAAGCGCGGTAGGGACAGATAGCCTCGCGTTACAAGACCGTGAAGATCTGTTATATTTCCGGGCAGCCGATGAGTCGGCGTATCGGGCTTATCAACAAGCCGGAGTGACCACTGCCGAAATTGATCTGTTTGAATTGCATGACGCTTATACGATCTTCAGCGCACTCACGCTAGAAGCGACCGGATTCGCAGGGCGTGGTGAGGGTTGGACACTGGCGAATAATGCGGGCGAAGCATTGGGATTGAAGGGATCGATCCCGATCTGCACATTCGGGGGTCTAAAAAGTCGTGGAAACCCGGTCGGTGCAACGGGGGTGTATCAGGCACTCGAAGCCTATCTCCAACTTACGGGACGGGCGGGTAAAAACCAAGTCCCGAACGCTAAAATCGCGGCGATCCAAAATTTGGGCGGCGCGGCCAGCACAGCGATCACACATATCCTGAAAGTAGGAGGTTAGAAGCGAAGATGTCACAAACATCCACAGAAACACGGCGAGAAAAATTCACATTTTCGGGACTCGGAGAAGTGTATAGCTTCACGATGTTGCAAGAACCGCCAGAAGATTTTGAAGAACAAGCGCCTTATATGCTGGCGCTGGTGAAATTGGATGAGGGGGCGATGATCCTCGCTCAGATCACGGATTTAGATGAAAATGAGAGCCTTCAGATCGGCGATCGGGTGGAAATGGTAACACGTAAACTCACCACCGAGGGCGAAAAAGGCATGATCGTGTATGGGTATAAATTTCGTAAGGTGTTGACGCGAAATTAATCCCAAAAAACGGGACTCTCAAACCATTTGAGAGTCCCGCGTGATTTTTGATTTTTAAGAAAATTCTTGAAAAAGCTTTACGATTTTTGAAATTGCGTGACATATGCTCAATACATCGTTTGATCGTGTATTGGACAAGAGCAGAAGATGAACAATATGAAACGCAATAGTTTGTTACTGGTGAGCGTGTTAGCGCTCATTGTCGTTATGGTGTTCCCCGTAATTGCACAACCTCAATCTCCGGTTAACCCGAATGATGGGATCAATATTTTAGAAGCGGAAACAATTGCCCTAGAAAGTTATCCGAATGCGATCGTGATTCGGATTGAACGGGTGATCGATCCGAATGATAGCATAACGTGGCGAGTCACCTTGAATAACGGGGTGGTGATGAATATTGATGGGACTACTGGGACAATTATTGAGGATACTCCGGTTGAAATCGGTGCGGATGGTGTGGATTTGAATGAGGCGCGGCAGATCGCCTTACGTTATTACCCGAATGCACAAGTGATCGAAATAGAATTGGTGACTGAAAACGGAATTCAAGCATGGGATGTCATGTTGGATAATGGGATGGCGGTCTATATCCATGCGGAAACGGGTGCAGTGATCGAGTTTGAACCATGGGAGCGTTATGAGGACGGTCGCCACTGGCGTGATGATGATGATGACGACGATGATGATAATGGGGATGGTCAATGGCGTGAGGGGCGGGGGGGCCCGCCACCTTGGGCGGGAATGCCGGGCGGTCGTCGTGCTTGGGAGAATCAACGCGGCGGGGCGGGGATGGACGAGCCGGTAGGCGGTGGTAATCAAGGGGGTGCCGCATTGATCACATTTGAGCGGGCGCGAGAAATTGCCTTGGCACAATATCCTGGCACTACGTTGATCGAAGGTGAATTAACACGGCGTGGGCCACGAAATGGCGGGCAATTGGCATGGGATATGAAGCTAAGTAATGGGATGGCGGTATATGTGGATGCTTCCACGGGGGCAATTTTGGAGCTAGAGCCTTGGCGATAAGCTAAACTAAGGGGTGTTGTCGCCCCTTAGTGATAAAAAGGTCGGGGAGTATGCGGGTGTTGTTTGTGGAAGATGAGGATGGAATCGGGCAATTTGTCAGCAAAGGGTTACGTGAAGGTGGGCATACTGTAGACTGGGTGCGAAGCGCGTATGAGGGTTTAAATTACGCGATGGGACAAAGTTATGAGGTAATGGTGCTTGATATTCGCTTACCGGGGAAAAGTGGCCTAGAGTTGCTTCATGAGGTGCGCGAAAAAGGCATTCGCACACCGATCTTGATGCTAACAGCGTTAGATGCGGTTGAAGATCGGGTAAGGGGATTGCAAGCGGGCGCAGATGACTATTTGGTGAAACCGTTTGATTTTTCAGAATTGTTGGCGCGGTTAGATGCATTGTCAAGAAGGCCACCGTTACAGTTTAAAACCGTGTTATGCGTTGCTGATGTGGAAATGGACACGGTGCGGCGAGTAGTACGACGCGGTGATCAGATCATTGAGCTGAGTCAACGGGAATTTATGTTGCTAGAGTATTTACTGCGAAATGCGGGACATACGCTTACACGGACACAGATCGGGGAACGGATTTGGGGGCTGGATTATGCACATGATTCCAAAGTCATTGATGTTTATGTCGGCTATCTGCGGCGTAAATTGGATCGCGAAGGCGAAATTTCAGTGATTCAAACTGTGCGCGGCGTGGGTTTTCGACTGAATGATGATTAACCGATTACGATCGATCCGATTTCGGCTAACGCTGTGGTATGTGCTGTTGTTAGGAATCACCTTGTTAGGGTTTAGCTTGTATTTGTTTTTTGAATTGCGCGAAAATCTATTCAATCAGGTTGATCACAGTTTGCAGACGGCTGTAACACAAGCGTTAGGGAAATTGGAGGATACTGTCCCACCGCGGTTTGTCACTCAACGGGATGGTGGGGCACTGAATGTCGGGTTACTAGAATCCGGTGTTGCATTACGTTTGATCAGTGTGAGTGACGGTACGTTGGGGGGGTACGGTGATTATGAGAATCTACCGGATTGGGTGTCGCTAAGAGCAGGTTATGTTACTTTGGTGAGTAGCGGGGCGATCTGGCGGGTGTATAGTTACCCTGTGCAATTTCATGATGAGCGCGTCCAAGTATGGCTACAAGTCGCACAATCATTGGATGACGTATACGATACATTGGATGATCTGTTAACCGTGATGTTGGTTGGGGTTCCGGCGGTGTTGGTGGTCGCAATGGCGGGAGGGGTCTTTTTAGCAGATCAGGCATTGCGTCCAGTGGATCGGATGACACGGATCGCCTCTGGCGTGGGTGCGGATCGTCTGGATCGGCGGATCGATTATGATGGGCCGCCGGATGAATTAGGGCGACTGGCATTGACATTGGATGATATGCTGGAACGGTTACAGATCGCCTTTGAAACCGAACGTCGATTTACTGCTGATGCTTCTCATGAGCTTCGTACTCCACTTACGATTATCAAGGGTCATATAGAGGTCGCTTTAGCGTATCCCCGTCATGCTAATGAGTATATTGAGACGCTAAGCGCGATTCGGGGTGAAAACGAACGATTGATTCGATTGGTTAATAACCTCTTGTATTTGGCTAAACTAGATGCAGCGTCGCTAAAAGCCAGCCGTGAAAGTGTGGATTTAACGGAATTGTTAGGTTTGGTGGTTGAACAAATGCGGATGCTGGCTGATGAAAAACAAGTGATGCTTGAATGTGAATGCGACCAGCTACCACAGATTACGGGAAACACTGATCATCTGATCCGCTTGTTTTTGAATCTATTAGACAATGCGGTGAAATACACCCCTGCTGGTGGTCAGGTGCTGGTCAAAGCGGAACAACAAGACGGAAAGATTTGTATTGAGATTCGCGATACAGGGATTGGAATCAGTGAAGAACATCTACCGCACTTGTTTAAGCGTTTTTATCGGGCAAAAGACGGGTTTAAAGGGGTTGGATTAGGGTTAGCGATCGCGGAAAGTATCGTGCGAGAACATCAGGGTGAGTTGACAGTAAGCAGTGTGCTTGGGGTGGGAAGTGTGTTTACTGTGAGGGTAAAACGGTGATGAAAAACCGTTGGGTATGGATGTTGGGTGGTTTAGCCTCGATCATGCTGATGATGCTGTTATGGATAGCAGTAAGGCGGCCATCTGCGCCAGATGGGATGATCCTAGTGATCGATGAAAGACCGGATGAAGTCCATTTTGATCTGTCGGAACGCGATCAAAATCAAGATGTTACCCTGTTAACAATTATTGAACCGGCCGTAGATTTTGATCTCTCTTTACCCCCTGCCTTACCTGAGGGGATCACGGTTGATCGAGCATTGACGATCGCACATGGGACTAACTTGGGGATCATGGTAACTGAGATTCGATTAAAGCGAGAGCGTGGGGTGTTAGTGTATCGAGTCGATTTTAGCGATCGAATGCGCGTGTTGATTGACGCAAGAAGCGGGCAAATTTTGGAGTTAAACCCGCGTGGGGGCGATAATAATATAAACTTGCGTGAAGATGATGATGAACCGCGTCCAATGCTTATCCAAGGGATCGCAACAGACTTTGAAATGATTGACGCAATTGGCCTAGCATTGGAGCGTTATCCCGGAACGGTCTTTGAACGGGCTAAGCTGGATCATCGTGATGGGCGCTTGGTGTATTGGATAAAGCTAGATAATGGGTTAGAAGTGGTGATTGATGCCAATAGTGGACATTATCTTAACGATAATGATCCGCCTAATTATGAAGTTCGCATCCGCTCCTCCGAGGCGATAGAAACAGCGTTAGGCTTGTTTCCTAATGCGACGGTGAATATATGGGAATTGACGGTTGAAAATGGGCGGATGATGTACGATATTACCCTCGATAATGGGACAGTGGTGTACGTAGATGCGTTTACAGGATTGATCATTGAAAGCAAATAATGAATGATCAACGATAAATGATGAGCGATAGGGCTTTGGAAAAATCCAAAACCCTACCAGCAATAGCTATACGGGGGCGTGTGATTTTTGTTGCTTGTCTTCGTAGGCTAACGACAATTCAGTGGTCTTGTCGAACAAGTGCATGTTATCCATGTTGATCGTTAAGCCCATGCGGCCGCCGATGCGAGCGCGGGTACGTGGATCCGTCCGGGCAATGAAGTTCTTTTCGCCTTCTTCGAGATAGATGATCATTTCGTTCCCCATCTGCTCGATCACATCAACGTTCGCCTCGATTTTAGAGGGGACGATGCCAGGAGGTTCATAGTCCATATCATGAATGTCTTCTGGGCGAATCCCTAAGATCACAGGTTTTCCGACATGGCTACGATAGATCGCGCTACGTTCCGTGGGGATTTGAAGTTGGAACACACCTGTGTCTACCATTAAATGGCTGTCCACTTCGCGCACAATTGCGTCAAAGAAGTTCATAGACGGACTACCGATGAAACCCGCCACGAACACATTACGCGGGTTGTGGTAAAGATTAAAGGGGCTGTCGATTTGTTGAAGTTCACCCGCGCTTAATACACAAATACGTGTTCCCATAGTCATCGCTTCAACTTGATCATGGGTCACATAGATGAAAGTGGTTTCAAGGCGTTGGTGAAGCTTGCTGATAAAAGAACGCGCTTCAACACGGAGTTTAGCATCCAAGTTAGAGAGCGGCTCGTCCATCAAAAAGACTGAAGGCTCACGGACAATCGCACGACCTACAGCGACACGCTGACGTTGACCACCGGATAATTGACGGGGGCGGCGTTCTAAAAGGTGGGCGATCCCTAAGTTTTTAGCGGCTTCTTGGACGCGCTCATCAATGATCTGCTTAGGGGTTTTACGAAGCTTCAAACCAAAGGCCATGTTATCATACACGGTCATATGGGGGTAAAGCGCGTAGCTTTGGAACACCATAGCAACATCGCGATCTTTAGGGGCAACGTTGTTCACGACACGATCACCGATCAAGATCTCACCGTCGCTGATCTCTTCGAGTCCAGCAAGCATCCGTAAACTGGTAGACTTGCCACAACCGGACGGACCGACAAAGACCAAAAATTCTTTATCTTTAATCGAAATATTGAGATCTTTCACTACTATTGTACTACCATAGCGCTTATAAACATGGTTAAACGTTACACTGGCCACTGGTAAACCCTCCACAAAAGTGAGTTGCATAAATGTATTTGGTGAACTTGCACAAATTATTTGCGCTTCAAGCGTATCCACCTGTATGAGACGGATTATAGTGTCGTTTGCAAAATTTGCCAAAAAATTTAATCTAGAGACTTGATCCAATCATCAAAGGGATAAGAGATGAATATCAACGCTGAAATTATCGCGATCGGAACAGAGATCTTGTTAGGGGAGATCACAGACACCAACTCAGTATTTATCGCACGACAATTACGGGATATTGGGGTAAACCTGTATTTTATGACCTCAGTCGGAGATAACCGAGGACGGATCGCGGATTCCATTCGGGTTGCGATGGAACGGGCGGACATAGTGATCACCTGCGGCGGGCTTGGGCCGACGATCGACGATATGACACGGCAAGCGGTAGCAGATGCTACGGAATGCGAATTGGTATTTCATCAGAGGCTGTTGGATCAAATTGCGGCGCGATTCAGTAGTTTTAAGGTGCAAATGTCAGAAAACAATAAACGACAGGCTTACTTGCCTGCGGACGCGATTGTGATCGAAAATCCGGTTGGGACTGCACCGTCATTTATTGTAGAACATCAAGGAAAATTGGTGATCAGTTTGCCGGGAGTGCCGCGTGAAATGAAATACCTGATGAATGAGAGCGTGATCCCATATTTGAGACAACGCTATCAGCTAGGGATCATTAAAGCGCGCATCTTGAAAACCGCAGGAATCGGTGAAAGCATGTTGGATGAGGCAATCGGAACAGAACTACTAGAAGCGAGTAATCCAACCGTGGGATTGGCAGCGCATAACGGACAAGTCGATGTCCGGATCACAGCTAAAGCGGATAGCCTTGAAGCGGCGCAAGTCATGATCGCTGAAACGGAACAGGTCTTGATGGGGCGGATCGGGGAATATGTGTATGGGTATGATGACGATGTGTTAGAAAAAGTCCTCGTGCAAGCACTTAAAGAACAAGGGAAAATGTTGGCCGTGATCGAAGCGGGAATCCGAGGTGCGATCACGGGTGCGATACAACCAGTGGATGGCTCAATTTTGAAGATGACGCATGTTTATGATCATCCAGAGAATGTCCGGGAATGGCTGCAAGTTAGCACTGACCTTTCGATGCGAGAGCTTTCGATCGCGGCTGCTCAACGCCTGCGACAAGACAGTCAAACCGAAGTTAGTATCGCGGTGGTGAGTTTGCCAGAAGTGGAAGAAGGGGCGGATATATCGGAAGGGACAGCCGTCACAGTCTCAGTAGGAGAATTGAGCCGGACGCGCGTGTATGGTTTCGGTGGGCAATCAGATCTGGCACGGCGATGGGTGAGTATGTGGGCAATGGCAGCGGTTTGGGCAATGTTGAAGGGGTGATAGATTATGAGAGATAAATTGAGGGCGCTACAAACAGGTAAAAACAGTCAATTGGGGATCGTGATCGCGCCGAAATTGGAACGGATGCCGATCCCAATGCAGAAATATGATGAGCCGTTATTACCGTTTGGAAAAGGGATTATTCAGGCCACACGAGATCTGGTGTGTGCATACTTGTTTGATTTTCCGTCGTATCTGAAATTTGGAGCGGCGGGTGCGATCGCATTAGAACGCACCATTGATTATGTGGGAGAGGATGCGGTCACGATTCTGCATGGTCATTTCGCTGATCGGCGTTATCAGGTGCTGACTGATCCGATCGGGTTTGGTGCGGATGCGATCACAGTAATCGAAGGTTATGGACAAAATGAACGTACAATCGTCATGACGTTTGAAAATGACACGATCGATCTGGACGGGCAAATGCTGATGATCGGTGAACAAGTGATCCGGTTAGTAGGGGATGCAAAATTGCATAGCGGATTAGGCGAAAATTTTGGGCCGGAGTTGCGAAAATGGATCGAAGCATTGAAATAAGACTGCAAGCGCAGTTGATCAAGGACGGATTGTTGCAATTTGGGCATTTTGTAGACGGAGATCAAAGTACGCCGCTACGTGTGGTGTTAGAGATGTTGCCGTCGTATCCCGAAACGTTGCAATTGGCTGCTGAAGTGATCGCAACGCGATTAGCGTCGTATGCGATCGATCGGTTGTTAGTCCCCAATGATAGTGTGGCGCTTGGTACAGCGGTAAGCCTGAAAACAGGGTTGCCACTAGTGTATAGCCAAGGAAAGGGAAAAAACCCACGCGATGATCTCATCGGGGCGTATGATATTGGGCATCCGACGGCGGTGATCCTGCATACGTGGGAGAAAACGCGGCAAAACTTTACTTTAGGGGAGCAGCAGGTGGGATTAGAGGTGAAGGTGATCTTGCCACTTGTTTCGCTTGCGCCGAAAGTTCAAGCGGGTGTGATTGATTTGGGGGAAATGATGGAATATTTGATTGGGTTGGGGATGATCCCAAAGGGGCAAGGCGAGGCGGTGGTTAAATGGGTGAGTGGGTAAGGTCATTTATTTTGAGTTGCCAAAGAGATTGAACTCCGAAAAGGTGCAGATGCAGGAAGATCTCCGTGAAACGCTTTGAACCGCAGAGAACAGAGAGGAAGAACATAGAGAAAGAACTATTGTGAACTGTTAAAGTCTATTCTTGGCACTTTGTGAGCTTTATTGACAACCCCACCCTAGCCCTCCCCATACATGGGGAGGGCTAGGGTGGGATGGAGGGGTTATTCTTCGTCTAGAGAGAGTAGCGCCATGAAGGCCTCTTGTGGGACTTCGACTGCGCCGATCATCTTCATACGACGCTTGCCTTTTTTCTGCTTCTCTAATAGCTTTTTCTTGCGGGTGATGTCACCGCCGTAACATTTGGCCAATACGTCTTTCCGCATGGCGCTCACGTTGGCGCGAGAGATCACTCGTTTACCAATGGCGGCCTGAATCGGGACAACAAACATCTGGCGCGGGATCAAGTCTTTTAATTTAGTGACTAACTTTTGACCTTTGTGATAGGCGTGATCACGGTGAACGATCAAGGCGAGCGCATCAACTGGCTCGTTATTCACCAACACATCTAATTTGACCAGATCACCGGGGCGGTAATCGTAGAATTGGTAATCTAAGCTGGCATAACCACGAGTCACACTTTTGAGGCGGTCGTAAAAATCTACGATCAACTCGGAAAGCGGTAGATAATAATGGAGAATAACACGTACCGGATCAAGATATTCGGTGGTAATGTATTCACCACGCTTTTTGATCACCAGATCCATAATTGCCCCAATGTGATCTTGAGGGGTATAAACCTGAATCTTCATCCAAGGTTCGTAGATCTCATCAATGGCACTTTCATCGGGAAGATGGGCAGGGCTATCAATGCTAATGGTCTCACCACTGCCTTGTAAAATGCGATATTCCACACTGGGGGCGGTAGCCAAAATGTCTAGATCATACTCACGTTCTAAACGTTCTTGGATGATCTCCATGTGGAATAAGCCTAAAAAGCCTACCCGAAAACCAAAATTCAAGGCCTGGGAACTCTCTGGCTCATACACTAAAGAAGCATCGTTTAATTGAAGCTTTTCTAATGCATCGCGTAAATCCCCGTATTCATCGTTGTTGGTGGGGTAGATGCCTGCAAAAACCATTGGCTTGATCTGCTTGTAACCGGGTAAGGGTTCAGGAGCAGGATTGTTGAATAAGGTCAAAGTATCCCCGACACGACATTCACGCACCGTTTTTAACCCAGTGGCGATGTAACCTACTTCACCGGCGTATAACTCATCCGCTGGGCGCATGGTGGGTGAAAATACGCCGATCTCAACCGCTTCAAATTTGGCATCGGTGGACATCAGCTTAAAGAGATCGCGCTTGGTCAATTTGCCGTCGAAAATACGAACATAAGCGACCACGCCTTTGTAGGAATCATAGTGCGAATCGAACACCAAAGCACGTAAAGGGGTGGTTTGATCGGCAACAGGGGCGGGAACACGCTCTACGACACGCTCTAATACATCGCGAATCCCGATCCCGTTTTTGGCGGAGATTCGGAGCATCTCAGAAGCAGAAATCCCAAGAAGTTCTTCAACCTCTTTAGCGATCTCATCGGGCCGGGCCGCAGGCAGATCGATCTTGTTGATCACCGGGATGATCTCAAGATCTTGTTCAAGCGCTAGATAGACATTGGATAAAGTCTGCGCTTCGATGCCCTGACTCGCATCCACTACCAAGATCGCCCCTTCACACGCTTGTAAGGCACGGCTTACCTCATAGGTAAAATCGACGTGGCCGGGGGTATCGATCAAATTGATGATGTATTGCTCTCCGTTGAGCGCGGTATAATTCATGCGAACAGCAGATGCTTTGATGGTCACGCCACGCTCACGCTCTAGATCCATGCTATCTAAGAGTTGTTCTTGCATATTGCGGTCTTCGACGGTGTTGGTTAACTGTAACAACCGATCCGCTAAGGTACTTTTACCATGATCGACATGGGCGATAATGGAGAAATTACGAATATTACCCACGATGAGCCTCACTCATAGCTATTTAGATTACGATTATATCAGTTGACTCGCGCTTTTAACATTAGGAGTCTCGCACGGTTTTAAACTAACTTCATGGTCGCATCTATCAAGGTGTCTAGGTCGATGTGATACGGTTCACGCTGCAACCAGACTAAAAACTCAATGTTGCCTGCTGGGCCTTTGAGACGCGATAGCGTGAGTCCGTGCGGACTAAAACCGATCTCAGTTGCAAAGGTCAAAACTTCGCGCAAAACCCGTTCATGCACGTCATGATCGCGCACAACCCCACCTTTGCCAACATCCTGTTTACCCGCCTCAAATTGCGGCTTGATCAAGGCAATCACATGGCCTTGGGGTGTCAGCCAATTTTTGATCACAGGCAACAGTAAACGCAAAGAAATGAAGGACGCATCGATCACGGTTAAGGTGATCGGTTCGCCTAAGGAGGTTACATGGCGGGCATTGGTGCGTTCCATGACGATCACCCGCTCATTTTGGCGCAAGGTGTAATCTAATTGACCATAACCAACATCTAAGGCATAGACGCGGGCCGCGCCGAATTGCAATAAACAGTCTGTAAAACCACCCGTACTCGCACCGACATCGGCGCAAATTAGGTCGGTGACATCAAAATTAAAATCTTCAAGCGCGCCCGCTAATTTTTCGCCGCCACGACTGACAAAGCGGGGTTTTGCTCGTACTGTCAAGTTCGCCGTGGAGTCGATGCGCGTGCCGGGTTTGTCGATGCGTAGGCCGTTGACGCTGACCTCACCGGCCATGATCATCGCACGGGCCTTCTCACGGCTTGGAGCAAGTCCAGCTTGATGAAGTGCAATATCTAAGCGGATTTTTTCAGCCAAGCAGATCTCCTTATTTATGACCCGTCACGGGTTAGGTAAAGGGTCATTTCTAAGGGGTTGGGGGTGTTCTCGTCTACCTCAACTCCGTCGGCTGGTAAAGGGAGATAACCGTCTACTGCGATCAAAACGCTATAAGGTGCATTCAATTGTAGTGGACGTTCGATCTGAAAACGGCCATTACGATCAGTGGTGGCAATGGCATAAAGCTGATCTTGGCGGGCCTCAAAATCGCCTACCGAATAATCTTCGCTGATCAACATAAAGGTGACGTTGGGAATCCCGATTCCAGTGGCGGAGTCTAAGATTTGGCCGCGTAACTGGATACCTTCGGCACGGGCAAATGGATCAATCGGAAGCTGGCCGATGCCCATTTCAAAAAGTTCACTCTGTAATAACACATTGTCGATCAACAATTCAACCTGATAAGTGCCATCAGGGACGCGCTCTGGGGCCGTTAAGCGCATCAAAAAGTTTTGGCCGTCCTCTGTGCCATTCCATGCGATCTCTTGATCGTAAAAAACTGTGCCGTCTACCAACCAACGAACACGCCAACGAGTCCCTTGTGCAAGGCGACTCCAATCAAAAAGGAAATAAAGCGCATCGGCGGGATTGCTGTAATTGTCGATACGGTTAGCGGTTAACGCTTCGGTGTCGCTATCGGCAATGGCGAAACCCGTATTACTAAAGATCAACGGATAAGCATCACGGCGAGTGCCGGCAATGGTAAAATCGGATAAAGCGGCAAGGCGATCCGCGATATAAAGGGCGAGTCGGTAACGTCCGGGGGGTAAACCGTTTTGCGAAAAGATCGAAACCGTTTGGGATCCGCTAAGGTTGGATTCAAACCATTCACCACCGCCGCGTGGTGATAACTCTACACCGTTATAATACCAGATCGCCGTCCAAGGCGTGCCGTTTTCAAGGTTGTTGTAGATGAAACGGGCGGTTGCCGTTGTGCCGGTGGCGATCACGTAACCGTCACCGAACGCCTGATTCCCTTCAATGAGCGCAAAAGCAAGGCTGCTAAAGCTGGGATCATTGGTAGGAGGGCCACCTACACGCAAAAGTTTAGGAGAGGCGGCCGCGATGCCGTCTACAAATAAGGTAAATTCGTAATCACCATTCGGTAGGGGTTGGCCGTTAGTACCTATATACCACAAGCCACTTTGACCACCGCTCCAACGAACCGGTGAAAGGCTAAAGATCGGGCTAGGGACACCTTGATATGTGACCAATAACTCGTAAATGGTATTGGAGGTCATATTTTCGTAGTCAAAGAACAAATATAGCTCACTGTTTCCGGTAGGTAAGCTGTTGATCACCGTAGAAGGCGCATTGTTGATCACAGAAGGGGCGAAAAACAAATTGCTAATGCGTGGGGTGATGGATACAAATGGCGTGGATGGGCGCGCATCTAATGAGATAGTTTCAATATTTAAACCAAGCGAGGCGCTGCGAATCAAGGGGCGGGCAAAATTGGAAGGACGCAAAACATTGATTGAACCACCCAAGGGAATACACACATCATTCTGATTGACAAGGCTGTCGCCGTTGGTGTCTTGTAAAGGTTGACAGACTGACACCGCAACTTGACGGGTGATCGGTGCAGTGGTGGGAATGCCAATCAAACGCCCAGAACGATCGTAAGCCCCGCCACCGCTCATGGTGCCGGAGATGACTGAAATATCACTCGCTTCATCTACGTTGATCTTAAACCAAGATTTCGCCCCACCACTGGGTTCAGCAGTGAAACCTAATATCACGGAACGGGCGATCAAAACCGGATCATCACCGATACCGGGGTAGCCTAATACCCAGACGGTCTCATCTAATTGGACTTGATCGGAATTGGCTAACTCCACAAAGGGCAATGCAAGCTCATCAACGTTGAGTAGACGGCCATCAAATTCGCGATTGATACGTAACAGGGCAATATCAAGGCCCTCGTTGGCCTGAATGACTTCGGCCTGATAGGTAGGAACTGGGGGTTCACCGGGGCGAACGGTGAGCGCGATGATCAAACGATCGCCGGGGCAATCGGGATTGGTGACGGTGGCATGGGCATTAGTGAGGATCAACCCGTCACGGCTGACTAAAGTGCCGGAACTTACACAGGTGATTAAGGGTTTATCAAGGGTGGTGCGCGCTTGCATGATAAACACTGTCGCACGCTGAATACGCTCTAAATCGAAAGGAGGCGCGGATGGATCGGAGTCTTGGGCGTTGATCCAGATCAACACCAATAGTAACCACGGTAAAAAGCCAAGTATAGCGACACGCTTTAGCATGTTAAAAATCCGAGGAACTCAAAAAGCGATTGAAAATGGTGAGATCGGCATCGTAAGTCTGTGAGTCGGCAAGAAAGGTGATTAGGATCGCTTGTCCGCGTCGTATAGTCAATATATCACGACCAGTCACGACGATCGGCACGGCTTCTAGAAAGGGATTTGGATCATCAGAAACAAATACATACTCCATTAATGTCGCTGATTCACCATCCGGTAGGGTATAAGGCTGAATCGATAAAATCTTATAATTAGAAAGGCGCAATGATCGAAATAACGAGAGATCATCTAAGATATTACGAGCTTCAATACCCACTGCTAAAGGGATCGTGCTGATTTGTAAAGTAGTCTTGTAACCGATCCGGCTCACGTCACGGGCGCGAAAAATATAACCCTGACCGTTAATATCGATCAACCAACCAACGGGATAATTGACCCGGATACCGGCCTCGACATTGACGTACTCCACAGTGGCATAAAGGATATTATCGCGTAAGTTGATGGCAATTACAAAACAAAAAAGCCCAAAAAACACCGTTAGATAATGGCCCCAACGTTGATTACGTGATAAATCGGACTCTTGTCCTAAAAGATCGAAAAAACGCATAGCGTTAAACCTCTTGAGCGGCACGACTTTCACGATCGCGGCGTTGTGCTACGCGATAGAGAAAAGAAATCCCCCATAAACCCGCAAATAATAACGTGGCGGAAAATCCGATCCCAAACAGAGGACGCGGTAAGGCAAATTCTAAAGCCGCTGGCGAAAGACTCGCATTCACTAGCCCAGCACGAATCGGGATCGCAATACCTGTCACCAAGGCCGCTAAAGCCAAAGACGCGGGTAAGAGAAAAATACTTTCGGCAAATTTGGACTCCGAAAGTCCATAACTTACCACAATGCCTGCAACCAGATGAACAACTACAGTCGCAAAAACATGCGCGGCCACAACATCCGGCGTAGGTGTCCCAGTGAGTGCAAAACGCAAGCTGACCACAAGTGCATATCCTAAAGCAGCGGCTTCCGCATAAGCAATACAATCGGCGCGCTCACGCAAATGATCTTGCCAAGTCATGAAACGAACAATCAAATACTTCAAAAATTCCTGCACAATACCAACGGTGAAGGTATAACCCACAATCCGATCAATAGCGGGGGCAAGTGATAACCAATTTTCGACTTGTAGAAAATCTTCAACTAAGGGAACACCCACCGCTTGGGCCACTAAAGCAGAGATGATCACAATCGAAAAAAGTTGACGGCGTGGATAAAGATAAAGCTGTTCCACACGAAACGAGAACCAAATCCACAAGCCTAACGGAAGAAAGACTATACCGAGATTGATCAGGGGAGATGGAGGTAAGCGAAGGCGTAGGTAGTTGGCTAAAACAAATAAGACGGCGGTGAAACCTAACAAAATCCCGTATTGAAGGATGATGCTACGCCAAACGGGCCGGTAAATAGGGCGATCTTCTTCTTCAGTCGGTGGCGTGAGCCAAGTTGGGTTAGAAATGGTCATCTTAGATCGCTGTCGCTAGATTCGGTGGTGTGGGACAAGTTGAGTAAATGGTCATCCTACATCACTATCGTTAAATGTGGTACACTCTGTAACCGCCTAATCTCTGATCGTAACTGATCCCTTGAAACTAGGGAAGGTCAAACTCAAGATGATTTATCTTTTTGCCTTTTTATGTTTAATGCTTGTGGGTTGTGGCGCGGCATCCACTGATAATGTGAATCCTACTGAACAACCGTCACGTATCGTCTACGGGTTAACGTTGTCACCTAGCGGGTTTGATCCGCATCGCAACGAGTCGGCGGAACTTGGGATCGTGATGCGGCAAGTATATGATACGTTGGTTTATCGCGATCCCACTAACGGTAATTTCGTCGCAGGATTGGCAAGTGAATGGGCAATCTCGGATGATCGACTCACGTACACGTTCAAATTGCGGCAAGGGGTGAAATTTCATGACGGCAGCGATTTTGATGCGATCGCAGTGGGGGCCACGCTTGATCGAATCACCAACCCAGATACCCGCTCTAGTCGGGCCTTGACCCTCTTAGGGACGTATAACGGTTATGAGATCATCGATCGGTTTACAATCGCAATCAATTTGAGTGAGCCGTTTAGCCCGTTGTTGGACTCGTTAAGTCAAGTGTACTTGGGGATCGCAAGTCCAACTCAATTGGCGCGCTACTCGGTGGAACGTTACCAGTATTATCAATCTGGGACGGGTCCCTATAAATTGGTGAGCTATGTGCCGGATGATCACCTGATTTTAGAGCGGAATCCGGATTACAATTGGGGTCCGGCGTTTTATCAACCTGCGGCGATCGATGTGATCGAATATCGGTTTTATACGACTCCGGCAACCCGATTTACAGCACTTGAAAGCGGTGAGGTTGAAATTATTGGTGAAATCCCGCCGCTGACCGCTAGAACCGAAACCGGAAATAGTCAGATTCAGATTATGCCGACTGCGATTCCGGGTCAGCCACTGCAATATTTGATCAATACACAACAATTTCCGACAGATAATCTGACGTTTCGACAAGCCTTGTTATTCGGGACGAATCGACGTGGGATTGTGGATGCGATCTTTCAGGGTTTTTCACCCGTGGCTTGGGGGCCGATGACCTCAAATACCCTTTACTACAATCGGGCGGTGGAAGAACGCTACGCTTATGACTCGACACAAGCACGGGCGTTACTTGCGTCGATCGGGTATGTAGACGCGGATGACAATGGGTTTTTGGATCATGAAGGGGGTGATCTCGAATTGCGGGTGATCATGCCCACTTGGGGATCGATCCCAGAGGTGACTCAATTGCTTCAAGAACAATGGGGTGATCTAGGGATTCAAGTGGTGATCGAAACCGTACCGGATGCACCCACCTTATTTTCACAAGTGCAAGAAGGCAATTACAACCTCGTGGCATTTTACACATTTGGACTCGATCCAGCATTTTTAAATTCGTACTTTGTCACCAATGGCAGCCGGAATTGGTCGCGGTTTAGCGATCCGACGCTGGACCAAGTGTTAAGAGACGCAATACGACAATTAGAACCTGGAACACGAAATAACCTCTATGCCCAAGCACAACAGATCATTATGGATAATGCACTGATCGTACCGATTCGAGAATATGTCAACCTCAATACCACGTCAATTCAAATTGAGGGATTACAATTTGACCCGTATGGGTGGTTTCCGTTGATGACAAACGTTCGTTTGAGGTCATGAAACGAATCCTATTTCGATTAGGGGCCATTTGGTTTGCGATCACACTTACGTTTGTGATGTTGCGAGTCTTGCCGGGGGATGCGATCATCGGGCCACTGATCGAAGCTGGCGCGGATCAACAGACGATTCAAGAACAGCAGATCCTGTTAGGACTGGATCAACCGATTTGGACGCAATATGGCGCATATTTATCGGATCTGATCCGCGGCGATCTGGGGGAGTCGATCGTGCGGGGATTGCCGGTGAGCGAGATATTACGTCCAGCATTCGGATCCACGGTGAGTTTAGCGTTTAGTGCGTTAATCGTGATGATCCCAATGGGGATTACCTTAGGGGTGATAGCTGCACGGGATCATCTGTTGGCACGGTTGATCATCCCATTTGCGAATGCTGCCCCGATCTATTGGACGGGTACACTCGTGATCTTCGCCTTACGAAATACTAGCGAGATCTGGATTCCGGCGCTGTTATTGGCATTTCATACTAGTGGGGCGGTTGCGCGAGTTACTGAAAGTAGCTTGCGTCAAACCTTTAACACAACCTTTGTGCAAACGGCACGCGCTAAGGGGCTGCGGGAAAGAACGATCCTAGGGCGACATGTGTTACCGATGAGCCTGATTCCGGTGATCACCGTGATCGGATTACAAGCCGGATTTTTGCTGTCTGGTACGATCTTGGTGGAAATGTTGTTCTTGCGACCGGGGATCGGTCAGGTATTGGTCAACGGGGTTTTACGGCGTGATTATCCGGTAGTGCAAGGGGCGGTGATGGTGATCACAGTGATCTATGTGATGATCAATATCCTTGTCGATCTGTTGATCGGATGGGTCGATCCGCGTTTACGGGCTGATGTGTAATTGATGAAATGGTTGCTGCTAGTGTTGATCCTGATCGCACCGATATTTGCCCCGTATGATCCGATGACAACCCATTTGAGTGAGATCGTCAAACCGCCGAGTGTGGCGCATCCGATGGGAACCGATCATCTAGGGCGCGATGTGTGGAGTCGATGGTTATACGGTGGTCAACATACGCTGATTATGACAGCATTGGCAACGCTGATCGGTGTTGGATTCGGCACATTGGGGGGATTAGTCACCCGATATGAGGCATTCGCGGCATTATGGGAAGGGTTGATGGCATTGCCGGGGTTGTTACTCTCGTTGGTGCTGCTTACCCTACTAGGTGCAAGTAGCTTGACGATCGCGATCGCAGTGGGGATCGCACAAATTGCACCCACCGCGATCTATACCCGAAATATCATCAAACAAATCAAAATCATGGCATTTGTTGAAGGCACAATCGCGATAGGTGCGTCGGAGTGGTGGGTGATGACACGCACGATCTTGCCGAATGCGTGGCCAAGTTTAAGGGTATATGCTGTGAATACGTTTGGCTATTGTCTGCTCAATAGCGCGGCGTTGGCATTTTTAGGGTTTACAGGTCAACCGGGGCTTCCTGATTGGGGGGTGATGATGGCCGAAGGGAATTTGATCTTGCGCGAGGCCATTTGGGTTAGCCTCGCACCAGGGATCGCGATTACCGTGTTGTTGTGGTTGGTGTATCCGAAAGAAAGATGATGCGTTTAGGTAAGATCCTCACGGTTGATGATTTGATTGCCCGCTTGAATCAATGTCCCAATTGAGTCACCCCCTTGTAACAAAGCGCGTAAAGGTTCGGGACGTGTGCCGTCAATGATATAAACTTGTAGCTCTGGGAATCTTTCTACCAAGGCCAACATATCAGTGACTTTGGTCAACATGCCTCCGGTGACATCAGTACCTTCTGAACCGCCTAACGAGGCCCGGTATTGCTCGGCATTGTTCAAGGTAATCTCTGGGATCACTTGACCTTGTTGATCATAAACCCCTGCTACTTCACCTAGTAATAACACCCGTTTCACGGGTAATTGATGGACAAGGTAGGTAAAAACAGCCTCTGTTGAAATGATCGTACCACCGCGCACATCATCTAAAGAGACATCCCCATAGACTAAGGGGACAAGTCCATTCGCAAGTGCGGCGTGAATGGGCGAAAGCTCCATGCGTTGAATCACGCCGTTGTAACTTTGAGCTGATGCGGACGGTTGAACACGCAAAATCGGGATACCCGCCGCTTGTAGCGTTTCGGCCATTAGATAGTTAAGTTCGGCGGCCACCGTGGCCACTTCGGCAAAACCGCGCCATTGCTCACGAGTATGAACACCGTTTAACGTACCATACTTTTGGGCGGTGACATGACCGAATGATCCACTACCGTGTCCAATGATCAACGGTAGGGTGGGATCGGCGCTTAAGGCGGCAGCGATCTCAGTAGCGATTTGACGGGACTGATCGGCACGAAAACTTTTTTCGGTGCGTTTATCGGTGATTAAAGAACCACCTAATTTAATCAATGTGAGAGTCACAGGGAAAATACCTCTTAAGGCTCAATCGTGATCGGGATAATACGGGTCGCACCCGCGGCATAAAGTGCGGATTCTACTTGTGGGGCGGTTTGTTCATTGACAAAGGCGATCATGTTACCACCTCGTCCTCCCCCGGATAATTTCGCACCATACGCGCCTGCATTTATGGCCGTTTGTACAAAGGTGTCTAATTCCGGCGATGAAACGGTCAATTGCCCTAATAAATGATGGTTTTCAAGGGCCAATGCACCTAAACGCGGAAGATCGCCCGATTCTAAGGCGGTGCGGGCCTGTTGAACAACGCGGCCGATCGCATCTAATAATGGTTGGGTGAAGGCCGGGTCAGTTTCATGTAACCGACGAACATCACCTACGGAAACTTTGGTTAAAGCGGCCTTGCCAGTATCAGCGATCAGTAAATGCACAGGTTCAGCGACGGAAAAGGTCTCTAAGGTTTGTTCACGGATGAAATAGACCGGGCGCTCATAAACGATCACTGTGTTGTCAACGCCGCTGGGTGTGCCGTGATGTAATCCCTCTACTTCATAAACTAAACGGTTGAGCTGTTCATTGGAGAGTGTGCCATTGGTAGCAAAGGCAATCGCACGCCCTAAAGCTGCTGAAACCGCCGCACCACTGCCTAAACCACTTGCCAAGGGAATTTGTGAGGACACCACGATCGATACGTTTGGGGGGGCAACTTTCAACGTCTGTAGAGTCAGGCGGGCCATGTGCGCTAAAGCATTGTCTACCAATTCATCGTCAATATTGATCGGTAAGGTCTCATCAATATCAGAAGCGACCAATCGAAACGGTTGGCCGGTAGGAATGATCTCGGCCTGTGCGCGTAATTGTGAAACGGGAACGGCCAAGGCCGGTTGTCCATAAACAACGGCATGTTCACCAAAAAGGATGATCTTGGCAGGGGCTGAAGTCAATAATTTAAAAGACATACACAGGCCTAAAACTAAAGCTAAACCACATAGATGATGACTGCTACGGTTAAGGCGAATAAAACCAACGCTAGTTGCAAGGGACGATCTTTTAACAAGACTTCATCGGGCGGGCTGATCTCACCTTTGACATGGATGAGGTAAAGATAACGAAATAAACCATAGATGACAAATGGAACGGTTAACAAAGCGTAATTGTTGCCTTGTAAGGCGGGGGCGGTGGTTTCGATGGTGTAAACGATATAGGTGATCAAGGTGCTGATCATCGAAATGCGGAGCATCTCATCTAAAAGCTCAAGATTGTAATGTTCGTAAATTTTGCGAACATTGTTGGCATTTGCACCCAAAAGGATCAATTCTTGGCGACGTTTGCCGACGGCTAACATCAACGCCAATAAGCCGGCACACACATAGAGCCATGGAGAGAAATTGGTCACGTTGATCACAACGACTCCTGCCGCAACCCGTAATACAAAACCGGATGTGAGGATCATCACATCGATGATCGCAAGGTGCTTAAAGACAAAGGAATAACCTAATTGTATTGCCAAGTACAAGGCCAAGATCAAAGCGAGCGGTTGGCTAAAGCTCCAAGCGATGGCTAAGGTCGCTATTGGAAACAGAATCGCCGCGCCGATCGCTAATGGGATCGGAAGTTGGCCCGAAGGCAACGGGCGATTCTTCTTGCGTGGGTGTTGGCGATCGCTTTCGATGTCTACAAGGTCATTGATGATGTAGACGGTGCCGGAAGCTAAACAAAGCAGAAGAAAACTGAGAAAAACCCGTCCAAAAGCGTTCGGATTAAAAAGCTGCCCATCAAAAATAATCGCGGGAAAAACAAACAACAGATTTTTTGTCCATTGTTTGGGCCGCATGGTTCGCAAAAGCCCAAGAAGTGCGCGCAATGAGAGACTCCAGATCGATTGAAGTGGTCTTAAATAACCGATTATATCCGATGTGTTTTAAGGTACAATCCTTAGCGTTTGGCAGAATCGATTGAAAGACAAAAGACAAAAACATGATGCACGCTACCGCCTACGCAAATTCAAACATCGCTTTTATCAAATATTGGGGGAATCGCGATGAAACGTTGCGATTGCCGTCCAATTCTTCACTTAGTATGAACCTCAATGGGGTCTTTACGCGCACGACTGTCCACTGGGATGATACGCTTAAACAAGATCATTTGATTTTGAACGGACAAGATCAAACGGGTGAACCGCTGATGCGGGTATCGCAACATTTAGACGCGATCCGTAAACGATTGAACTTAACGAGTTACGCCCAAGTGGACTCGGAAAACAATTTCCCAATGGGGGCGGGGATCGCGTCATCGGCTTCCTCATTTGCAGCCTTAACCGTCGCAGGGTTCACGGCAGCGGGTGCAAGTGAGGTGAGCGAACGCGAGATGACCACGATCGCACGGTTAGGATCGGGATCCGCTTCTCGGTCAATCCCGACGGGGTTTGTCGAATGGCACGCGGCGGATCGGCATGAAGACTCGTATGCTGAAAGCATCGCTACGCCGGATCATTGGGATTTGGTGGATGTGATCGCAATCGTGAGTAGCGCACATAAAGAGGTTGGATCAAAACAAGGGCATCCCTCCGCGAATACAAGTGATCTGCAATCGGCACGAGTCGCGGGTGCCGATGACCGGTTGCAGATTTGCAAAACGGCAATCCTAGATCATGATTTTGATACTTTCGCGGAGGTGGTAGAACGCGATAGTAATCTGATGCACGCGGTGATGATGACCAGTCGTCCGGCGCTGTTCTATTGGCAACCGGCCTCGTTAACGGTGATGTCCGCGGTGCGGCGTTGGCGTGCAGACGGGTTACAAGTGTGCTACACCTTAGACGCGGGTCCAAATGTGCATTGTCTGTGTACGGCACGAGATGCCGAAACGATCCAACGAGAATTAAGCACATTGGACGGCGTGAAAGATGTGCGATTCGCGGCAGTAGGTGCTGGGGCTAGGTCGTGAGCGCTTGATAAGTGCGTTGCTGATGTCATTCAAATACTCGTATACTAGACTAGAAGCCAATGACCCCGCGCCTAAAAACAGGGTCTTTCTCACCGGTTTTTCCGCACCTAGACGTAGATTTAAGGCATGGTTTAATGTTAGACTTTCTAATCAACAATGATTTACTCTCGTCGCTCTTGGCATTTGCGATCGTCTTGATTCCCGCGGTCATCATCCATGAATTTGGACACTTGTTAGCGGCCAAAATGGTCGGGATTACGGTGTTAGAGTTCGGAGTCGGGTTTCCACCGCGAGTCGTGAAGTTATTTTCGTGGGGAGAAACCGATTTCACGCTTAATTGGTTGCCATTGGGCGGATTTGTGCGCCCGTTGGGTGAGGATTTGATCCGTCCCTTGAGTCAAGAAGAAACGGAACGGGATCGGGAAAAGCTATTTAATAAGTTATCAGAACAGAGCAGTGAAGCTGATCGGGAAACACAAGCAACTTCTAAACCCCAAGAATATCTCTCTGAACGTGACGAATTGGCGGCCAAAGGGATCACGAATGTACGTTCAATTAATGAGGTTAGACCGCTGGCACGGATCTTCTTCATGGTGGCAGGGGCGGTGGCAAATTTCATTTCGGCGCTGATTCTGTTTATCATTGTGGCGTTGATCGGAATCCCTCAAGAGAGCGGATCACGGGTAGGATTTGCGTTAATTGAACCTAATTCCCCTTTGGCTACCTATGGCTTACAGACGGGTGATTTTATTGAGACGTTGAACGGGGTGAAATTCGAGAGTAGTCGCGAATTTTTCCGTCAATTAGTCACATTTTCGGGGAAAGAAGTTACGGTGACGGTGCGTCGAGAGGATATTGATGATCCGATCACACTCACCTTTACACCTACTGAGGAAATCGCCCTAACGTTGGCGAATGCGGCTTCATTGCTCCCTGTGACAAGTATTCAGGAAAATTCACCGGCCGCGTTGGCAGGGATTCAACCGGAAGATGTGGTAGTGCAATTCGCAGGACAAGACCTCACGATAACGGAAGATGCGTTCGCCACTTTACAACAATTGACGCGGGAATATCAGGGGCAGGAACAGCCGATCGTGGTCTTGCGCGGTGAACAAACGGTTGAATTGATGATTACACCGCGCATTGATCCTCCACAAGGCACAGGTCGGTTAGGGATCGGATTACAACCCTACTATCAAGGGTTGGATGTGCGGTATGTGGAAGGTCCGCCGCAACAAGATTATGTGCCGCAACCGTTGGGAAGTGCGATCGCTTATGGGTTTAATGAAACCCGTGAAATTTTGACCACGATTGCGGAATTTCCGGTCAGGTTGTTGCGCCAAGAGACGCAACCTGAAGAAAACCGAGTGGTGAGTGTGGTTGGTGTTAGTCAATTGGGCGGGGAGTTCCTACAAGAGAGTATTGAGGAAAACCGTCCTACGCTAATCCTGAATTTTATCGCGTTGATCAGTATTGCATTAGGGGTCACAAATTTGTTGCCGATTCCGGCGTTGGATGGCGGACGGATCTTGTTTGTGATCATTGAGATGATCCGCGGAAAACCGTTGCCGCCCGAACGTGAAGGATTGATCCACTTGGTAGGGTTAGCGTTTTTACTGTCCTTAGGAATTTTGGTGATTTTAAACGATATTATCAACCCGATCACCAATTTACTCCCGTAATGGAGAGGAACAATCAGAATGAACAACGAAACACCGACTAAACCCGATCTAAAAACGACGATCGCGGCCCTAGAAGAAGGAGCGGCCGGCGGTAAACCGTTTGCTAAGATTTTTTATGGGTTGTCGGATCTCAATGCACGCGAAGTCGCACAAATGAAAGCGGTATGGCAAACATTGGACACGGATTATCGCGAAAAATTGGCCCGTCAAATCGCGGAGATCAGCGAGTCCGATTATGAGATGGATTATCAGGGGATCGGGATGATGCTGTTGGATGATCCAACCCCGGAAGTACGGATCGCAGGCATTGATACGTTGTGGTCGGATGAGTCGATACCCTTGATGAGGCGTTTGATGGTCATGGCCCAACAAGACCCTGCAATCGAAGTACAAGCGGCGGCGGTGAGCGCATTGGGCCGGTTTATCTTGATGGGCGAACTGGGCGATCTGGATGAAAACGAGGCTGTGAAAGCGCAAAAAATCGCGATCCAATTGTGGAAAAATGAACAATTGGATCTGGATGTGCGTCGGCGTGCTTTAGAAGCGATCGCTAATTGTGGCCATGAGATCGTACCGGGAGCGATCCGTCAAGCGTATCGAAGCGACGAAGAACGGATGAAAGTCAGCGCCGTGTTTGCGATGGGACGGACATATGATGAACAATGGAGCGAGATTGTCTTAAAAGAAATCGATAGTGATCAAGCGGCGATGCGATATGAGGCGGCGCGAGCGGCCGGTGAACTCGAATTGATCGAAGCTGTGCCGAAATTAGCACAATTGTTGATCGAAGACGATGATGAGATCGCCGCGGTAGCGATCTGGTCGTTGGGTGAGATCGGCGGTCGTGAAGCGATGCGAGCCTTAGAAGCGATGCTGGAAGTCGCGGAAGAAAACGATGATCAAGAGATGATTGAAGCGATCGAAGAAGCATTGGGTAATGCCAGTTTAGCGGGCAGTGGTTTGTTCGATTGGCAAGATGTAAAGTAAGAGAAGTAGGTAGGACAGGATAGTTTCTTGTGTACAACCCCACCCTAGCCCTCCCATACATAGGGTGGGAACTGGCCTGCGTAAGATGAGAGTATTTATCTCCATTCTAAGATTACTGGGAAATGACAAGGCAGGATCAACATGATCCTGCCTTTGACTTTGGGATTAGCCCACGCCGAAAAAGCTGGCCATTTTCATCGCAAGGCTCATATCACCTTGGACTTTGATCTTTCCGCTCATAAAGGATTGCATCACATTCGCTTGCCCGGTCGCCACCGCAAAATAATCATCAGCTTTGGCTTTGATGGTCATACGAGGTGAGTCTGCTTGACCTTCTCCCGTAGTACATTGGCCGTCTTCGATTGCGACCCAATAGAGGCCGCCATTATCACCGCTTAAATCGAATTGGATTACGGCGTTGACCCCTTCGGCTTTGTCGGGGCGGAAATTTTGAACCATCCCCGGAAAAATCGCTGCCACTTCTTGACTGGTTGCCATTGGTGTTCACTCCATTCGCCTACAAGCTCTCAAACCAAAAGTAAACTTCCTCGTTAGTATAACAAACAACCGATCAGTTAGAAACATCTTGACACAGTTCATCCGCGTCCGCTAATGTTTGATCTGTCTGAAGCAGATAGAAACGAATTGGTACCATGTCCCAGATACCTGATAAGCTTAAAATCCTCTTATGTGGATGGCTCTGGATGAGTTTAACGGCGTGTTCACTTAACCCAGAGGCACAAGTGATCTACGTCACCGCGACCTACGTCGAAACTTCAGCACAAATGGAAGTGAGTCAGGGAATCATCACCCCGACATTGATCTTAACTCCGCCTACAGTGGAGGCAAATCGCACGCCTGACCCCACCTCAACATCGGTGGTGATCTCCACAGGAACACATACGGTTGTAGCAGGTGAAACCTTGACGGGGATCGCGGTACAGTACAATACCACCGTGGAACAGTTGATGGCGCTTAATGGGATCGAAAACCCTAATATTTTAACCGTCGGCCAAGTGCTACAAATTCCACCGCCGCCGGATCAAGAAACCCCACCATTGATGATCTTAGCGGATGCACAATTGATCCGCGATCTGGACGCGAGTCAATTTGACATTGCCGGATTTATCGCGGCTCAACCGGGGTATATCCGGGTTGCGATCGATCGGGTGATCACCCGACAAGCGGATGGAAGCGGGTTAAATGAATTTTTGAGTTCGGCGCAAGTGGTTGAGCGGGTTTCCAAAGAATTTAGCGTCGATCCACGAGTCTTACTGGCGTTGTTGGAATATCGGGCCGGCTGGTTGAGCAATCCCGATCCCGATGATCTGCTTAAGACGAATCCGATGATCTCAAAAGAAAATTCTGAACGGATCGATCGCGATGGGTTGTATCGTCAATTGGCGTGGACGGCCAATGAATTGAATCGCGGTTATTACGGTTGGAAGTATGATGGATGGTCGGTGCTGGAATTTGATACTGGGGAACGGTTGACCTTTGCGCGTGGGCTTAACGCGGCCAGTGTGGGTGTACAACACTTTTTACACCTCAAAAATGATTACGCACGTTGGGGATATGATGTGAGCGAAAACGGGTTTTATCTGACATATCAACGCTATTTTGGTAGCCCAACCGCGGATCTAAGCGATCCGTTGGCCGGAATAGGCACACAACCAGAGCTAACCTTACCCTTTGAAAGCGGTGATACTTGGTTTTTCACAGGTGGGGCGCACGGTGGATGGGGCAATGGGAGCGCATGGGGAGCGGTGGATTTTGCACCTCCGGATGAGCGAACCTCAATCGCTTGTTATACCTCTGATTATTGGGTGACAGCGGTCGCATCGGGGAGCATTGTTCGGAGTGGTGGTGGCGTGGTGGTGTTGGATCTTGATCAAGATGGTCATGAAGCCACAGGATGGACGATCTTGTATTTGCATGTTGCAAGCGATGGCCGGATTGGAACAGGCGGGATCGTACAAGCGGGGGATCGCATTGGACGGGCGGCGTGTGAAGGGGGATTCTCAACAGCAACACATCTTCACATCGGGCGGCGCTATAATGGTGAATGGTTGCCCGCTAACTGTTACGTTTGCCGTGTTCAAGTCCCAACTTTTACGATGGACGGGTGGAAAGTGATCGGGTTACGGGGTCAAGAGTATCAAGGCTATTTAGAACGCAATGGAGATCGGCGCGTCGCCGAACAGGGACGCACTGCTCCGAACAATCGAATTTCAAGGTAAAACAATGCAAAGATGGTTATTATTGCTGGTGCTGATATTCGCCTTAAGTGTGGGTGAGTTTCGGGTAAAGGCGCAAGAAGATCTTCCGACTACGCCGATCGCGCAAGAAAATACGCCGATCCAAGTCCAGATTAACACGGCAACGTTTACCCCCACGCCCACTGTGGGTTTACAACCGACAAATACGCCGGAAATTCGGGCGAATGCTCAATTACAAGCGCGGGCTGAGGCTGGAGATGTCAATATTCGTGATCAACCGGATATTGAGGTCGGCGCGATCATTGGGACGATTCGTGCCGGAACCCAATATATTGTCACCGGGCGTTACTTCCGTTGGTTTCAGATCCAATATGAAGATGCGCCTGGAGGTGTGGCATGGGTGTTTGAGGAATTGGTTGAAGTAACGGGCGATCTCATACTGATACCTGATCTAAGTCAGCTCCCACAAGCGACATTAGCACCGCTTGATGTTGAAGGTACAGAGACCGCGCAAATTTTGCTACAGACACCCGGCGCTATCCTCACCTTAACCGCCGATACTCGTGAATTGGTCGGGCCGGTGGCCGTGGGAGATGGGACGGCGATCGATCCGGCATTACCCAGAACTGCCATGCCAACATTTACGTATCCGCCGGGGATCGCGCTGTTGATTACACCGACGGGGACATTAGAAGAACAAACGATCGTGGATCTGACAAGCGCTCCACCACCGATTACGCCGATTCTCGTCCTCGGTGGTTTAGGGGTGCTAGGATTATTGATCGGAGCGCTACGACGATGACCTTACCAAGTGAGTCGATCAAAAAGATGATCTAATTGACTGCGTTGACCGACGCTTTCTGATCCCATGTATACAGACATCGCAAGCCCTAAAAGCGCGATAGAGGGTGGAAATAGGGTTAAATTCATGGTGAGAAAAGGACAACAAAAGAGTGCCGCTTTTAACCGCGAACGCCGATCCGAATCAGGGGGCAAATGCGCTAACAAAGGCTTTAAAACGCGCTCAATTTTGCTGTGTAGGAACATCTCACGGATCGGATTAAGTGTGTCATTATGCTCAATTCGGCAGTGATCCCCGTCAAGGGTCATGGTAATCGCTAAGCGTTGGGACTCTTCTTGCGGGAAATACATCCACATGGCGAATACATTATGAAAGAGCGGTTTTGTGAGATCGAATAGGGGATCATGACGGCCTGCAAAAGCGGGATCAAAGTACACAAGGCCTTGTGCGGTATTGTAAAACACATTGCCGTTATGCGCGTCGCCATGCCCGATAATCGTGGGAGTCGGGCGTTGGGGATTTAACAAGGTGATCGCACGATTGATCACTTGGTCAAGCGTTTCGTGATAATGCGATCCGTTGATCGTCCAACGCCAAGTCCGAACCTCTGAAAGCGGATAGGTGCCGCTGGGTAACGTGATCTGACGATCTGGCCCGTAGAAGTGATCTAGGCGACCTCCGGTCAAACGGTGATAAAACAACTGATGAATGGGCGCATTTCCGGTTTCATCACGATGTGCTAAATTGTTTAGGTAAAGCGATAAGAGTTGATCATCCGAGCGGTGTTGAGCGTGTGATAACTCGCTGAGGCTAATTGGCGCGTCCTGATCAGTCTCTAAAGCACGCGCTAGATCAAACACGGGTGGATCATGTACCAACGGGTAAATGAGGATTTGTTGTCCGGCACGAGTCGAATGATAGAGCGGTTGAATCACGGGATAACCGGCTTCGGCCAATAGGGCGGCGTTATAGTATTCATCAATCACATTGTTTTGTTCAACGTGAGTCTTAAAGAACAACTCGGTGTGATCCTGCAACTTAAGAAACCCGTTAAATGAGTTTAACGAGGTTGCTAACGGGCGTAAAGTCACTTCAGTGATCGCTAGATCGGGAAAAACTTCCGTTAAAAAGCCTTGTAATAAGGTTTGGGCTTGTTTACGGTCGCTAAACTGAAGGCGTTGAATGATCTCTAAATCACTCATAGACCGATGATCTCGTTACGTTTGCGGATCGCAAAAGCATGAGCGGGAAAGCCTTCATAATCGGCAAGTGTGGCCGTGATCCCCTGTAGCCGTTGATACCCCTCACGGGAAAGATAACCGACTCCGCTCCGTTTGAGAAAATCCCAAACGCTCACTGATGAAAAGCTCCGTGCAAAGCCTCCGGTCGGTAAAATGGCGTTGAGTCCAAGGCAATAATTGGCGGTAGGGATCGGAGTCATCGATCCGAGAAGGATCTCACCCGCGTTTTTGATCTTATTGAGGGTAATAAATGGCTCAGCGGTCAAAACCTCTAAATGTTCAGGTGCATAATCATTCACAAATTGGATCGAGGCTTCAAGGCTCTCGGTGAGCAGAATCCCACCATAGTTATTTAAAACATTGGTGACAAACTTTTGCCGCCATTCGGGGAGCTGTTCGATATAGGTGGGTAGAATTGCTAAAGCTTGTTCCGCTACGGCGCGGCTGTGAGTCACCAAAATCGCGGCGGAGTCGGGGCCATGTTCCGCTTCAACCAATAAATCTAAAACGGCAAGGCGTGGATCAACATGCTCATCAGTTAAAATAATGGATTCACTGGGGCCGGCGGGTAAACCGACATCAATTGTCCCATACAAAATACGTTTAGCCGCAGATACATAACTGCTACCGGGGCCGATCACCTTATCGACTTTGGGTAGAGTCTCTGTACCATAAGCTAGACCGGCGACGGCCTGCATTCCACCGACTACATAAACCTCATCGATCCCACAGATCTCGGCGGCTACCAGTGAAGCTGCATCGGCTTTCCCTGTGGGGGCGGGTGGAGATACCACTACGATACGCGGGACACCGGCCACTTTAGCGGGTGTGGCTAACATGAGCATCACGGAGGGGAACGCGCCTTTACCGCGTGGGACATAGAGTCCAACACTGGTGACGGGAGTCACTTTTTCGCCGGCCATGATGCCCGGTTGGACTTCGGTGAACCACATCGGTTCGGGCATTTGTTCTTCATGAAAGCGGCGAATGTTATCGTGCGCTTGGGTGATCGCATCGATCACAGCGGGATCAAGTTCGGCGCGTGCTTGAGCAAAGTCGGCAGGCGTGGCGCGTAACATGGAAGCTTCAAAATTAGGCGAATCAAAGCGACGGGCATAATCGACAATCGCACGATCGCCGTTCATACGCACATTGTCGATTACCTCTTGCGCCAGAGGCAAAAGATCACGGATGTCTTGTTCGGCACGACGCATGATCTTTTGATAATCTACATCGGATAACTGCGCTAATTCCCAAAACTGTACCATTCCAAATACTCCGTTGTAAACATGAAAGCTAAAACGTGAAAAATCCCACAAAGATAGGATAATCATAGCGGATGGAACGATAATAGAAAACGGTCTAAGGGAAAATAACACAACCGGATTTTTCCATTCAAATCCGGTTGGTTGATGATCTAAGATTTGATCGGTTCTGCGTCAATGACTTCGGAGCGGCGGCGTGAACCGTCCCAACGAATATCCGGTACTAGGATCGCTTGTTTGGCCAAGATCCGATCTTTGTGCGGCATGAGATCGGCTAACATGATGCGGACTTCGGCACGGACATCATGTGAGGGTTGATAACCGAGATCGATGAGGTGTTGACGATCGGGGTTATAATAATGTTCAGCCAATTCTTGGCGCGGGTTGTCATAACAATGAACGACGGGGTTGAGTCCGGCTTCTTCGGCAACCTCTTTCACCAGATCCGCAAGTTCGTGGATCGTGTAGGTTTCCTCAAATTGGTTAAAGACGCGATATTCACCGCGTTGGGGTGGGTTTTCACAAGTCAGAGTCAGACACTGCATCGAGTCGCGTAAGGGTAAGAAACCACGACGTTGTTTGCCTCCACCGAATACAGTCAGTGGATGACCGATTACCGCTTGGCAACAAAAACGGTTGATCGCGGTACCAAAACATTGATCAAAATCTAGGCGTGTACGGAGGCGAGGATCATCACCCATTTCATCGATGCGTGTGCCAAAAACGACACCTTGCATGATATCGGTAGCACGGAGTCCCCAGATGCGACAAGCGAACATAGTATTATTGGAGTCGTGGACTTTGCTCCAATGGTAAAAGCTCCCGGCCTGACGTGGGAAGGGTAAACGGTCTTTACGTCCGCGAAATTCGACCTCAAAGAACCCTTCGGGAATATCGATGTTTGGCGTGCCATATTCGCCCATGGTGCCGAGTTTAACGAGATGTGCATCTGGGCACACCTCTTTCATCGCCCATAAAAGATTTAGACTACCGATCACATTATTTTGTTGGGTAAGGACGGCGTGTTTTTGATCGATCATCGAATAAGGTGCGGAAGGCATTTCGGCCAAGTGAACGATCGCATCCGGTTTAAAATCGGCTAGGTAGTTGCAGATGAAGTCATAATCTAACAGGTCGCCTTGCCGAAAATTAAGCGATTTGCCAAAGTGTGCTTCAAAGGCTGCGGCGCGTTCTTCGATCGAATAAACAGGAAGTGCACTATCGCTACCGACTTCAGCTACCCAAGCCCGCCGTAAAAAAACATCGTTTCCAGCCACCTCATGGCCACGGGCGGTCAGATATTGAGCTAAAGCCCAGCCTAAATATCCGTCAATGCCGGCAATAAATATTTTCACAGAAAACTCCTCTCGTAACAGACACAGTGATTAAAACCCATACTAAAGTGATTCGCTACGGTCAAACATCAAGGGTTGAAATTGATCCAAATAACCTTGAACCGCTAACAGTTCAGCATTTAGGATACTGCATCCGGCTGCGCCGCGGATCGTGTTGTGCGATAAGGCGGCAAATTTATAGGTGAACAATGGGCAAGGCCGTAAGCGTCCAATGGATGTTGCCATGCCGTTCCCTGTATTACGATCGCGGCGGGTTTGCGGGCGATCCGGTTGTGTAAGATAGATCAAGGGTTGCGCGGGCGCTGAAGGCAACATAGGGATCGGATCGATGCCGCGATAAGATTGCCAGAGATCGATGATCGCCTCAATAGATAGGATCTCGTCTAATTCAATGGAAATATTGACCAGATGGCCATCTACCACCGGAACACGGTTGCAAGTGGCACTCACGCGGGACTCTAACCAAGTGATTTGGTCGCGATCAAATTGACCTAACATTTTGAGGGTTTCGGTTTCCATTTTATGCTCATCACCGCTCACATAGGGGATGATGTTGTCTAAGATGTCGAGAGAGGCGACTCCGGGATACCCTGCGCCACTGGTCGCTTGTGCGCTGACCACCAAGATTTTCCGAATCCCTAGGTGACGGAGAGGCGCTAATGCCATCACAATCGGCATAGTGGTGCAGTTAGAATTGGCCACTAAAGCACCAGAAGTCCAACCACGATTGCGGCGTTGAACCTCAACCAGCCCGATATGTTCGGCGTTGACCTCTGGTAATAAAAGGGGTACATCATCGATCATGCGGTTGGTAGAGGCGTTGGTACAAACCACATGGCCGGCCGCGGCCAGCTCTACTTCACGCGGATCGGCGGCTTCTTTGGGCAAGGCGGAAAATACCAATAAAGAGTCTAAAGGCGCATCCAAGGGTTTGACTTTGAGATCTAAGACATTCGACGGGGGATTATCATCTAAAATCCAATGAACCGCTTCGCCATAAGTTTTACCCGCGCTACGATCAGAACCGATCACTTCGGCTACTTGAAACCATGGATGATGCTCTAACAACTGAATAAATCGCTGACCGACCGCACCTGTTGCACCGAGTACCGCTACATTGAGTTTTTGCATGATTTATCTCTTACTTTCGCTTAAATTCCGACCGATGTTGATTTGACTGCCGGGTATGATCCTAACAATTTGACAAAAGAAGCCCGAATCAATAACCGTGCAAGCACTTCTTGGCAGATTGGATCTTGCCAATGGCCTTCAAAATCAAGGTAAAAAACGGGTTCCCATGGACGATTACGACGTGGACGCGACTCGATTTTGGTGAGATTGATTCCACGTTCCGCAAATTCACCTAAGCATTCATATAAGGCCGCGGGGCGGTTGCGGGTGGCAAATACTAGCGAGGTCTTATTGTACTCACCGGGAGCGGGATCATCATGTGCCAAAACGAAAAAGCGCGTAAAGTTAAACGGCACATCTTCAATGTCGGTTGCCAAAATGTCCAGATTGTATAAATCACCTGCTAAACGACTGGCAATTGCCCCTGTATGGGGTTCAGGATTGGTGGCAAGTTCACGCGCTGATCCAGCAGTATCATAGGCTGGAACGGCTTCAATGTTATGGCGCTTAAGATAACGTTCGCATTGTGCCAGTGCTTGTGGGTGTGAGCGCACGCGGCGTAGATCTTGAAGTTTGACTCCACGGGGTGCCAATAAAGAGTGATGAACGTGAAGAATGACTTCGGCTTGGATACGTAAATCTGAGTCCATGAGTAACTCATAGGCCTGACTCACAGCGCCGGCTAGCGCATTTTCGACAGGTAAAATCGCGTGAGTTACAATCTGATTAGATAAAATGGCATTGAAGAGATCACTTAAAGTGGGGCAAGGATAAACCTCAACGCTATCACCGAAATGTTGGCGTATCGCTTGTTCTGAATACGCTCCCTGAACGCCTTGGAATGCTACAGTTGGTTTCATAGGAATGGGGAATGAAAGAGACCGCAAGATAAATAAAACAAAGTGCTATCTTAACACGTTGACAGCATTTCAGCAAAGGTGTTAAGATAATCAAGATGTTCATGAGAAAAATTAACCTTATGCAAGAAACCCGCCAACATATTCTCCAAATTTTACGAGAACAGGGTCAAGCCACTGTTGATATGATCGTGGATGCGTTGCAAACCGATCACGGTAAAGAGATCACCGCAGTGACGGTACGACATCATCTTAATGTGTTGCAACAAGAAGGCTTGATCACTGAGCCGCAATTGCGACATCGTAGTACCCCCGGACGGCCACAACACATCTATACTTTAACAGAGAAAGCGCGTGAACTTGCGCCGAACAATTATCAACAATTACTACACCATTTGTTACATGAAATTGAACGTCAACTTCCCGAACAAAGTGTCAACGTCATTTTTGAGGGCGTTGCGGATACAATGGCCATTCAAGCACGAATGCCAAATGTTAGTTTTGAAGAACGACTAGATTTAGCTGTCGGGTATCTTAACCAACAAGGTTATAATGCTTCATGGGAAAAAGGTATTGATGGGATCATTTTACACACACGCAATTGCCCCTATCATCAGTTGTCTAAGACTACCGATGTCTTGTGTGCGATGGATATGCGGTTGATGGCGGCGTTGACCGGACGGACTCCGCGTCGGATCTCAACAATCTCGCAAGGTGAGGCTTCATGCGCCTACTTGATCCCTTATGAGGCGGAAAAGTAGAATTTTGCTAATCTTGGTCTGTTTAATTGCGATCAGACCAAAGTTATGTTATGATCTAATCAGTTGATTTGCGTATAGGAGCGTTATGATGAGCGTGATCGAACATGATCAAAATGAAATTATCACCGAAGAATCCGTGATCACGGTGACTCCCGCGGCGGTGACGGTGATCCGTAACCTACTTGAACAACGCCAAATCCCGAATCATGTTCTGCGCGTGTTTGTATCGGGGGGTGGTTGCTCTGGGATGCAATATGGCATGGGGTTTGAAGCGTCCGCCCAGAGTCATGATACGGTGGTCGCGATTGATGGTGTACGTCTGGCGATCGATCCGACCAGTCTAATGTATTTGCAAGGTGCGACGATCGATTTTGTGGATAGTTTGATGGGTGGTGGTTTCCGTATTGATAACCCGAATGCGGCGAGTTCATGCGGATGTGGTCACTCGTTTAAGTCGAAAGATAGCAGTGGTGCAGAAAGTAGCGCAGGTGGTTGCTCAAGTTGTAGCAGCGGTAGCTATTAAACCCACTTGTTTTAGGTTAAACTGTTAGAACAGTCCGAAGTATATTCGGGCTGTTTTGTTTTGAATAGCGCTATTTGACCGAAATCATCGATATTATGAATATTTGGCAACTTGACCCGGTTAACCTGACTCCTTATTACGATTTAGCAGTTTGCGAGGCTTTGGCACAGACTGGTTCGCAAGTGCGATTGGTCACTTCTGAATACCTGTATGATGATCTGGAATACCCCAACGCGTTTACGGTGGATAAGCGGTATTTTCGGGGACTCAATCACAAAATTTTATTAAAATATCCTCGCTTACGCCAATTGTTACGCGGAATCACATATCCGTTCACTCATTGGACTGTATTGCAAGAGATCAAAACATCTCGCCCTGAAATGATTCATATTCAATGGAGTCGGTTGCCGGATTTTGATCTTTGGTTGATCCGGCAAATTCAAAAGCTTAAGATTCCAGTTGTGCATACTGTTCATGATATTGTGCCGTTGTTTGATCAACAAAGTGCGCGAAAAATTGGTCAAGTTTATGCACTTGTAGATGCGCTAATCGTTCATACTGAAGCGAATCGTCGTGAATTGATGGAACGATTTCCTAATCTGAATCGAGAAAGAGTGTATGTTGTTCCCCATGTGCATTTGATAGAGCATCAACATTATACACCTCAGCATGTTACCAAAGCAGACGCGAAAAAACGGTTGGGAATTGCACTTGATACAGCTGTGGTTACATTTTTTGGGCTTATCAAAGCATATAAAGGGTTAGATATTCTTGAAGCTGCGCTTTGTGAAATTAAAACCGATCTCATGGTGATTGTTGCCGGAAAGCCGGACTCTGAACATGAACAATCAATACTTGATCGTCTAAAAAAATCTAAAAATGTAAAAGTATATGATTTTTACATTCCGCGTGAAGAGGTTTGGATTTATCATTTGGCGGCGGATGTAGTGGTATTTCCATATCGTGCAATTTACCAGAGTGGTGCGTTGCTGACTGCGATGGGATTTGGGTGTCCTGTGATTGTAACAGATGTCGGGGGAATGCCCGAAACCGTTGATGGGAATGGTTGGGTGATTCCGCCAGAAGATCCGGAGATTTTAGCCGAAACGATCAATGAAGCGATCAGCGATTTCATAAGATTGGAAAGTATGTCACGACGTTCGTTAGAAATTATTGAACAAAAACATAGTTTGAGGGCTATAGGGAGTCAATTGATGGAACTTTATCACAATTTGAGTCGTAAACAATTATAATGGAACTGATTGAGACTTTTGAAAAGTGAGAATGGATAGTGCATCATGGGAGGAAAAACCCGACCAAAGGTAATTCACCATGAGCACTA
>JALOOG010000216.1 GCA_025454525.1 Anaerolineae bacterium | reverse complement strand
TTCAAGTAGTCCCGAATCTTTATCCATTGCTCATCGTTTAGTCTCACGTCAGTCATGCGACTATTTTATGCAATTTCCTTAAATGTCAACACAACCTAGTAACCCTCTATCACCAGGTGAAGCAATTTCAAGCGCGGAAAACGGCCTTCTTGAGCGATGAACCTCGTAGCGGACGACCGCCGACCTACTCTCCTGAGCAGCAAGGGCAGCTGATTAGAACGGCGAAAACCCCGCCTCATCAACTTAGACAAAGCTTTGGGTATTAGACGCTGGATCGCCTGAGCAGGTATGTACATGAGCCGTTAAACATCCCGATTTCGCGCAGCCAACTGGCCGTTTTGCTAAATGCAGAGGGGGTGCGTTGGTATCAAGAAAACACGGATTTCACTCTAAATTGACATGGAACTGCCCGAATCGTATGACGGATCCGTTATAATCGGTGTTTTTAGCTCAGGAGAGACCGAACGATGACTGTTTCAATCTGGCAAGCGGATGGGACACAACCCCGTCAAACGGTAGACTGTTTGATCGTGGGTGCGGGCCTAGTCGGTTGCGCGGCCGCTTATTTCGCCGCACAACAAGGTGCAAGCGTCGCAATCACCGAGATGCGCGATGTGGCTTTGGGCGCAAGTGGACGCAACGCGGGTTTTATGATCACCGGCCTTGATGCGTATTATCATCACGCGATCGAACGTTATGGACATGACATCACCCGCGAGGTTTACGCGCTTTCCGAACAGACTCATCACCATTGGCACGGCTTCATCCGGCGCAACCCCGATTCCGTGCGCTTTGAGCCATGCGGATCAACGCTTTTGGCCGAAACACCCGAAGAAGTGCGCGATCTCGAATTGGCCTATGCAGCGATGCAAGCGGACGGAATCAGCGCGATCTATTGCGAGACCGATCCCCTAGATCGCGGTTATCTGGCCGCGATCCAACAGCCCCAAGACGGCTCGGTACAACCCGTGGAGCTGACGTGGGCGATCTTGCGCGAAAGCGGTGCAACGCTCTACGATAACAATGAACTCTATCACCTAGAGCAGATCGGGCCGGATCAAGTCATGGTCTATACCCGTAAAGTCGTGTTTCAGGCCAAGCGCGTGTTATTGTGTACCAATGCTTATTCGCCCAATATCCACCCTTATTTTATCGGCAAGGTGATCCCAACGCGGGCGCAATGCCTCGTGACTGAACCGCTCCCCGCGCCGGTTCTAAACACCTGTGGATACAGCGATTACGGTTTTATGTATTACCGGATGACCTTTGACGGCCGCTTGTTGATCGGCGGGGGGCGCAAGCAAAATAAACCCTTAGAGCATGACACCATGGACGATCGCATCAACACCCCTGTGCAAGTGATCCTAGAAGCCTATTTGCGCGATCGGTTTCCAGAGGTGAGTGCGCCGATTGCCCGGCGTTGGGCGGGCATTATGGGCTTTACCCCCGACGGATTGCCCTTAGTGGGCAGCTTACCAGATCAACCCGCGATCGGCTTTGCGGTGGGCTTCAATGGGCATGGGTTAGCGTTGGGCGCGGCTACCGTAGAACGGGCAATCGCTCATCTGTTTAATGGGCAATCGCCAGGAGCATTAAGCGTTAATCGTTTGTAGATGAGAGAGGTAAATTTTTCAACACTTTTCATCGAAATAAACGATAATAAAGAGACAACACGAGGAGCGTAAATGTGTCTACCTTACAAGACCTTGAGCTGCTAACCGAGGTGTCTCAACTGCTCACTGAACTGCATGTCGATGAGGTACTCACCAAGGTGATCAAGATCACCTTAAAACAGATCGGCGCAACCCGCGCAACCTTGATCCTTATGGATGAACATCAGCGCCAGATCGAAAATCTGTTTATCGCCGATCAAGACTCGGCTTATGAAGAATTGGATCGGGTGCAGATGTTCCGGTTGATCTTGGAGCGCGGTTTGGCCGGCTGGGTGATCCAACATCGACAAAGTGCCTTGATCGGTGATACGCATACAGATCCCCGTTGGTACCCCTTAGAAAATTCGACGCACGCTCCCCGTTCCGCCTTGTCTGTGCCGATCATGCGCGATGAAGTCTTATTCGGGGTCGTAACCTTGGTGCATGAGCAGATCGACTTTTTCACCGATTATCACTTGCGCCTGTTAAGCATTATCATGAATCAGGCGGCGGTGGCGATCCAACAAGCGCGCACCTTTCAACGCTTACAGAATGAGCGTCAACAATTGGAGAATATCCTCAAGACGATCCCGGATCTGCTGTTGATCGTGGATGAATACGGTCAATTAACCTTGTTATCCGACTCGGTGTGTAGCCTGTTGCCGGATGCGGTGTCTTATTTAGGGCTGAATTTGAGTCATCTGGCTGAACATGATGAGATCTTTAAAGCGATCTACACCGCCTTAGAGCGTTCTAGCGACTGGGCTTTTGAAATCCGCTCCGAACGCACCGATCGCGATTTTTTGGTGCGGATCACCGAACACACCCCCAAAGGCCACTTGATCGTCCTGAACGATGTGACCAAGCTTCGCACCTTGACTCGCTTCAAAGACCAGATGTTACGCTTGTTATCACATGACATCCGTACTCCGTTGGTGGTGATCACCGGATACACCGACTTGATCGATATGGATATACAAGATCCAGAGATCAAAAGTTACATCGGGGGGGTGCGACAAGCGATCGGTCGCATGGAAGACCTATTAGCAGGTGTGTTACGGGTGGAGCGGGTGCGTGCTACGCCGGCCGAATTGTATGAGCGCATTAACTTAAATCGTATGGCCAACGAGGTGTTAACGCATGTCGCCCCATTTGCGGATCAGAAGGTGATCACGTTGGATAACGCGATCGATCACGACTCGTTTCCGACCGTGGAAGGGGACGCGCTGTTGATCAAGCAAGCGATGGAAAACTACCTCACGAACGCGATCAAATACACCCCAGAAGGCGGCCGCGTCCTAGTACAAACCCAAGTGGCCGACGCATCTTATTATTTTATGGTGAAAGACACGGGAGTCGGTATCGCACAACATGAACTCCCGTTTGTCTTTGAGGCTTTTTATCGCGCCCGTCACAATGGCCCAGAGGTCAAAGGTGAGGGATTAGGCTTAAGTTTGGTCAAACAAGCGATCACCCAACATCGCGGCGATGTGTGGGTGGAGAGTGTGATCGGCGGGGGCAGTACCTTTGGCTTTCGCATCCCGTTAAGCTAAGCCGATCAACCAAGCGCGCCCCTTAGGAAACAGCGCATCTAACACCGCGGCCGAAAATGAGTTAAAGTACACCTCTGGGAACGCTTGCGCGATCTCCAAGCCTGAACGATGTCCGAACAACAGATTTAAGAACGACTCAAACGGAAAGGCCGTATCGCCTTCATAAATATCAAAGGCGCGTTCTTCCACGCCGACAATCTGACCGCGTTCTAAGCGGATCTCTAGGCCGCGCAAGTTAAAAAAAGCGATCTTTAAGGTGCCACTGACATTGCGCGCATGGGAACGACTTAAACGCCGCTCTAGCACAGGCGCGATCTGCTGAATAAAGGGGACCAGATCCGGCACACGCAAATACCACGCATAGGGATGTGTGGCGCTCCGTCCCAGCATATACGAGAGATAGGTTTCCACCGTATCCGGGATACTGTGATCAAAATGAAGCACTTTCGGGCGATTTTCGGCGGGTTTTTCCGCGTAAAAGTGATCGTTATACGCCTTACAATCGCGCAACATCTCTAACAGCGGCCCCAGATACGAGTCTTGATCACCCACCACATACGAAAAACATTGGATGTAGTTTTCGTAGATCGAGGCGCGGATCGCAAAATAACCGACTGCTTGCCCCGCCGCATTTTCGATGATCCGCAACTTCATATGGAGCGGCTCATCTGGATCGCGCCCGCTGATCTCATAACGCCACAGTTCCGGCGTGCGAATTAAACTTAATACGGCGGATTGCGCCCGAAATTGATCCAACTGATAAAGCAGCTCCGCGTCGCTTTCGGCTACATCCCGAATAGTATACGGGGAAGTTTCTCCCTCTGGCCGATCGGGGATGCGAAACAATGGTAAGGTCATACCGACCCCTAAATTGACCCCCATGGTATAACCAAAGCGCCGATAGTAATGGGGGATGCCGGTGATGCCTTGCATCAAATGGCCCAAGTCCGCGCTCCGTTGATGCGCCGCGTTGATTTGAGCGCGCACCAATCCCTTACGCCGATAATCGCGATGTGTGGCCACCAATTCCACCCGTCCCACGGGAATCGGCACATCTTCATAATGCCAAACTTGCGGGATCAATAACACTGCTGATACGATGCGATCGTCTTGGGTACTATCGACCACCACCCATACATCCTCTAGGGTGACGGTGGGATGTCGTCCAGAGATCAGATCACGAAGCGTGGTACATTTTCAAAGTCGCTAGGCACACCTTCGCTTAATGAGCGTAAGATCAACCCGTCTCCAAGGTCTTGGCGCATGATCAGACTCCTTTATGACTTGGATTACCGGAGTCCATTATAGGTATTGAGGGGTCATCTCGCAACTACAGATCGGCGATCGCATAGACCAATTGCAGATCATCGCTAAACAGCATCACGCTGTTATAGGTGCTAAGGTCATTTTCGCGGGGAATGTCGAAACGTTGATTGCCTACATTCGCGCTCACCCGCCCCAAAAACACATCTTCAACGGTGAGCGTTAATTCCTCATCTTCGTCTAGATCTTCAAGGCTAAAGGTGCTATTGCGAGAGAGGTATACACGCATATCCGGCGCTTGGATTGCGCTAAATTCCTCAAACCAGAGGTATTGTGAACCGTCGGGCAATTCAAACACACGCACCGTGCCGGATGCACTGCGATTCACGCTGATCGGCTCAAATTCGGTGGTGAAGATCTCCACTTGGCCCTGAATATTCGGCAAAGTTTGCGCTTCGGGCGGCACAACCACGTCTGGCAACAATGCACTGTTGATCATGTCTAAGGTCAAGATCAGGTTTTCGTTACGTAAGCGCAAATAATCTTGTTGGCGTTCGATCGGCAAAGCGTTAAAAGCGGCGTGAAAAGCGGGATCTAATTCTGGAAACGGGAACGTCTCTTGATCGGAAGGCAACAGCGGAAGCCATTGTGGAAAGGTGAAGGTTGCGATCACCAAACCCGCACCCAAGACGATCAACAAAAAGCGAAAACGTAGATTCATAGCGCATCCATCCAGCGGCCAAAGGGGCGCGTTAACGCGCCCCTGATTCGGCAAGGTGATTAGGCGTTCGGGTCAAAATGGACTTGCGACGGGACTCCTAATGACGCACTGCTACCGGCCATCAATTCCTCGAATTGTTGACGATCTAAGGTCTCTTGTTCGATCAACACCCGCGCCACGAGATCCAATTTATCACGATTGGTCGCTAAAGTGGTGTGAGCGCGATCATAATTGACCTGTAGGATACGCTTGACCTCATTATCGATCTCCTCGGCGTAGTGTTCGCTGTAATCGCGTTGTTCACCCAATTCGCGCCCCAAGAAGATCGACCCATTATTGCTACCATAAGCGCGCGGCCCAAGGATCTCGCTCATACCAAACTGGGTCACCATCGAGCGGGCCATGCGCGTCGCTTGCTGGAGATCATTGCTTGCGCCCGTAGTCAAGCGGTTAAAGATGATCTCTTCCGCGGCACGTCCCCCCATCATCACCGCGATCTGATCCTCAAACTGTTCGCGTGAGACCAACATCACATCGCTTTCGGGCAAGGCCAGAACATAGCCGCCGGCCCGACCACGGGGGATGATCGTGATTTTGTGGATTGGGTTGGCATGTTCTAACAAGTGATGAAGGATCGCATGACCCGCCTCATGATAGGCGATCACCTTTTTCTCTTGTTCCGAGATCACGCGGGTTTTACGTTCTGGCCCCATGATCACGCGCTCCATGCTTTCTTGCATTTCGCTCATGCCGACTGTCTTGAGGTTACGCCGGGCCGCTAAGATCGCAGCTTCATTGATCAAATTTTCTAAGTCCGCGCCAGAAAAGCCAGGGGTGATCTTGGCGATCGCCTCTAAGTCAACGTTCGGGGCTAAGGGTTTCCCTTTGGCGTGGACTTTGAGGATGTCCAGACGGCCTTTAACGTCCGGATTATCCATGATCACTTTACGGTCAAAACGACCGGGACGCAATAACGCCGGATCTAAGATGTCCGGTCGATTGGTGGCTGCTACCACGATCAAGTTCGTGCCGGTCTCAAATCCGTCCATCTCCACCAAGATCTGATTCAAGGTTTGTTCGCGTTCATCGTGGCCGCCCCCAAGTCCCGCGCCACGATGCCGCCCAACCGCGTCGATCTCATCAACAAAGATGATCGCAGGGGCTTCGGCCTTGGCCCGGTCAAATAGATCCCGCACGCGAGAGGCCCCGACCCCGACGAACATCTCCACAAATTCTGAACCAGAGATGCTAAAAAATGGCACGCCGGCCTCACCGGCCACAGCGCGGGCCATCAGGGTTTTCCCCGTTCCGGGCGGCCCAACCATCAATACACCTTTTGGAACGCGAGCGCCGAGTCGGATAAATTTATCGGGTTCTTTGAGGAACTCGACCACCTCTTTTAATTCTTCTTTGGCTTCATCTGCGCCGGCCACATCGGCAAAGGTGACTTGTGGCCGCTCCATATCACGAGAGACGCGTGCGCGACTCCGACCGAAATTCATGGCAGCATCCTGCCCGACGCGCATATTTCGCATCAAGCGCCAAAAGATCCAGATCATCACGGCTAAAGGCAACACGATCAACGCCACATTAAACAAGATCGCGGACGTATTATCCCCAGCTTCAGAGCGATAGGTGATCGCGTTCCATTCCACTGTGGTCACGCCATAGGCTTCGGTCATCTCTTCACGCAAGTTCAAATAGGGTGAGATGGTCATCCGGCGAATACTGTTGGGCGGGGTATTGAGGCGGATTTCGACCTCTGTGGCCCCCCGAATCACGATCGTATTGACATGACCCGCTTTTAATTCTTCAGCCAATTCTGGAAAGCTCATCACACTTCCCGCGAGATTATTCATACTTTGGCTGGCTACCATCACCAAAAAGAGCAGCACCACCACCACACCCACCGCTAACCACATGCGTTGAGCGTTTTTGTTGGGCTGTCCGTTGGGCGTTTGTTCAGGGGATTTACCGTTCACAAGGCACTCCAATAAAACCAAACAGACGATCACAGGACGAAACTAGACTGATTATAACATAGCCGACTCGACTCCTGTGGCTAATGTATAGAGCCAATTCGCATCCAAAAGGTGATAAATTGCCCGCGATCCGCGTTATAATCACGCGATGATTGCGTTTTCACGGAGGAAATCAACATGCAAAAGTGGGAATATCTCGTGGTATTCATTGAAGACAGCAAAGTGGCCCAAGATCAACCAGAATTTGATCGTTACTTGGATGTAGACAAATACACCCAAGCCCTCAATACCTATGGTGAGGCCGGGTGGGAATTGGTAAGCCTGCTCACTTCGGCCAATGGCGCACGGGCCGCCTTTAAACGTCCGAAGGTGAATGAGGACTTGATGTTGGATCTGTAGTTTTTGGGTTACGGGTGGGGGATTCTATCCTCCACCGTAGCTTATGATCGACAAACGGATCGCGGATCAATCTAGCCATTAGGCGAAAGTCGCTATCAGTGACAGCGACTTTTGATTTAGGATTATGATTACGACGCATCCGGTTTAAGCGCATCGATCACCCGTTGCACTAACGGCAGATACGGATGATCTTGCGCTAACGTCACCGCTTGATCCTCCAAGATCGCGATCAATGCCGCGAAAAACTCGTGTGCTGGCAGATCTTGCGCTTGAAGGGCTTGATCCCGCATTTGTCTTAACGCCATTTTCAACGCATCCCGTTGTTGATCATTTCCTTGCCTTTTGGTATTGATCACCGCCTCCAGCAACATCTCCAACGCATTCACTTGATCATCTTCTGTAACTTGTTGCGCGATCCCATCGATCACCCGTCCCACATGCGAATAGTACGGATGATCCGACTTTAGAGCGTGCGTTTGATCATCCAAAATCGCGATCAACGCATCGACAAACTCAACTTCGAACTGCCAATCCGCGCCTTGTGACACATAAGCTTTACGCGCTTCGGTTAACACGGCCCGCCATTGCGAGAATTGATCCACTGTACCTGCTTTCGCCGCGAT
>JALOOG010000215.1 GCA_025454525.1 Anaerolineae bacterium | reverse complement strand
AGCGATCCGAATCGCTATAGCGACGATCCGCAATACATCGTGAATCTGATCGGACGTGTGACACAAGTGAGCCTAGAGACCACGCACTTGATTGGGACGCTATCGGAGTTTTAACACTTACCCGCTTGCTTCTAATATCCAGAAGCGGATTGCTCTCAGCTGATGAGTGACTTTCCCAAGGTTACTTGTGAGTTCCCTATGTTAAATATTCATGAAGATCACTCTACCCGATTAAAAAACGCGGTGTTGTGAAAAGCAAAGTTTGGCTATAATTCAAGCTGAATTGGCGTGGACGCAAAGGAGCGACAACGCAATGTTTAAACACCTGTTGATTTTAGCGTTGATCATGGTGGTGTTATCTGGGTGTGATCGTCCTGCGGATGGGCAGTTCAATCCGGTGCGCCCCGCTGACTCGACCCCGATCGCGGGCCTCGTCACCGAGACCTCTACACCGGATGATCCGGTCGTGGTCACGCCCACCGAAATTCTCGCAGAGGCCCCGACCGACTCGCAACCATCGGAAGAAGCACCGTTGATCGTCACCCTTGCTCCCACCCAAACCAATACCCCTGAACCGGCCGATCCGACTGCAACCATTGAACCGATCGTGACTGATTTCCCGCTTACCGAGACGTTTATTACCCCCGGTGCGCCGCTCAACCCGCTGTTGGGGACTGAAACCGCCGCTTTACCGACCGATACCCCGGAAAACGGATTGCGGGCCACACCCACTCAATTTGACCCGAATTCGACCCCTGAACCAGAAGAGACCGACTCCACACCGGAACGGGAATTAAGCGAGGATCAATGTCTGTATGTGGTGCTACGGGGCGACTCGCTCTATCGGATCGGTTTGATCTATGATGTCACCGTGGCCCAAATTCGCGAAGTGAACCCAGCGATCCCAGAAAACGATACGATCTTCCCGGGCCAAGAGTTGATCATCCCGAATTGTGAACCTACCCCAACGCCAGATGCCGATCGTGGCACGGTGCATATCGTGCGGAGCGGCGAAACGCTCTCGACCATTGCCGAACGTTATGGTGTGACGATGGCCGCGATCTTGCGGGCCAATAACCTCACCAACCCGGATCGCCTCTCGATCGGACAAGAATTGATCATCCCACCCGATAACGACTAACCCCGAAAGGACTCAGCGGCGATTCGACAGGGGATCGCCGCTTTTTTTTGGACGCGATCCGTTATAATCGGCGCATTCCGAAATGAGATTGACAAGAGTACACCCAAGATGTTACTGGACAGCTTAAACGAACAACAATACGCCGCCGTTACCGCGCCGATGGGGCCGGTACTGGTCTTGGCGGGGCCGGGCAGCGGTAAAACCCGCGTCCTCACCTATCGGATTGCCTATCTAATTGAACACTACGGCATTCATCCCCCGAATCTAATGGCCGTCACCTTCACCAACAAGGCCGCCGGAGAGATGCGCGGCCGGGTGGAACAGATCCTCAATGGGAGATTGCACGGGCTGAACATCGGCACTTTTCACGCCATATGCGCCCGTTTATTGCGCCGTGAACATGAACACACCCCCTATGGATCGGAATATGTGATTTTCGATACCGATGATCAAAATTCGGCGATCAATCAGGCCGTGTCCGAACTGAACCTTGACCCGAAAAAGTTTAACCCGCGCCAGATCCTCAACGCGATCTCCAATGCTAAAAATGAGCTGATCGAAGCCAAAAATTATCCGGCACTTGATTATAAAGGGGAAGTGATCAAGCGCGTCTACACCCGTTATCAGGCGATCTTGTTGGATAACAACGCCATGGATTTTGACGATCTCTTGATGCAAATGGCGCTACTGTTACGCGATAACGACGTGATCCGCGAAAAATATCAACGGTGGTTTGAATATGTGTTGGTGGATGAATTTCAAGATACCAATACCGCTCAATACCAGCTGGTGCAGCTATTGGCACAACCTGATCAGAATGTGTTTGTGGTGGGGGATGAGGATCAAGGTATCTATGCCTTTCGCGGCGCGGATTATCGCAATGTATTACAATTTCGGCGCGATTATCCGCAATCACAAGTGATCTTGTTAGAACAGAACTATCGATCCAAACAGACGATCTTAGAGGCGGCGCGGGCGGTGATCGATCGCAATCCGAATCGGACGCGCAAACAATTATTCACCGATCGCGGCACAGGGGAGCGGATCACGTTGCAAGAGGCTTATAATGAGGAATTTGAGGCCAAATACGTCCTCGAGCAGATCGAAAGCCTACGCCGAAAGCAAAAATTTGCCTATAAAGACTTTGCGGTGATGTATCGCACCAACGCACAATCGCGAGCGCTTGAAGATGCGTTTATCCGAGAAGCGATCCCGTATAAGTTGATCGGCGGGGTGGGCTTCTATAAGCGTGTGGAGATCCGCGATCTGCTGGCGTATTTGCGCGTGGTGAATAACCCGAATGACAAGGTGAGTTTTACGCGGATCATCAACACCCCTAAACGTGGAATCGGGCAAACCTCGTTAGCACAATTCCAAAGTTGGGCGGCCGAAGCGGGTATCGGGTTTAGCGAGGCCTTAGAGCAGTTGGTCAACGGGATCACATCACCGATCGGGGCGCGTAGCCTCAAGCCGTTTGTAGATTTTGGTAAACAGCTGCGGCATTGGCGGGCGATCGCACAAACTGGACAATTGGTTGAATTGCTGGACCAGATCCTCGCTGATACCAAATACCGCTTCTACCTAAGCGAGATCAGCGATGATGAAGATCAAGCGATCGAACGCTCTGAAAACGTGAAAGAGTTGCGCGGCTTGTTGGCTAAGGCCCAAGAAACACAAAGCACTTTAGGCGAATTTTTGGCAGAACAATCGTTAGTGGCGGACGTGGACGCACTCAAAGAAGGGGATGAATACGTCACGCTATTGACTCTGCACGCGGCCAAAGGCCTAGAGTATCCGGTGGTGTTTATCGCCGGGGTGGAAGAAGGCCTGATCCCGCACACGCGCTCCTTTGATGACCCGGAAGGCATGGCCGAAGAACGCCGCTTATTTTATGTAGGCATCACCCGCGCCGCTGATCATCTTTATCTCACCTATACTTTTAAGCGTAGCAGTTATGGCATGAGCAACGCCAATCAACCTTCGCGCTTTTTAGCCGATATTCCGCAATTGTTGTTACAAGGGGTTTCGCCACGAGTCAGCGGCGAAATGGGACGCGAACGGTATGCTCAAGATACCCGTTGGGAGCGCACCCTCACACCTCCACCCGCGCCGCGTGTCCCACAAAAACCACTGCCCGGAAATAGCAACGTGCGGAGCAAGATCACACCGTTTCCGACTCAAACCCCCAATCGGCTGTTTAAGACGGGTCAGCGCGTGCGTCATGCTCAATTCGGCGTGGGTTTGGTGATCGAGTCGAAAGGATCGGGGGATGGTGAAGAGGTGTTTGTGGCGTTTGAGGACAAAAAGTACGGTGTAAAACAATTTTTAGCCTCGTTTGGTAGTTTGACTCCATTAAAGGATTAGGGTACGGTGAACACGTTAGAACCTTTGCAATTGGATCGTTTTCTGCCCACCGACGGTACCACTGAACGCCCACCGGAGATCCCACGATGGTTGATGCGCTTCTCGGCGTGGATGCTTCGGCGCATGGGTTGGCGAATCTATGGGCAATTGCCGAATGTCCCCAAAAGCATCTTTATCGCTGTGCCACATACCTCGAATATGGATGGGCCGATCATGCTCTTGACTTCATGGTCATATGGGGTGCGTCCGACTTGGATGGTCAAAGCGGAGATCGTGCGCGGATTAATCGGACGGATCATCATCGCCTTGGGTGGGATGCCGATCGATCGCCGCAAAAGTCATAATGTGGTGGATGAGGCGGCCCGCATGTTCGGAGAATATGAGCGGATCGCTTTGGTGATCGCGCCGGAAGGTACGCGCAAATATGCCGAATATTGGAAAACGGGAGGACATCCAGCATTTATTCAAATTTTATGAGAAAGTCCGCGCCAAAAATCCGGAAAACAAGGGAAAATTACAGATTAGACCACATCATTACGATGAATCAAGCGCAAGTTAACCCTAATACCTTTGGGCGAATCGAAATATTCGCCCACCTTGACTCACGACACATTCGATAAACTTGTCACGATTTTCGCAGTCTCTAAAGCGTGTTATGTCTATGATAGAGTATAAGCCAAAGTCTGAACGAAACGATAAATTATCAACATGGTATGTAAAAAAGTGTCGGGTAAGCGCTTATCGTCACAGGTTAAACGCCTAACATCTGCCATCCAATCAAAATTTCGTTCTACTGCCCAACGTTCCAATAGCAAAATGAAACCGTTTTTAGCCTCAGGCTATTACGAATGTTTGCATAAAAATTTACATACCGTGAAAACCACTGGAGGCAGCTATGGGAATCGATGATCATATACTCATTAAAACGAGTTTAACTATGGAAGAAGTGCTTTCTGCTATTATGTCTCGATTTGAGGAAAATTTCGAG
>JALOOG010000100.1 GCA_025454525.1 Anaerolineae bacterium | reverse complement strand
AATATTTGCGGCATGATGCAATCTCAAATGATGCGACGATACCGATCGATTATGCCAAAGATCCAACGGTTGCGCTAATAAATGCGTCAAGCGAACGGGATCATCGTTTTAAAATGCGATTGGTGGCGACAGCGACGGCGACTAGACGAAAAAAAAGATTCGGCGATAGCGGCAACGTGGTCAGGTGGATCGTAAGATTGCCTCAAGCCAACCTAAAAAGGCAAAAACAAACTGAGAGTGTCTTTTCTTCATGCGATCCTCCTTAAGTTGAATCCTGAGTCGATGATAGCACGGATGAGCGGAAAAGTCGTAACATTTGTCTGTATTTTTTGATTTTTTATAGGCTACAGAAATAGGTGTGAGAAGGGCTTTGACCCACAGGACACAGAAGTAGGTAGAGGAACGTTTGTTGCGTCCAACCCCACCCTAGCCCTCACCCATGCATGGGGAGGGAACTGGCCTCTGTACGTAACGCGGTTTGGATCATTTGTGCAAGCAAGGTTAAAATAGACGTTAAAATCCGTTGCTACCAGAAAAGAGTAAATTGATATGACTTTTGATGTCTCTGTGTTTCGTAAATACGATATTCGTGGAACGGTGGCCGGCGAAACGCCCCAAATTACCCCCGATCTCGCACGGGCCGTTGGCAAGGCGCTTGGCACTTATCTGCCTCAACATTTCCGCACCGACCGCATGTTTGTCGGTTGTGATAATCGCCCCTCCTCACAGGGGTTAAAAGCCGCGATGATCGAAGGCCTCGCTTCTACCGGAATCGCTGTCACCGACATCGGCCAAGTCCTCACCCCGACGGTGTACTTTGCCACGGCCAGCTATGGCGCAACCGGCGGTGGTGTGATGATCACCGGAAGTCATCTGGACACCCGCTACAACGGGATCAAAATGGCTTATGGCAAATTGGCCTTAGCCGGTGATCAGATCCAAGACCTGTTGCAGATCATCCAACGTGAAGCCTTTGCGACCGGAACAGGTGCGATCGATCAAGATCATCAGATGATCCATAAGCACATGGAGGCGATCAGCGGCATGGTCAAGATCCGCCGTCCGCTGCATGTGGTCTTGGATGCAGGCAACGGGCTTAGCGGGACGTATGTGCCGGCCGTCTTAACCGGCCTTGGGATTCAGGTGGATTGTATGTATTGCGAATCAGACGGCACCTATCCGAATCACCTACCGAACCCGGAAGACCCGGAAATGACGGTGGAATTAGAAAAACGGGTGGTTGAAGTGGGTGCGGATCTGGGCTTGGCTTTTGACGGCGATTCGGATCGCTGTGGCTTTATCGATGATCATGGTCATCATATCGCGGCCGATCGCTTGTTGGCGTTGTTGGCAAAAGATCTCTTGAGTCGGCATCCGGGTGCATCAGTGGTGTTTGATGTGAAGGCCTCGCAAGCCCTCAGCGATTTTATCAAACAATATGGCGGTGAGCCGGTCATGTGGAAGGCCGGACATAGCTTGATGAAACAAAAGATGAACGAAATCGGCGCGATGTTAGGCGGCGAAGTCAGCGGCCACTTGTTTGTCGGGGAAAATTATTTTGGCTTTGACGATGCGCCCTTAGTGGCCTTAAAAACGTTAGAGATCATCGCCAACTCTGGCAAATCGATCTCCGAATTGTTCCAAGAGATCCCCAAGTTGGTCGCCACACCAGAGATCATCCTCTCGACCCCGGATGCAGTCAAATTTGAGATTATCGATGAGATTAGCGCCGAATTGTCCCAAGAGCATCAAGTGATCACCGTAGACGGGGCCCGCGTGTTATTTGAACATGGGTGGGGCTTGGTGCGCGCCAGCAATACCCAACCCGCGATCACCTTACGCTTTGAGGCCTATGAACGGCCGCAAATTGTGGCTTATATGCAACGGTTTAAGGCGCTGCTAGACAAACACGCCGAGATCGATCAAACCAAGTTTAACGCGGTCATTCAACAATTTCGTGATTAGCCCACGTTAACCTCAGGAAGGTGTCCCACCCATGGGGACGGATCACGCGGGCCAGTTCCCTCCTCATGTAGGGGTAAGGGCTAGGGTGGGATTGGACACAAGAACCTTTCCTGTACCTACTTCTGAGTTAGGGAGACGATGCTTTTCCTCCCTAACCCAGATCATCCCGCAGGGGGTTCACTGGAATTTCCAACAAAGTGTTTACGATCGTATGCTATAATCCCCGATTTAGACCAGTAGAACAGCCATTTGAGGGACTATGTTTAAAAAGCTGATACGAACCATTATCGGCGATCCAATCCAACGGGCGCTTAACCAATATCGTGAAACGGTCGAAGAAATCAACGCGCTAGGGGACGACATTAAAGCGCTTACCGATGACCAACTGCGGGCCAAAACCGATGAATTTAGACAGCGTTTAACGCAAGGCGAAACCTTAGACGATCTCATGCACGAAGCCTTTGCGGTGGTGCGTGAAGCGGCCTCCCGCACGATCGGGTTGCGTCATTATGATGTCCAGTTGATCGGCGGCATCGTGTTACATCAAGGGCGGATCGCGGAGATGAAAACGGGGGAAGGGAAAACCTTAGTAGCCACCTTACCCTTGTACCTCAATGCGCTTTCCGGTTTAGGGGTACACTTGGTGACTCCGAACGATTATTTGAGCAAATACGGGTTGCAACAAATGGGCCCAGTTTATCATGCCTTAGGCCTCACTGCCTCGGTGATCCAAAACACGGGCGGCGATCCCAACAGCGGGTCGTTTATCTACGATCCCACCTATCAAAGCGACGATGATCGGTACCAGAATTTGCGCCCCTGTACCCGCCGCGACTCCTATCACACCGACATCACCTACGGCACCAATAACGAGTTCGGTTTCGATTATTTGCGTGACAATATGGTGATCGATAAAGGTCAACTGGTACAACGCGCCCTGAATTTTGCGATCGTCGATGAAGTCGATAATATCTTGATCGATGAAGCGCGTACCCCGTTGATCATCTCCGGCCCCTCCGATCCACCGTCTGATTATTACAAGACGTTCACCGAGATCGTGCGCCGCCTTAAACCCAGCAGCCAAGAAAGCATCCTGAATGAAACCCCCGACGGGGATTACGTGGTCGATATTAAAGACCGCGTTTCGTATCTGACCGAAGCGGGGGTGGAAAAAGTGGAACGCCGACTCCGCGTCGATCAATTGTATCACCCCGATAACGCCGAAATGATCCCCTATCTGGACAACTGTTTACGCGCTCATGCGCTTTATCACAACGATAAAGAGTATGTGGTACAGGACGGTCATGTGATCATCGTAGACGAATTTACCGGCCGGATGATGTATGGGCGGCGCTTTTCCGAAGGCTTGCATCAAGCGATTGAGGCGAAAGAAGGCGTTCAGATCCGCCGCGAAAACCTCACCTTGGCCACGATCACCTTTCAAAACTTTTTCCGCATGTACAAAAAATTAGCGGGCATGACCGGAACGGCCATGACCGAATCGGAAGAATTTGAGAAGATCTACCGCTTAGAAGTGGTTGCGATCCCGACCAATGTCCAGATCCAACGCTTTGATAATGAGGATCTGATCTATACGACCGAAAAAGTCAAGTTTGAGGCGGTGTTAGAGGAGATCAAGCAGCGTTATGCTCATCAACAACCCGTCTTAGTCGGTACGGTTTCGATCGAAGCGTCGGAACGCTTAAGCAAGCTGTTAGAGCGGGCGCGCATCGCTCACAAGGTCTTAAACGCCAAGCAACACGAACGTGAAGCGGGCATCATCGCACAAGCGGGCCGCCCCGGCGCGGTGACAATTGCCACCAACATGGCCGGCCGAGGGGTCGATATTTTGTTGGGCGGTAATCCCGACGGCTTAGCACGGGAGATCTTACGCGGTCAAGATATTGATGTGACACAAGCGACCCCCGAACAATGGGAAGCCGCCTTGATCGAGGCCAAAGCGCAATGCGTACAAGATCGGCAAAAAGTCTTAGAGTCCGGCGGCTTATTTGTGTTAGGCACGGAGCGCCATGAAGCCCGCCGGATTGATAATCAGTTGCGTGGGCGCGCCGGCCGTCAAGGCGATCCCGGCGAATCGCGCTTCTACTTAAGTCTCGAAGATGAGTTGATGAAACGCTTCGGTGGGGAACGGGTGCGTGGCTTCATGAAATGGGCCAACATCCCCGAAAATGAGCCGATCGAACACAAGTTGATCACCAATTCGATCAGCCAAGCGCAGATCAAAGTGGAAGGCCATAACTTTGACATCCGCAAGCGCGTCTTGGAATATGACGATGTGGTCAACCGTCAACGGGAGATCATCTACTCCGAACGCCGCGAGATCTTAGATGCGATCGATCTCCGTGAGCGTTACCTCAAGATGATCGAAGAATTGATCGTAGATGCCATGGATGAATTTGCCTCAGAAGAGGTGTCACCGTCGCAATGGGATCTGGAAGGCCTCTACAAAAAGCTGTTTACGATCTTCCCCGTCCCAGCGGAGATCACACCGGAAAAACTGCAAAGTTATACCGATCTAGAGGCCTTAGAGGCGTTGATCGTGGACTCGGCCTACAGCGCGTATGATCACAAGTTGCAAGAACTAGGCGATCGCATGGCATTCGCTGAACGTTGGGTGTTATTGCGGGCGATCGATATGCACTGGCAACGCCACTTGACCGATCTGGACATTTTGCGCGAAGGGATCGGACTCATGGCGATCGCCCAACGCGATCCCTTGGTGGAATACAAGCGCGAAGCGTTTAATATGTTTAATGAGATGCGCGGCCAATTGCGCTTGCAAATGGTACAAGACATCTTCCGGGCGCAGATCAACGCCGCCCAACCCCAACCGCGCCGCCAAATTCAAGCGATCCGCCCCGGTGCCACAGAACCGGCCAAGCCAGAACCGGCCCGCACGCAAAACAAGTTGGGCCGTAACGATTTATGTTGGTGTGGGAGCGGTAAAAAATACAAACATTGCCATTACAAACAAGATCGCGTGGCCGGCAAAGTCAGCTAAACGATCGCTATCCGGCGGTGGGATCAAGGCACCTTCTTGATCCCACCGGAGTTGCAGTCTCTCATCCCGCTTTGTACAATGGACGCATTCGCTCATGAGTGGAACGGTACGATGAACCTCTCTAATCATCACAACACCAACTGGTACGATTTTCTCCGTCACAAAGTCAACTCATTTATCAAGTGGGATCTGGTGCGATTTTTCCACGATAATCCCCATACCCGCGATACTGCCGAAAACATCGCTAAATATATCAGTCGTGATACCAAAGTGGTCGAACGTGAACTACAAGGACTCGTTATGGCCGGCGTGATCGATCAAGAACACTTGCCACAAACCGAGTTATACGCTTTATGTGATGATGCAGCGATCCGCGCCTTGATCGACGATTTTATGATCGCGTGCCATGATCGCGAATTTCGGGTACAGGCCATTCAACAGGTGATTCAGGGGATGCAATTCACCCCGCGCCACGACTTTTAACGATGAACGCGCTCACCATCACCCAGATGTTAGCGCTGTATACGTGGTTTCCGTTAGCAGCGCTGTTGATGTTTCTATTCTTGATCACGCGCTTTTATGAGCGGTTTTCCGGCAAACGGATGTATTTTCGTGCGCTCTTGTTGCCGATGATCTTATTCGCCGCCGCCACCGTCCGTTATATCAGCATCGATCAATTTATGGGGGATGTCGCCGCCGATCTCTTTTGGATCAGCGGCGGAGTCCTCTTAACCTTGCATTGCGCGTGGATCTACCGACAGATGCGTTAACCCGCCATAAACGCCTGTACATCGTGATACAGCTTGGCTAACGAACCCTCATCCAGATACATCATGTGACCCGCCTCATAATAAGTAAATTGGACTTTTGAGCGTAACGACGGATTCAGATCCATGTGGGTAAACGTATATTCGGCCGCGAAATGCGGGGTTGCCAGATCATAATAGCCCATGCCCACCAACACCCGCATAAACGGATTTTTGGCCCATGCTGCCCGTAACGCCTCACTGGTATCGGTATACCGAGCCGTTCGATCGCGATCCCATGACCACGCCCCGTTGACTTCAAAACTCAGCGCGTGATATTCCAAGTCGGTTTGATACCCCAATTCGGCGCGGGTGTAATGGTTGATCAAGGCCGTATACGGCGGTAAGATCGCCGTGAGCGAGGGATCAAATTCAGGTTCTTGTCCGACCGCGTTGGCATCAAATCCGGTGAAGCGACTGTCTAACCGTCCGACAGTCTGTTTTTGATCGCGCAACAATTCTTTACAAAATTGGTGATTCTGAACGCGGAGGTTTGCCCCGTCCAGATAACGCGGCGCGAGTCCGGTATAACGCGCTAATTGGGTTAGGATCGCCTCCCGCGTCGCATCGTCTAAGCGATCGCCGCGCATCAACGCCACCGTGTAATCCGTCGCTGCCCATGTTTCGACCTCGCTCAACACCTCGCGTAGCGGCCGCGCTTGCAGATCTTCCGGCAAACGCCGATGATACCAGGCCGTCGCAGCATAGGTGGGCAGATACAGCGCATAAACCAGATCATTTCCCCGATCAAACGCCAACGTCTGCACGTTCAAAACGGTGGAGATCATCAGGATCCCGTTAAGCGCGATCCCCCGATCGATCAAGTGATGTGCGAGTCCGGCGGCGCGGGTGGTGCCATAACTTTCGCCGGCCAAATACAGCGGCGATGTCCACCGACCATAACGGGATAGATACAACCGGATAAACTCACCGACCGCGGCGATGTCCCCGTCCACACTCCAATAATTTTTATTCAGCTCCGGTTTGGTCGCCCGGCTAAACCCCGTCCCCACCGGATCGATGAATACCAGATCGGTCAATTGCAACCAAGTAAACGGATTTTCGACCCATTGATACGGGGGTGCGGGCATCCAGCCTTCCGCTTGCATCTTGACTCGTTTAGGCCCCAATGCGCCCAAATGCAACCAGAGTGAGGCCGATCCCGGCCCACCGTTAAACACAAAGGTTAACGGGCGGGGATGCTCTGTTTTCAGGGTATAGGACATAAAAAAGATCTGCGCTTCGGTCTCCTGTTGCGCGTTTTTCAGCGGCATCATGCCCGTGTGGGTGGTATATTGCCACACATGATCGCCCACCGTGAGGCGATGTTGCACTTCGATCGGCGCGGTATCGGTGATCGGAGTCGGATTAGCGGGTGTGTTATCGGTCATCATCTACTGCTTTCGTTGAATAAAAGTCATTTTTGGCTATGATGATACCCGATCACCCGCCAAGATGCAGATCCCCCGCGAACACCCGTTGCAAGCCGTCCGCGGTTTCGATCCGCAACGCCCCCGACTCTTCAACCCCTTGCGCTTGCCCTTCGATCACCCGGTCATCTTGTGTCACCCGCACCCATTGTCCGATCGTGACGAGGCGATCGCGCCATGCCTCAAACACACCCCCTTGTTGTGTCCAAGCATCGACTCGGTTTAAAACGTGGCCCAACAATTCCGCCCGATCGATCGGCCGCTTCAACGCCGTCTCCACGCTGATCGCGCTATCAGCTAAATCCGTGCCGTCAAATTGGACGCGCACGTTGATCCCCATGCCCAAGATCACCCCGCGCAACTGATCGCCTTGCCAAACCGCTTCGGATAAGACTCCAGAGACTTTTTTCCCGTTTAACAAGACATCATTCGCCCATTTGATCCCGATTTTCGGCGCTCCAAGCGCTTCTAACGCTTCGGCGATCGCCACCGCACCGATCATCGTCACTTGTCCGATCGCCTCTGGAGACGGGGATAAGATCACCGAGACGGCGATCGCCACGCCGGGCGGTGTATGCCATACGCGGCCTTTTCGGCCACGCCCGGCCATTTGTTCATCGGCGATCACCGCCGCGCCTTGCGGAGCGCCTTCGATCAACCACGCTTGCGCGAGATCATTGGTGCTATCGACTTGCGGATAAAAGCGAAAAGGGCGCGACCCTAACACGGCACGCAACTGGTTTTCTGTGAGCATCGGTCACCTCCTAGCATCTAATTGAGGCTGTGATTTTAAACAGGGGCAAAAAAAAGGCGAGGGATGCGCCCTCACCTTAGTGAATTTGGGGATGTTGGGCCGTGGCCCGACGTGGATCGCGTTGAGGGGGGCGATCGTTACGACTGGTGATCCATACCCCTTCCTCCGGGCGTTCTCCGCGTAGGTATAACACCCGTTGACGTTGCCGTTGTGCGTCTTGTTCGGTTAACCAAAAGCTCAACTTGCGGCCTTTTTGTCTTGCGAGATATTCCAACGCGGCCATCACATGCGAACAAGCGATCCCGCGATGAATCGCCCATGGACAGGTACAGCGGGCGTGAATCTGATCGTCTTGAAAACTAATCGTGACCACATGATGCGCCAATTGATTCGAGGTGCTTTCTACCACCAACGTATCCCGATCCACCCGCCGCACCCGCAATTTCCGGCTTTGCGTCTGCAAATCTTTGATGTTTTTTGGCTTCATCGGACTCGCTCACTTTAGCTCACTGACTGATACCTTTATTGTACATCTGTTCTATCATTATTGCGTTAACGTTTGCCAAAATCCGGATGAATCGACGGATAAAATGAACCTTTATAAGCTTTAAAAATCTGCTATGATCAATCTAAAAGTTGAAGATAAATCGAGATGAGATCATGCCACGCTTAAATCAAATTATCGCGATCGAAAAGAACATCAAAAGCCAATCTTTGCGCGAATTGACCGACGCGCATCACCTTTTACAAAAACCCGCCTTGCTTTCGGGCATTGCGCGCACCTACCGCCCTAAAGATGAAGAAGGCGAACAATACCCACCTGAATCGACGCGGGTACAGGTCAAGGCCGAAGAAGTGATCCGTCAAACGGTCGCCACCCTCACCCGTCTGTTTGATGTCACTGCGACCAAAGAATGGTCAAATGGCGATGCCCGTGCCGATGTGGTGGTAGACGGCCAGGTGTTGATCGAAAAAGCCCCGATCACCTTTTTGCTGTTTTTGGAAAAACAATTGGTCGATCTGCATACCTTTATCAAAAAATTACCCGTTTTAGATGCGTCTGAAACGTGGGTCTATGATCCGTCAGCGGATGTATGGGCGACCGAACCCGTCCAGACCACCAAAACCAAGAAGATCCCGCGCAACCATGTTAAAGCGGAAGCAACCGAACATCACCCCGCGCAAGTGGAAGTTTATTATGAAGATGTGGTGGTGGGAAATTGGCGCACGGTGAAATTTTCCGGTGCATTATCCGCCCAACGGGTCAATGAATTGACTCAACGGATCGAAAAGTTGCAACAGGCGGTCAAATTTGCCCGCGAAGAAGCGAACAATCTCAACGTAGATGATCGCAAAGTGGGCGATAAGGTGTTCCAATATTTGTTCGGATAGGGTATACTGTACTTGGGAGACAGACTCAAGCTCAAACTCAAGTTGACGGTCAATGGTGCAATCAGTGGAGGTTCAAATCCTTCCCCTACCACACGCGGTAGGGTAGCCCAACGGCAGAGGCAGCACAGGCGACCACCCTAGACTGAAGCGTAGCACTCCTAGACTTAGTATTCGCCGTTGAACACCAGATCAAGCGTTAGGGATTTGTATCGTGAGGTTGTGGGTGCAATTCTCATCCTGGCCCACTGGCAACACCCGTAAGTTTAATGGGCCGGTAGCTCAATAGCAGAGCGCGCGATTTTAGCTTCAATTCCTGACTTAAACGTCGCTGGTGTGCCAAATGAACGGCCCCCCGAACCCCCATGGAAGGTTACTCCGTGGGGGTTTTTTTGATGCTGGTTTTAATCTAACAGATACCGCGCCAACAGATGCGCGGAATGTCGGATCGCATCGCGATGTGTGCGCTCATAACTATGCGAGGCCGCCACGCCCGGCCCCACCAAGCCCACCCGCGCCTCACCGCCCGCCCGCCAATAGGCCGTGCCGTCCGATGAATAATTCAGGTAAATATCGACCTTATGCGGGATCTGATGCGTGGTCGCGAGTCGGCGTAACTTTTGGTTCATGTCAAAATGATATGCGCCGCCGCTGTCTTTCACACAAATGCTGACCGAATACTCATCACCCGCTTGACCTTCTCCGATTGCGCCCATATCCACTGAGACCAATTCGACGATCTCCGGTGGGAATCCCGCCGCGCCGCCATGACCCACTTCCTCATAGTTGGAGATGTGCAGATAGACATCTTGGGGTGGCGTTAACCCCGCGTCTTGTAAGGCCAAGACCGCGCCATAGATCGCGGCCACGCCGGCCTTATCATCCAAGAAACGCGATTTAATGAAGCCGGTTTCGGTCACTTCAACACGCGGATCGACAAACACAAAATCACCGACTCCGATCCCTAAAGCCTCGGTTTCAGATCGAGTTTCCACACGGGCATCCAAGCGCACTTCCATTGTTTTTTCGGTGCGTTCGGTTTTTTGGATGTCGCTGTTCACATGCACACTGGTATTGATCGGGGTGAAGGTGCCACGAATTCGGCGGTTATCATGGGTGCGAACGGTGACGTTTTCGTTTTCGATCCCGCCTAACAAGATCCCGCCCAGTTTGACCACACTCAAGCGGCCATTGCCTTTGATCTCGCGCACCATCAGGCCGAGGGTATCAGTGTGTGCGGTGAGCGCGATCGGCGCGTCACTCCGTTGACCGCTTAACTTAAAGACCAACGCGCCTTTTTTCGTTTCAGTGACCGTCAAATGCCCCAAGGCCGTGAAACGATCCCGCACCACGGCCATCGCCTCATGATGATAGCCCGTCGGACTCGGCGTATTGAGCAGATCGAGTAAAAATTGAATCGTCTTTTCCATCGGTATCTGGATCACAGCCGTCTCCTAAATTCTTCATTCTTCATTGTTCGTTGTTCATTGTTCATTCTTCGGTCGGGGGCAAGTTTCTACGGAAACCTTCGCCATAAGCGACGTGTCCTTGCCCGATCACAATAAACGCATTCGGGTCACGCGCAATCACGATCCGACGGACTTCATCCACCTGAAAGCGCGCTACGGTGACATATAACAAGGTGCGATTTTGACCGGTGAACATGCCCGTCACTTGCCAACTGCTTACGCCGCGTCCAAGGCCGTAGAGAATACCGTCGGCCACTTGACGCGGGTGTTCGGTGATGATCACACACGTCCGGATCACGCTTGGGCCTTCTAGGATGTAATCGGAGATCGCGCCTTCCGCGGCGATCACCACGATCGCATACAGTGCGCCTTCCCATCCCAAGATTACGCCGGCCAAAGCGACCGTAGCGAGATTGGCATACAAATAGGTGCTGCTCAACGGTAAGCCCAACATATCCTGAAAGATCCGTGCCAGCGTGGAAGTGCCGCCGAAGGTTGCGCCGGCCCGATACGCTAAACCGCTGCCCAACCCGCCGACGATCCCACCGAACAGCGCATTTAACAAAACGTCGCTACTCACCGGTTCAAACACAAAAAATTGCGGTAACAGATCGATTGTCAAGGAGAACAAGACTAGGATGTAAACGGTCGCAAACACGCTCCGCCAACCAAAGCGCCGATAGGCCCAATATTGGATCGGGATGTTGCCAAGCATCACCATGAGACCGATCGGGGTGCCGATTTTGATGTTGAGGATCACCGCCACGCCAGAAACGCCCGCGGGGGCGATGTCAAAAGGCGCAAGAAAGATCACCACGCCTAACGCGCCGATGATCGCGCCGAGTGTCCATTGTATCCATTGTCCTAAGAAGGCTCGCCAAGAAAGCGTGAGGATCGATGCTTGCATAAGGGATGATCGTCATTTCGACTGCAAAAAAACAGGATAACGCCTAATGATACGAGTCAAATCGGACAATTGCAACCAAGACCCCGAATCACCCCTTCAAAAAATGGATAAAGGTTATGATATGGTTTTCCACCCCGATCCATTCGCTAAAAACGCCAGTGTCGCACAAAATTTGGCAAGATCCGATGCGCGATCCGGCTGATGCCCGCGCTGATCATGAACATGCTCCGCCCAAAACGCCCGACCTCTAGGCCATAAGCGGCTCGTAAGCTTTCCGGCAAGAGTAAGCCCGTGCTAACCCGCAAATACCATTCAATCAGAGGTTGCAACACCGGAATCGGGACTCCGGTGAGGACATAACGCGCTAAGGTTTGCGTTTGTCTGTCAACGATCAAGGTTTGATCCGCAAACATCGTCTGGAGATACGCTTGCAGATCCGCATAGGTGTGCGGCACGACCTCATGCGGTGCGCCTAACAACGGTGCGATCACACTCGCCTTATACACGTATTCCTCTTTTTCCGCATCGGTCAAGGGACGTACAAAGATCCCATAAGTTTCGATCATCGCGTCGATAAACGTGCAATGCACCCACTTTAACAGGGCCACATCGCGAGCCGCATAACGCTGTTGTTCGCGTTCACCATACACCCGCGCATGGATGCGATCGATGCTTTGGGCCGCCTTCCAGATCTGTTCGGGTGTGCCGAAAGTCAAGCGCAACATTTGATCTAAGGTGCGCCAAAAACGCCCTAGCTTCGATCGGATCGAGTCGGAAAATTCGCTATGATCCGCGACACCTTGTGCGACCATCGGATGCGCGATCTGCATCAGGATCGCCCGCGGCCAACCCACGATCAACACCCGTTCCGCATTGATCCGGCGGGTGATGCTATCCGTTTGACTGATCAGATCGGGATGTTGCGCTAACAAACGTTGATAACTGGCAAAATCTAAAGTATTCGATTGAGGTGGAAAAGTCATAGACTCCTAACCCTTGTTCGGTCATTGCAAACTACGCCCCGATCCCGTTAAAATGAGTGTCTCATAAACTTAACCTTTTCGGAGCAGGTCATGGCGGACACGTTCGCCGGTCGCAAGGTGTTAATCACGGGCGGACTCGGCTTTATCGGCAGCAATCTCGCACATCGTCTGGTCGCACTTGGCGCGCATGTCACTATACTCGATTCCCTGCACAAAGATCACGGGGGAAATTACGCCAACTTGGCCGGCATTGAAGATCGCATCACAATCACCCTAGCAGATGCGCGTGATTCAGCAGCGATGAACACCGCTATTCAAGGCATCGATTACCTGTTCAATTGTGTTGGACAAGTCAGCCATATCGATAGCATGACCGATCCATTGACGGATCTAGAGATCAACACCCGCGCCCAATTGGTGATCGCCGAATCGGTGCGTCATCATAACCCAGAGGTGCGTGTTTTACACCTTGCGACCCGTCAACAATACGGCCGCCCACAACGGTTACCCGTGGATGAAACGCATCCGCTTGCGCCAGTGGATGTCAATGGCATTCATAAGATCGCCGGAGAGACCTATTTCTTACTGTATCATGCGATCTATGGCTTACGTGTCACCTCAATTCGGCTCTCGAACACCTACGGCCCGCGTCAATTGATCGCGCACAATCGACAAGGCTTCATCGCATGGTTTGTGCGAAACAACTTGTTAGGCAATTCGATCCAACTATTCGGCGATGGCCGACAATTGCGCGATATGTGTTATGTCGGTGACGCGATCGAAGCGATGATCGCGGCCGCTTGTGCCGATCATGCGATCGGGCAAGTCTACAATGTCGGTGGGATGCGCCCGTATTCGTTGAAAGAGATCGTCGAGATGATGATCGCGATCACCGGACGCGGCGCTTATGAGATCGTGCCGTTCCCTAGCACCCTCAAAGCGATCGATATTGGTGATTTTTACACCGATCACACCAAGATCACCCGCGAATTAGGTTGGGAGCCGTTGATCGATTTACGTGAAGGCATGACCCAGACACTCGCGTTTTATGAACAGCACAAGGCCGCCTATCTTCCGGAATTATTCGCTACGGCAGGACAATCATGATGACCATTCCGTTTAATGACTTCAAAGATCAAATCGCGGCGATCCGCCCCGCCTTAGAGGCCGCCATGGCGCGGGTATTGGATCGCGGGTGGTTTATTCTGGGGCCGGAAGTGGAAGCTTTTGAGCGCGCTTTTGCCGATTATCTAGGCGGTGGGCATGTGATCGGCGTAGCGAACGGCACAGACGCGATCCAAGCGGCACTCATGGCCTTAGATCTACCTATGGGATCCGAGGTGATCTGTCCAGCGTTGACGGCCGCCCCTAGCGCTTTAGCGATCTATGCGGCGGGCTTGATTCCGGTATTTGCCGATGTTGATCCGGTGACTTATACCTTAGATCCACGACGTTTAGCGGAATGTTTGAGTGAGCGCACGCGGGTGATCTTGCCGGTGCATCTCTACGGCTTAATGGCCGATCTGCCCGCGATCCAAGCTTTCGCTGATCAACATAACTTGATCGTGATCGAAGACGTGGCCCAAGCGCATGGGGCGGCGATTCACGGGCGCAAGGCCGGCACTTGGACTCCGTTAGCGGCGTTTAGCTTTTATCCGACCAAAAACCTCGGCGCGTATGGGGACGGCGGCGCGATCAGCACCCCAGACTCCGATTTAGCAGCGCGGGTGCGGGCGGTGATCAACCTCGGTCAAACTGGACGCTTTCAGCATACACTCATGGGGATCAACAGCCGCCTTGATGAGATCCAAGCGGCGATCTTAGCGCTTAAATTAGCCGATTTAGACAGCCAAAATCAACGCCGACAAGCGATCGCCCAACGTTATCACGACGGTTTAAGCGATCTTCCGTTGCAGTTGCCAACCGCGCCAGACGGGTATGAGCATGTCTATCATCTGTATGTGATCCGCGTGCCGTCGGGGCGGGATGAATTGCGCGCCCATTTGCGGGCCGCAGGAATCGGCACGGATGTGCATTATCCGCTATCGTTACATCGTCAAGGGGCGTTTCAGTCACATCCGATTGCTTCGGGGGGTTTAGCCGTGGCTGATCGACTCACCGGGGAGATCCTCTCGTTGCCGATGTATCCCCAGTTGCGCGATGATCAAGTCACCACCGTGATCGCGGCGATCCGCGCTTGGTATGAACATAAGGCGGTGTGATGACCACCAAAACCCAACTTGGTATGACACTGGTTGATTTTATACAGGCTTTTGCTCAACAGCCATTTGAACTGCTCCATGATGAACAGGTGATCCTGATGCCTAACACCTTAGAACACGTTGAAATCGTCAAACGTTTGTACCTGTTGTTGGCGCATTATGAGCGGACTTATCAGACCATTCGCGTTTACAGTGAAGCACCGTTTGTCTTGTTAGAGTCGCCCACTTGGGTACGGGGATCGCGTGTGCCGGATCTGATGATCTATCAAGCGGATCGGATCGAAACCTACAAAACTCAAATGCCAGATCACGCGCATAAGCCGTTGGTGTTAGTGCCGGATGTGTGTATTGAAGTGATCTCCGCGCATGATGTGTACTTAGACGTTGAGGAAAAAGTAGAGCGCTACTTAGAGGACGGGGTGCGCTCCGTGTGGGTGATCAACCCCCGTAAGCGGATTGTCACGGTGTATCCAGCGGAGAGCAATCAGATCACCCGCTACCACGCGGCGGATCACTTGGTGAGCGCTTTAATGCCAGAATTTAGCACACCCGTTAGCGCTTTATTTGTAGATTAAAGTACCCAAAAAACAGCCTTGGTAAGCTTTTAAAATGAGGGATATTGTTGATCAAGTCATCCCCGTGATCACGGCGATCCGTGCTTGGTATGAACTTACTTAAAGCCAAAAAAACCAAAAGTCACACCAAAAATGGTAAAAATCAAATAAACAAC
>JALOOG010000099.1 GCA_025454525.1 Anaerolineae bacterium | reverse complement strand
GCGCGATCGCGATCGTCACCGAAACCGATTTTCAACGGGTCACCCTTTCTACTTCCGAAACTGTGTATCGCGGTGAGGGACAATTGGCCGGCGTGGACTGGGAGTCCGCGTGGATCTTACACGATGGACAGACGATCACTTGGGAGGGATCGGCCGGTGAAGCACGCTCACCACGCCCGGCCTTCTGTGATCATCCGGCCTTAAGCCCCGATCGATCGCAGTGGTTTGATCCGGTGAATATGCAGATCCGCGAGGTTGAATCGGGCGCGATGATCGCAACCTTACCGTTTATGGCCGAATTGTTCACTACACAGACGGGCGCTTGGAGTGCCGATGCTCAACAATTCGCGGTGATCACCGCCAACACCGAAGCCTTGATCTTTTCGACCGCTGATTGGACGTTGATCGATCGGATCGATTGGCGACCATCTGGCAACCGTGATGCGATCGCGTTCGGGCGTTGGCATCCGGAACAGGATCAACTCTTGATCGCGGCCGCCGATGGATTGCGCTTATATCAGCAAGACACGCTCATTCAGCGCGTTGAAACCTATTTTGATCTCGCTTTGAGCGTCGCTTGGTCACACGATCGGATCGTGACCGGACATGCGGATGGATTGGTGCGCGTCTGGGATGCAGACACGGGCGCACACTTACGGACATGCGAGGGGCATACCAGTCAGGTGATCAAGGTGATCTTTATCAACCCCAATCAGATCCTGAGTTTTGCCGGAGCATTTGATCAAGACGATGGGCGTATGATCATCTGGGATGCGACGACCTGCACGATTCATGAGACCTCTCCGTATGTCGGTGCGATCCCCTTGACGATGATCTTTACCGATAATGGGATCATCGGGAGCGCATTCTCTAACACCGTGCGTTGGCGCGCCGATGGACTCGATTTAATCAGCACTCAAGGTTTTTTTGACCTCGCACGCTTTGGGGATCAAGTGATCGGAGTCACCGGGGACTCTGGACAAGTGATGATCTTACCGGATCAAGTGTGGGTAGACGGGTTGCCAACGTTATTCGCGATCGCGGTACATCCTGATCAAACCGTGATCGCGGTGGGCGGTCAAGACGGGACGATCCGCTTATTGGACGTGGAGTCACGGGAAATTATCCGGACGATCACCGAACATCAAAGCGCGATCATGGCGTTGCAATGGCACGGAGATCGCTTGGCCAGTGTGAGCATCGACGGTGATCTCTACCTTCACGATTTAGGGCATGAAACCGCGATCGAATTGAACACATCGGAGCGGATCGCGCATGAGTTGGCATGGAGCGCCGATGGCCGCCGTTTGATCGTGGTCGGGACGCAACTGATCGTTTTGGAGCTAACCGATGAGATCCCTTAAGAGGTGTCGGTGATCATCAAACCGCATTACCTGTTTGTCACCCGCCTGTTGATTGACTTGTATCAGGCGGGGGAATTACCGAATGTGCGTGAACTTCAGATCGAACCGGAATACGGGTACGTGGGGCGGATCGTCTATCACAGCGGTGCGGTGCGTTTGTACCGTGGCACCAACTTAGATGTGAACTCGAATGGCGCAAGCGAGATGGCCCGCGATAAAGGTTACACCAAGTATTTTTTAGACCGCTTGGGCTATCAGGTGCCGATTGGACGGGTGTTCCTCATGCCATTTTTTCAGCGCTTGGTCCAACGCAACCTCTCACGACACGGGTTAGACACTTATGCGATCATCGATCAGATCGAAGCCTACATCGACTCGATCGGCGGGTATCCGTGTTTTGTCAAGCCGAATGAAGAATCGCAAGGCAAAGGGGTGTATCGGTGCGCGGACTCCGACGATCTGCACACGGCCTTAGCGGAATATGATCGCGAACGCTACCGAACGATCTTGGTTGAACGTTTGATCCCGTTTCCAGATTATCGCGTGTTGATCTTTGACGGCACAGTGATCGCAGTCTATGCCCGACAACCCTTCACGCTGATCGGCGATGGCCACAACACAATCCGCGCCTTGATCACCCACGCGCAAGCGGAACTACACGCACAAAAACGCCCTCCGATCTTGGATCTAGACGACCCTCGTATGATCAAAAAACTCATGCGGGCGGGTTTGACGTTGGATCACGTTTTGTCAAGCGGCACGACCCTAGCGATCCACGACATCTCGAATCTGTCCGCGGGAGGGAGCGCGCTAGACCTGACCGCGGACATCGATCCCCATTGGGCGGCGCTGTCAATTCGGGCCGTGGCGGACATGGGATTACGATTATGCGGAGTCGATCTGGCCTGTGCGGATATTCGCGATCCACACGCGGAATACGCTATTATAGAGTTGAATCATGCGCCGATTGTCGAAAATTATGCCAGTTTGGGCGAACATCAGGCGGGGGTGATCCGCGATCTGTATCGTCGGATTTTTAACGAGATCCCAGCAGGAGGGAAAAGAGATGACTCATCATGAAGGACGCGCGCTTTCTGCTGAAGAACAGGAAGCTATCCAACAACGCCTTGAACAAGTTCAAGAGGAGATCCACCAGCTTAAATCACAGGAAGTGATCCCCACTACGCCGCCGCTTCAGGCTTTGCATCACGCCTATGATCGTGTGGCGATGTTGCGATTGAGTGGGCGCGATGATGTACAGGGCAGTCATGCCGCGCTCTTAGAGGCGCTTCGCTTAGCCGATCAATATCAATTTTCCGCCTCACCGGACATCCTCAAACGGTTGTATTCGGTTTTGGTAAGTGTGGGACAATGGCATGAAGCGCTAAAAATCCAAGAGCGTTTGATCAACGAAAATGATGATCCGATGGATATTCATCGCCGCCAAGGTCATTATCACCTGTTGCGCGGTGAAGTCAGCTACGCTGCCGAAGCGTATCGACGGGCCTATGAGGCGAGTCAACGTCCCGGCATCCCAGAGCGCGCTCATTTTGCCAACGCGATCTTTTGGGCATGGGCCTTAATCCCATTAGGAGAGCTGGAACAAGCCTACGAATTACTCATCCCCGCCGCCGATCACTTTCGGGAATATGAGATCCACCACCGTTATAATCATGCGTTGATCGGCTTGGCACGGATCGCGATCAGCCAAGAGGATCATGAGGCGGCTTTTGAGGCGCTCAAACGGTGTTATCGGACGGCGGATGACCGCGAAAATGAGGAGACGATCGTCTGGCTCTCACAAGCGATGGTGTCCTTGGCCTTTGGGGAGTGCCTCTTAAAGCGTTATGATGTGGGAGCGCGTTCGTATGCCGAATTGGCTTACCTGATGTTCAAGAAACGTCAACACGTCTCGTTTGCGGATGCGGCCTTTTTGGTGGGGCGCGTCTTGATCCAAGAGAGTCGCAAAGATGAGGCCTACCCCTATCTGTTAGAAGCGGGGGAGACATGGCGACGCTTGGAATTACATTTACATCTCTCCACTTGGAAAAATTTCATGGATCAACATCAACTCTAGGGTTCTCTAATCGCTAGGGGGGCGCTTGCTCCCCTCTTTTGAGCCGTTGTCTCGCTTGTGTCGGTAAAAGTATCGATACGTTTCGATACCTTGTAACACCGATCAGCCCGATCACGACTCCGATCTTGAATTTGATACCCAAAAAGGACTTTTTTATGATCATGCGTTTGCTCCGTCTGTGTTTCCTATTGGCTTTACTCCTGTTGACGGCCATCAACAGCGCACAAACCTTCCCCGCCCCCGGTGGATACACTGCGACTGATACGATCAACGGCCAAGAACGTCTCTATCGGATCTATATCCCCAAGACCTATCCAGATGCGACCGCGCCCGTCCCTTTGGTTTTGATGTTACATGGGGCCAGCGGCACGGCCGAAGGCATTGAAGCGATCACCAACTTGAATGAACTCGCCGATCAAGAAGGTTTTGTGGTGGTCTATCCGGAAGGTGTGGATCTGACTTGGCGTGATGATCGTCAACCCAACGATCCGATCGATGACGTGGCGTTTATCTCCACCTTGATCGATGACATGACCTCACGCTTAAGCATCGATCCGACACGGGTCTATATCGCGGGGTTTTCGGCCGGCGGCATGATGGCCTTTCGTGTAGGCTGTGAATTGCAAGACAAGATCACCGCTGTCGGCGTGATCGCCACCACCCTACCGCGCTATCTCTTTGACAATTGCCAAAACGCCTCGCCGATCCCTGTCTTGATCATTCACGGCACCAATGACCCGATCGTGTTTTGGGAAGGATCGATCGGCTATATGTCCTTAGTCGAAACGCTCAATTTTTGGGTGGAGCGTAACCAATGCGACCCCGCGATCGGCATCACTGGAGAATTAGATGCCGTCCCGGATGACATCACCGCGGTGCGCTTGATCCAATTTAACGCTTGTGCTGAAGGTACTGAAGTGAGTGTTTACAGCGTCTTGGGTGGCGGACATACCTATCCGGGACATCCGATCATCGCACCGGGACTCGAACTCGGCAATACCTCACAAGAATTTGATGCCAATGAAGCGCTCTGGCAATTTTTCGCCCGTCATCCTTTGCCAGAAGGCGCAGCGACCGCCGAACCGATCGCGTTCCCTGAACCGGTCGTCACTCCCGAAGCAACCCTAGAAGCGACTCCTGAGACCACTCCCGAAGGAGGTTAAACGATGATCGAACGTCTGCAATCCTTGGCACAACGTAAAGCGGCGGAATTTGCAGCCCGACCAGAGTTGATCGCTTGCGCGTTAACCGGATCACTGCCCCGTGGGCGGGTATGGGCCGGGTCAGATCTGGATTTTTATGGCTTTTGGCACGATGAAGACGATGATTTTGAGGACGGCGTAGAAGACGGGATCTATTGGGAGATCAACCTTGAGCCGCTCTCATTCTTAGAGTCGATCGATCCAATCGCGTTATTACAACCGCCGCCCTTCTCACCTGATGAATTTGGGGATACCCCCTTAGAGATCTTATGGGGGGCGCAGGTGCTATTTGATCACGACGGCGCATTAACGCGGGCGGTAGCTGAAGTCCAACGTTTAACCGAGGATCGTGCTTGGTTACGTCAACGCGCTCAAAATTACTTGGCTTACGGCCAAGCGTGTTTAGCTGATCTCGCGGCCGCGGATCCGATCCGGGCGATCTTAGATGCACGCCGGATCGCGATCGTCTATGGCATCAACCCGTATTGGATGCAACGCGGGGAACTGCTCTCGAGTGTGATCCGCATCCCAGAGCGACTCGCCGATCACCCGTCGATTCAAACGGGGTTTCGGGCGATCTTTAACCTTGAAGGTCAAGCGGGGTGGGATCGCTTTTTCGCCGATTATCAGCAGATGCCGCCAGAGATCCGCGAAGAAGGCGATCCAGATGTCTTTCAGGAGATCCTACCCGCCGTTCAGTTAGGCATGGCTGACGGCGGGTTATGTCATTTTCGGTTTATCGCGGAGGGCTGGCTTCCGTTAGAGACGATCGACTCGTTAATGGGCTTTGAGTCCGATCGGGTCGCGCAAAAGGTGCGCGTGTTGGATCAAACCGCCGCCCTCTTAGCGGAAATTGCCCGCTTATAGGCTTATTCCGGCGAGACAAAGTGGACTTCAAACATCTTTGGGAATAACTTCCCGGTGATCAAAAACGAATTGTTCGCCGGGATAAAAGCGATCCCGTTGAGTGTGCCACCGCTGCCTAATTCGTTGCGTTCTTCAGGGGTGAGCAGACCCGACGCATCAATGATCGCGGTCACTTGGCCGTTGGTTTTATCGATTCGCATGATCTGATCAGTGAGCCACACATTGGCATAGATGTAACTACCGACACATTCCAATTCGTTGAGTTGCGTCACTGGTGCGGCCGCGGCCGTCACCGGAATCGTGCGACGTAACTCAAACGTTTGCGGATCACGCACGAACAATGAACTACTGCCGTCACTCATATAGAGTTCAATGCCGTCATAACACAACCCCCACCCCTCAGTTTCATACGGGAACGTGCCGAGTAACTCAAATGTGACTCGATCATAGACGAGAGCCTCTTTTTCTTGCCAAGTCAATTGAATCAGGCGATCGTCCACCAACGCGAGACCCTCAGCGAAATAATTGGCGGCCACTGGGATCGATCGGATCACCTCACCAGTTTCGGGGTTCAATTGACGCAAGGTTGATTGACCATACAAGCCAGTGCTTTCGTAGAGCGTGCCTTCTGTAGGATAAAATACCAGACCTTGCGTAAATGCGGCGGTATCATGGGGAAATTCACGGATCACCCGCGGGACTAAAATTTCAGGGGCTTGATTGCTCATGGTATGGGTGGCGTTCGGTTGTAAAGGGGTGTTGATCACAGGCGGCGCGGTGACGGTAGGAGCGGAGTCTCCAATACACGCACTCAAGAAAAAAACGGCGATTAGCAGTAAAATAAACATCGGCAATACCTCAAAGGCGATCAGCGCAAATGGGGTCTATTGTAGCGCGCTTTCAACAGAGAAGGAGTCCTATGCTTCAGGATCAAACGATTTTAGTTACGGGTGGGACAGGCTTTTTAGGCGGCGAGATCATCCGCACCTTAGCGGCGCAAGGAGCAGTCGTTCGCGCTTTGGTGCGTGATCCGGCGCGTGCTGATTACATTGGAAACGTACCCAATGTGACACTGATTCAAGGCGATCTCACCCGTCCCGAAACGTTGCCCGCTGCAATCGACGGTGTGCGTTATGTGATCCATAGCGCGGCCGCGTTGTCTGGTGATCTTCCCTCACAATTGAAAGCGAATCGCGATGGGACGCGGGCCTTAGCCCTGTCCGCCGCCCGCGCCGGAGTCGATCGCTTCGTCCATGTCAGCACGATCTCGCTGTATGGCTACCGTCATCGTGGCGTGATCAGTGAGGACACACCGCCGATGCCCGGTCATGATCCGTATCCGATCAGCAAATTAGCGGCCGAAACCGTCTTGCGGCAGATCGCGGCCACTGAAGGACTCCGGTATAGCATCCTCCGCCCCGGCATGATCTACGGGCCGCGTTCGGGCATGTGGACGGGCCGGATGTACGCCTTAGCCAAACAATCCCCGACGATCTTCATCGGGGACGGGAGCGGGTCGTGTTACCCGATCCATGTGTCGGATGTGGTGGATCTCACGCTGTTATTGTTGACGCATCCCAACGCGCTTGACGAGACCTTTAACTGTACCCCCGATCCTTCTCCCACTTGGCGGGAATTTTTAGGCGGTTATAGTCAACTGGCAGGTCATCAAGCTTGGTTCGCGATCCCACCCGCGCTGATCCGACCAATCGCGGCATTCGTGAGTCGATTCGCGCCCAAAGATAGCCCCTTATGCGATCTGGCCGATCTCGTGCCGTTTAGCCAAAGTCAGATCACCTACAGCCATCAAAAAGCGCGAGATTGCCTAGGTTGGCAACCTAAGATCGCGTTAGCGGACGGGATCGCGGCATGTCGTACATGGTTGGAGTCGGCGCGATGAGCGGTCGCATCCGGATCGGAATCGGGTTAGCGGCGTTGGTCTTGCTATTTGCTTATAAATTAGCGTTTAGCGATCTGATCTTGGGGCGGGGCGATACCTTTGCCTTCTTCTATCCGTTATGGGCGGCTCGGGACGCGGCCCTGATCCAAGGTCAGCTTCCCTTGTGGACAGGGGACGTTTTTATGGGCGCGCCGATCCTCGCCGATCCCCAATTCGGCACCTTATACCCGCCGAATTGGTTGACGATCACGCTTGCGCCGCCGGATGCGATCCGGGTGAGTGTGTTATTACATCTGTTTTGGGCGTTATTAGGGGCGTATCTCTTGGCCCGGCGCGTGGTGTTATTGCCCGTGATCCCGTCGATGATGGCAGGGGTGTTATTCGCTTTCGGGGGGTATATCGGCGCGCACATCGAACAGATCAACCAATTACAGGGACTCGCTTGGCTGCCTTGGGCGTGTTGGGTCTATAGTCTGGCTTTGACCCGTCCGGGGCGTTGGTTGCCTGTGTTAGCGATGATCTTTGCGCTACAGGTGTTTTCCGGCCACACCCAAACTGTATTTATTACCGGAGTCGGACTCGCGATCTATGGGGTGATCGCCGCGCCGCCGAAACAACGTTTAAAAGCGCCGCTTTGGTTAGGGATCGCGGCGGGGATCGCAGCGGTGTTAGCGTTGGGGCAATTGTGGCCGACGCTTGAATTAACCGGCCTCTCGAATCGGGGCGGCGGTTTCAACCCCCAGCAAGCGATGGCCTTCTCTTGGACTCCGTGGTTAGCGGGCCGCGGACTCTTGCCGAGTTATGACGCGCAAGTGTTCGGAGAATATATCGCCTATGTCGGTGTGATCGGACTCGGACTCGCGTTGATCGGGGCGGGCAGCGCCGATCGGCGGCGTTGGCCGTGGATCGCCTTGGCCTTGGTCGGGATCGTGTTGGCCTTGGGCTTATACACCCCGATTTATTGGCTGTTGGCGCAATTGCCGGGTTTTAATCTGTTCCGAGTGCCGGCGCGTTGGTTGGCCTTATTTGCATTGAGCGCGGCGATGTTAGCCGGAATCGGTGTGCAGGCGTTGATCGTGTCACGGGTGCGTTGGCCGGTGATCATCGGCACCTTGATCACCTTGATCCTGATCGCGGCCAGCACCGTTTTTGCGGATCGAGCCGCGAATGAGGTGGACGGGAGCGCGATTCCGACGATCACCACGATCTTAGCGTGGGCATCGGCGTTGATCGTGTTGATCGCGTTGTTATTCGGGATACCGCGCCGGGCCTTGTCGTTATTTGCGTTGGGGGTGGTGATCGTGGAATTGTGGTTTGCCGCACAAACGCTTCCGTATAACGATCTGGTCGATCGGGCGGCGTATCATGACCCGCGTTTAAGTGTGTATCATTTGCAAGCGTTACAAGACGATCCCCCACACGGCCGGATGTTGAGTATCTCACAAATTCCGTTTGATCCGGGCGATCGGGCAGGACTCGTGGCGCGTTATAGTGCGTTGGGCATGTCCGAGCGGGCGACCCGTACCGCCTTGACCGCGGCCAAGCTGAAAGAGGTGATCGCCCCGAATTTATCGATGATCTGGGGGATTCCGAGTCTTGACGGCGCGGGCGGCGGTCTGATTCCGACCGGCTATTACACCCAATTCACCGCGTTATTGTTACCAGAAGGCACGCCGCGTACCCTTGACGGACGACTCCGTGAGGTGTTATCGGGTTGTCGAGGGGCCTGTATTCCGGATCGGCGTTGGCTCAACCTCACCGACACCCGCTACTTGATCGTCGATAAGACCGCGGATCTGTGGGAGCAAGGTTTCGCCTATGACTTGACCTTCAGCGTCCCGTCCGGCACGCCGATCCCGTTGCGTCCGGCGTTTGAAGCGACCGTGGTGAGCATCCTCCACACGGGGGAAGCGGAATTTTTGATCGATGATAGTGCGTGTGTGTTGCCTGAACCGGACGCGGGGATCTCGGTGTGCAATCGCGGCGGCACCACCGCGATCGGTGAATTTCAGATGACCGATCTGTATTTTGCCTTCCCGATGACTCCACAAATGTTGATCGCGATCGCTGATCCGCCGATCACGATTCACGCGGTTACGTTGATTGACGGGCGCACAGGCGATTTTCAGCAGATCCCGTTGGCAGATTGGCGTTTGAGCTTATCAAGTGATGTCAAGATCTATGAAAATCCCCAAGCTTTTGGGCGTGCCTTCACCCGTTATGATGCGGAATTTGTGCCGGATACTTGGGATGGGACTGAAGAGGCCTTGCGTCGGATGCGCGATCCCAATTTTGACCCCGCCCAAACCGTGATCCTGCACACCGACACCCCGATCGGGCTAGGCTTACTCCCTAGCGGCCGTGATCCCGTCATCCGCTGGCGACATTACGACTCGACCCGACTTGAATTAGACGTATTTAGCGATCATGAGGGGATTTTGGTGTTGAATGAGGCCTATTACCCCGGTTGGACGGCCACGCGCAACGGCGAATCGGTGGAGATCATACGGGCGAATGTGATGTTTCGTGCGGTTCTCTTAGAAACAGGGTCAAATCAAATCACGTTAGAATATCGCCCCCCATGGTTGATCCCGACCCTGTTGATCGGGATCATCGGTTGGGGGATCTTGGGTGCGTGGGTTGCTTATAACACCTTGAGCAGTGTGGTGAGATCCTCTAACAAGTGATCGGGTTGGGCGGCGATCAACTCATCGCGGGTGTTGTGTCCGGTTGCCACGGCGATCACCCGTGCGCCGATCACCCGTCCACACTGAATATCAGCCACTGTATCCCCGATCACCACGGTTTGATCGGGATGAAAATGACGGCGGCTGTAATCCATGGCGCGCTGTAAGGCGATCGGGGTGAGGTGATCGCGTTCGATCGCCTCGCTACCATACGCACCGATCGCAAACCAAGCGGGATCAAAACCCGCGGCCCGCAATTTGATCTTAGCGGTGGAGATGCAGTTTCCGGTCACGATCCCTAACACCACGTCCGGACGGGATCGGAGCGTTTGCACCGCTTCTAACGCGCCCGGCAAAGGGGCTGCCGATCGGCCCGCGATGATCCGCTCCAGATGTCGCCCAACCACTTGATCGTAATGGCTCATGCGATCGGCGATCTGTTGCGGGGTGATCCCGTGTGGTGTGAGCAGTTCAATCAGGGTATACCAGTCGGTTTTGCCGCCGAATTTGTGCGATTCGATCGTGCTACAAGTGCCAAAGACTTCGATCATCGCGTCACGAGTCGATTCACGGCCCGCGCCTTGTGTGTGTAACAATGTGCCGTCAATATCGAATAACACCAACATCAATTTTCTCCGATCACCTGTTGACCCATGGCGCTACCTTCCGCCAAAAGTGCTTTCATCAGCTCTGGGGTGCGCGCTTCGGCGTAAATGCGTAAAACGGGTTCGGTACCACTGGGTCGGATCAACAGCCAACTGTGATCGGCCAAATAGAACTTTACCCCGTCTAAGGTATCGACCCGTGCGACCGTTTCTCCGCCTAAGGTGGCCGGGGCGGCATCAACTAACTTCTTGACCATCTCTTTTTTCGGCACTTGGCGCTTAAGGGTGCTATCGATCCGCCCATAATGAGCCGGCCCGAACGCCTTCTGTAAATCGGCGACGATCTCATGTAACGGCGCGTTGGATTGAGCGATCACCTCTAATAACAACAAGCCCATCAAGATCCCGTCACCTTCGGGGATATGGCCGCGGATGCTGATGCCGCCGCTCTCTTCGCCGCCGATCAAGATGTCATGACTCATCATCAGATCCGCGATGTGATTAAAACCGACCGGGGTCTCATGGACTTTGAGTCCATAGTGTTCGGCCACGGTATCGATCATCAGAGTGGTCGAAACGGTCTTGACGATCTCCCCGCGTTGACCTTTGTTCTGTACCAGATGTAGCAACGATAAGGCGAAAATGGTGTGCGGATCGATAAAGCTGCCCCGCCCATCGATCGCGCCGATCCGATCGGCATCGCCATCCGTTGCCAATCCGACATCCGCTTGCACCCGTTGCACCGCTGCTACTAAATCGTTAAGGTTACGCAAGATCGGTTCTGGGTGAATGCCACCGAAACCGGGGTTCATCGTGCCACGGATCTCGGTGATCCGCGAGCGCGATCGTGAGAGGATCGTCGGGATCGCCCCGCGTCCGGCCCCCCACATCGCATCACACACGATGCTCAGTTCTCGTTCGGAGATCTGATCGATGTTGATCAATTCGCCAAGATGCTGATAGTAGACCCAAGCGGGATCAAAACGACGGATCTTGTCCTCACGGATCGCTTGATCGTAATCCATTACCCGCGGTTCACGGCCATCGTTTAAGAGCTGATTGAGGATCGTTTCGACGCGGGCGCATTCTTCCGGCACGGCCGATCCGCCATAAGCGGACTTGAGCTTAAAGCCATTATAGCGCGGTGGGTTATGACTGGCCGTGATCACCACGCCCGCGGCCGCGCCCTTGGCCTTGACGTTATAGGAGATCGCCGGGGTGGGGGCATCTGCGCGGGTCAGCCAAGCGACAATGCCGTTCGCGGCAAACACGCGGGCCACTTCCGCCGCGAATCGATCAGATAGAAAACGAGTATCGAAACCGATCACGGTTTCGGGAGTCGCGTCACCGCTGTATTCCTGATTGATCACGTCGGCGACCGCTTGTGCCACTAAACGCACATTCGCAAAAGTGAAGGTATCGGCGATCACCGCCCGCCAACCGTCGGTGCCAAAATGGATCATAGGGCTGTCCTTCTCGTGCTGTCTTAGCGCGTAAAAGCGTTAAGCATACACCCTCGTTAGATTCGGATCTATGGACAACCCAGAAGCTTCATCGATTCCTCACTTGCGCCGCCTAAGCGTAGGGGAATCGTCACGCACGATCCGTGTAATCCGTCTATAATGTGCAAAAATCTATGAGGAGCTGGTGATGCGTCTGATTCTCTTGCTGATCTTATTGACTTTAGGCTTTACTGTCGCCGCCGCCCAACCGACCCCCGATCCTGTGTTAACCGTGTCGGTGGAAAGCGCCTTTTTACGGGCAACGCCGATCGAAAACGGTGAATTGGCCGGATCGGTTTATGAAAATGACACCCTATACGCGATCGGCCGCAACGTCGATGGCCTCTGGTTACAGGTACGCCGCCCCGGTCGCACCACAAGCGCGGGTTGGATTAATCGTTATGTGGTACAGGTGACCTTTGATGTCTCGCGCTTGCCGATGACCGATCTGCTCACGGGGGTCACCGGCCCTACTCCGATCACCTCTACGCCGCTGTCGGTGATGATCCTTGGCGAAACGCCTTTACTCACCGCGCCCGAACGCTTTACGCCGATCGTGGCGATGATCCCCGGTAACCTCACCTTACCCGTGATCGAACGCACGCCGAATAACCATTGGTTGCGCGTCAACTTCCGCGGGACGGTCGGTTGGATCGCTGAATTTTTGACCAGCACGACGCTTGATCTCACGCTTGCGCCGATCAGCCCACAATATGCGGGTGATCCACAATTTGAGGCTTATGAAATCGTGCCGCCGGAAGTGCAGATCGCGCAGCTGGATCGTTTGTTGACCTGGTTATACGCGATGCAACTCAACGCCGATCATCTTGTCACCTATTGGAATCAGATGGCCAAAGGTGAAACAGTTGAATGTCGCCCACCAGCAGATTACAATTATTACAGTTACACCCAACGCGATGTTGAAGAATTGCCGGAATTACGTCGTCAGATTCGCTTTCTGAATTTTGCGGTTGATGAGTTAAATCGGTCACTGGTGGCCATGCGGCGTTGTGGGATCTACACATCGGGCGATCTAAACACGGCTCGCGCCGATGCGACGAACGCACAGGTGATTTTGCGACGCATCACCCGTGCAATGGAAAATTTACGGGCGCGCATCGAGAGATTCGGAAGTTAAGGAATGCAAACAATCGGCTTAATCGGCGGGATGAGTTGGGAATCGTCCCAACTCTATTATCGGATTATCAATCAACAGGTACGGGAACGCTTGGGCGGTCTCCACTCTGCCCCAAGTCTACTCTATTCGGTGGACTTTGCCCCGATCGAACAAATGCAACAGGCCGGACGTTGGGATGAGGCGGGTGCGGTGTTAGTTGATGCCGCACGACGCTTAGAACAAGGCGGCGCGCATTTTTGCGTGTTATGCACAAACACGATGCACAAAGTGGCCCCACAGATCGAAGCGGCGATCCAGATCCCCTTGTTGCATATCGCCGATCCGACAGGTGAGGCGATCCGCGGCGCGGGTTTCAAGCGCGTGGGCTTGTTAGGGACGCGGTTCACCATGGAAGAACGCTTTTATCGCGGCCGCTTGACCGAAAAACATGGGATCGAGGTGATCATCCCAGATAAACCCGGCCGGGCCGTGATCAACCAAGTGATCTACGAGGAATTGTGCTTAGGGGTGATCCGTCGTTCTTCACGCATCGCCTATCAAGGTGTGATCGCGGATCTAGAGCGGCAAGGGGCGGAAGCGGTGATCTTAGGTTGCACCGAGATCACCTTATTGATCCGTCCGGCGGATAGCCCCTTGCCGTTGTTTGATACCACCGAACTTCATGCGATCGCGGCGGTTGATTACGCCTTGCGTTAAGGCACTAACGGCGGAGTCGGGGTGGGTGTCCCTCCGTAGTAATTGTAATAATACGGCACGCGGGTGCGTGTGGGACGCGGGGTGATCACTTCCCCCGGAATATCAAACGTACCACCCGTCTGAAGTAAACAAACTTGTTGCCAATTCCAGCGCCCTGGTTCATTTGTCCAATACGGCGCGACTCGCCAAGTATACGTCCCACCGGAACGCGGCAAGCGATTGCGCGGGATCTCGACGGTGGTCGTCTCGCTATCAAACGCATACCGTTCCCCACTGGGCGCGATCACGATCACACTATAGACATTCGCGCCCTCTAGCGCCGGAAATGACACCGTGAGCGCCGCATCACCTACCAGAAAATCACCCGTGCGCGTAAACTCCCCGACCCATCGATCACACACATTATCGGAGAGGTCAAACACCTGTGGCACGCGCCGATTTCCATCGCGGGGGAGTCGCCGTCCGGTGGGTGGGATGCTGTTAAACGGGATGCTGGTGCGGATCAAGCGGGCATAAACCCAGCCGGTCTGATCCTCAAATTCAATTTCTAACCATTGATTGCCGTCCCAAGTGGTGAAAAAATCGCCACGTCGCCCTAAGACCACCACGCTTGCATTTTTAGGGAGTTGAGCGATCGGGTCATAGGCAAAATCTGGCCCCACATAAACCGTTGCGCCGTCAAACTCAACAATTCCGGTGATCACCTCACCCTCAGCTGGCGCATCAGGATCGCCCGGTGGTTGCGCGATCAGCATCGACACCCCGATCAAACTGAGGATCAAGCCGCATAAGATCACTACCCAGTTACGCTTCATAAAGGCACGCTCCCTGCTCATTTTTCCTCATTTTAGACGATCTTTAGGGTTTGTGCCGGACGACTCCCCTACGCTTGGGTTACGCCATGCCACGCGGCCTAATTCGCTTGCCTATACCTTGAATGATGCTAAAAATCAGTAACATTTATCTGTTTTTGGGGATAAAAAAGAGGAAATGAACTTGGTAAACGCATCAAATTTCCGATAGGGTACTACGGATGTGTTGGGACGTTCGCACTCTCGGACATAAAAAATCGTGTTCCTAAGGTACATTCTCAACACTTCTGATTTTGATGCGTATTACAGTGAAACTCGGTTGCATCCCTCCCTTACCCGCGTTATACTAGAACACTTGTCTAGCAACCCTACAGGTCGGCGATCATGACGCTTTCCGCAAAGCACAAAGCGATTAAAACGTTTTATGAGGGCCGCGAAGCGATCCAACATCACCGCGT
>JALOOG010000098.1 GCA_025454525.1 Anaerolineae bacterium | reverse complement strand
GCGCAAAATGTCGCCCCGCGTCCCGTGTTCACTTGGAACGCGCATCCCGATGCCACACGCTACCGCTTGATCCTCCGTCGCCATGGGAACATCCTCTATAACGGACGTTTCAAGGCCCATGAGATCTGCTTGGACGGCGTTTGCCGCATCGACACCGCCACGATTCCCGATTTTCCGCGTTTGCGTCCCGAACGGCGTTATGTCTGGTTTGTGGTGGCGCTCACACCCGATACGCAACTCCGCGGCCCGCGTCAACGCATCCAAATCGCACCGCGTTTGATCTGTCCGGAGTCCGGTTGCATCGGCACGGCCACGCCGTTTCGCACCAACACCCCCCGCCCGACGAATACTCCGATCCCACCGACCCAATGTATCGCTTCCGGCGAATCGCCTGAAAATTGCGGGCCGGGCTTTTGGACACAAACCCCAACGCGGACGCATACCCGCACGCCGAGTCGTACCCCAACCCGCACGCTGACTCGCACGCCGTCTCCCACCGCCTCGCTCACGCCAAGTCGCACCCCGATCCCGCCGACGCAATGTATCGCCGGAGTAGACCATGCCCCGGACGTATGTGGCCCCGGTTTTTGGACAGCGACTTTTACCCCAACGCGCACTCCCACGCCTAGAGGTGAAGTAATTCCCAAACCCACCTCGCCAACCTGTGAAATGGTCACAGGTAGCAATTGTGATCAGCCGACTCCAACTGAAGATGGGCGGTATTGTATGTATGGCGCGGGTGATTATGTGGTTTGCACCCCGTCACCGACTGCGCGTCCGCTGATGACGCTCACTCCGTCGCTGACTCCATCCCGGACTCCTAGCAATACCCCTAATCCTGAGGCCACGCTCATTCCTTGCTCCATGCGCGATCGCAACGGGGTTAACGTGTTAGCAGCCACTGCTAATGCTGAAACCGACGGTGGCAGCTATCTGGCTAACGATGATGTGGTGGTGGCAGCCTTAATGCTCATTCAAGTGAATACGTTTAGGGGGACTGGAAATTGGATCGCCTTGGGAACATTCGGGAGTACCCCTCCTGAAAATTTACCGACTAATCCCAATATCCCACGGATGAATGATATTGCCTCCATCATGGTTGAAAGTTTCTGTACGACGGGTGAACCGCTGACCTTGTTTGGAGACGATGTTTATCCACGGATTGCGAATGATCCCACCCTCGCTCAAATTGCAGCAGATATTAGCGTGCGCTTTGAAGTCTCGATCCACGCAACACGGAGTGACCAATTTAGAGCAGATGACGAATATTCGGTAAAGTATGTATTCAACGCACCGAATGCGATCAAAGCGGTGGTCATCGGTGATGTTTCTATCACCAATGCTTGGTTAAGATATCAGTGTCCATTGGAAGATCCGAATCGTACCTCTGGTCCAAAATATGAATTGATGCGTGGAAATCCGACGCACATTGAGAGACCCTTTACTGATCCTGACAGCAATGGGGCTAAGTTTAGTTGTGAGCCGGGTAAAGAAGAGGATTCATGTGCAAGATTAACCCATTATTGGGTAGACATAGGAAGAAATGTGTTTGAAATGTGGACTGCCGAAAAAATGTTTAATGAGGAGGAATCGGGTTATGGCGCGCAATGTGGGTAAAACGGTGTGGCAAACAGTTAGCGGAAGTATTCTCTGTCTGGTCATGTTCTTGATAACACTGTTGAATCTAGCCCATACAGCCCATACTCAAGAGATACCCACCACTATTCAGGGCATCTTCTTGCAAACATCACAAGAATTGGCAAGTGATCCTGAAGGTGAGTGGATGATCGAATTTCTCTATCCAATCACCAATCAAATGACCGGTTACACTATTACCGCTGACACCTCTATAACCATTGATACGATTGGAAGTGATTTCGTGTGTTTCAACATAGCTGGGATGGGTGTTGATTACCGTTCTTGTATCCCTTATACAAATATCGCCACTATCACTCAGAAACGAGAGACTCCGGAGAATTAACATGAAATCAAAATACATGATCTTTGCGATCACCTTGACTCTAGCTATCTTAAATTTGTGGCTTGTTACACAAAGCACTATTGTATCTAGCCAAGATCACACGAACAATCTAAGAAACCTATTGATGGAATATCAAACAGGAATCCGATCTTTCGATACTACTGAACCGCTAATTATTCGCCTTGCTAAACCACTTGTACCTGAAGAAGATCCTTCGATCTTTCTACCTTCTCGAACAGACATCCCTGATAGCCCAGTTTATACCATGGTCAGCGTTGGTCACGATCATGTTTGTCTAGAGAGGAGTCAAGCTAGGAATATAACGACCCTTTGTATTCCATTCACCAATATTGCGGTGATTCGTGAGGTTAAATTGCAATAATTGACAGCTGAAAAACAATTAGCGTCGTTATTGTAGTGTCCATTTTCGGAATGTGTCGGCGAATAGATTTATGCCGACACATCCAAAATCACACCTGTCTCACTGAAATCAAAACCTCTTTAATTGACCGACTGATAGCATCCGACATTCATTCAGTAAACATGGCATAAATGCACAGAAGTTTATGTGCGTTTGCTGGTAATGTTAGCTGATATAAGTGAGTGTGATGAAGCGCGTCCTTTGAGAGACCCTTTACTGACCCTGACAGCAGTGGGGCTAAGTTTAGTTGTGAGCCGGGTGAAGAAGAGGAGTCATGTGCAAGATTAACCCATTATTGGGTAGATATAGGAAGAAATGTGTTTGAAATGTGGACTGCCCAAAAAATGAAACTTCAAGGAGAAACAGGTTATGGCGCTCAATGTGAATAAACGAGTCGTGAATGTGATCGCTTTAACAGCTTTTACTGCCGTGATCAGTATACTGGTCATCATGTTGGTCTCTACTACAGCTTCTACGCAAGAAAGGATGGAAACAATGCAGACCTTGTTCACACAATTAATGAGGGATGATGCTAATCCATCCAAATTTATCGAAGTAAGATATATAAATCCTGTTGCTGATATTGCAAGGGAAATTGGTTATAACAATATTGTAATACCAAGCTATAAAAAGAATGAGGACACTGTTCTTACTTCTATTAGTGAAGTAGGTTCTGATTTTGTGTGCTTTAGCATTACAGGGGGTAGTGTTCGCTATCGTGAATGCATTCCATTTTCAAACATCGCAAGTGTGAATTTTGAACCCTAATTTGTGAAAGGATCTTAAATCATGTGGATGAAAAAGTTACCCTATCTTGTGTTCAGTTTATTGATCATCGTACTCTGCTCACACCTGCTCTATAACAGCTCTATTGAGGGGCAATCCACAACAGAGAATAGTTTACAGACAGTCTTACTTGAATACCAACAATCGCTAGCCAGCGCCAGTGAAACCAATAGGCCTCCCTCGCTTGTGATTCGCTTGATCACACCTTTAGAAGCGAATGGCGATCCCTTTATTTTTTTAGGTGATGGGAGTGATAATCCCTTCATTCAAATTGCGAGTGTCGGAGCGGATCATGTCTGTTTCGAGGTAACACGTAACGAAAATCGAAGCGTGTCGTGTATTCCGTTCACCAACATCACAGTGATTCGAGAACTTTTTTAGACCCGCGATTGAAATAACAACCATAATGAGGGCGATCTAACAGATCGCCCTCATTACACTAATTGATCAAAAACTCCTAAGCTCACTCTAGTCAAAATGTTTAAGCTGTTTGTAGGGCAAGCATAGAACAATGATCAGGAGTTCTCCATCGCATGTATTACTTTAGCGACACCTATCATAAGGAGGTATTGTGCCGTTGACACACGTTGATCACCCCGTGTTCACTTGGAACTGATCCTCCGTCGCAATGGGAACATCCTCTATAACGGACGTTTCAAGGCCCATGAGATCTGTTTCGACGGCATTTGTCGCATTGATACCACCACGATCCCTGATTTTCCGCGTTTGCGTCCGGAACGGCGCTATGTCTGGTTTGTGGTGGCGCTCACACCGGAAACTCAATTCCGCGGCCCACGTCAACGCATTCAGATCGCGCCGCGTTTGATCTGCCCGGAGTCCGGTTGCATCGGCACGGCCACACCCGTCCGCACCAACACCTCACGCCCGACTCGGACGCTCCCGCCGCCGACTCCCATTCCACCTTCACTTACACCGATCCCACCGACTCTTACACGCACCTCGACTCGCACCTTGACCCGTACTGCTACCCGTACTCCCTCTTGGACTCCGACTGCAACCTTGACCGCCTCCCACACTGCAACCATCACGCCAATTCCACCGACGGCGACTCTCACACCGTCAGTGACCTTGACACCGACCCCCACCCCATTCATCTTTCAACCCGCAACGGAAGTGACACCGGGGGTCTGTGAAGCCTCATCGGATGGGTGTGGTGCGACTCCCGTTCCAACCTTGATCCCAACTCGCTGTATCAGCGCGTACCCTGAAGATTGTGAGACTCCCAGTCCGACTCCTACACGTACCCCAAGGCCGATTCCGACTCGTTGTATCAATGCGTTACCCGGAGACTGCGCGACTCCCACCCCATCCAGCACACCGACTTCAACACCGACTTTCGACCTCACCCAAACTTATGTGTATTGGGATTACTGTACGATTCGGATCAAACCACTACCTGATGCTAACAATACCGTCATACTTCGTGATACCCCTCAAGGCGCAACCATCGGGTTTATTTTTAGTGGTCAGGAATTGGTGCTTTCAGGTCAATTCATTCCCGCAGATGAGATTAAAAACTATCGTTGGTATCACGCTCATATTGCTGGCGTTTCGCATTGGTTACGCGGGGATTTATTTGATGTGATCGCTGGAGACTGCAATCGACTCCCAGAGAGACCGCTTCCAGCTGATCCGGCTTTTAATTCAGGGTTCTATTGTGTGTATGTCTTATCCCCACCTACGGCTTCAGGTGAGGAAGGGATCTATAAGGATTACTGTCAAAATACCGTTTATGCTCGCACGCTTCCGGTTTATTTGGCCTTCGTCAACTTATTAGGCCGTGAACCAACACACCGAGAAATGATCACAATCACCATGCAAACCGAATACTGGGCCAACACGGATATATATCCACAAATTAGAACCATAGGAACTGAGGCTATCTCCCGTGCTTACTTTCAAAATTGTGGTCTAGATGAGTGTAATATTGTAGAGCGTCTTTACTTTTTATCAGGTTATCAACCGTGGCTTCTATCTAGAGAAGGCGCTCATGAGGACGCACGGTTGTTAATGTTGGCACTGGCAGAACACCCTTTTGACTCCTCAATTTGGAATGAAGCAGATCTTGTCTTGATGCCGATAGATAATACATGGTATGCCGGTAAAATTGACGATCAACCGTGGCAATGGTTCAACAGAGACACCTCTCTAACTCGTCCGAATGTTCCTAGCACTGACGCTTGTCAGGGTGTCTTATTTCGTGCCCAAGTGCAAGGTTCAGCAATCTTCGAAATGTATACCGCAGCACAAGACGCAAATATCAAAGACCATCAAACTGTGAATAATCTTCACCCATATTAAAGGGGTATATGAGTATGTTAAAGCTAATGCAACTTCTTATCATGCTGATTTTGATCTTAATCACCGAGCAGATACAGTTACACTCTGTATCTGTCATTCGTCAATGTGGACGCGAAAATCAAATTTTACCCGATATTCAATTTACGGGAGTCATTGAAACCAGAGATCATCAATTACATTACACACAAGTTTACCAAAACAATGAAGCATTGATATTAGCGCATGATGATCAGCCTATCGTTATGACTCCCTTAAATCCTTTGGAAGTGAGATCCCCTCAACTGCTTCAATTGAAGGACGGATCATTAGTCTATCTCTCTTTTATCGCTGAGGATAACCAAGATGTCCCTTATACTCTCCATGTGTTGAGAGCAGATGGTAAACATCTGACGTTACCTCCAGATTACGAAAATGCGCTTTTTGTGGAACGATTGGTGGCAGAAGTACGTCCTAATGTCCTCACTGTATTAATAAATGGGGAGGGTACCGCTGTATATCAGGCAGAGGTGAATATAACAGCGACTTCTGTGGCTATTGCTGAAATCCAACTACTTCCGTTTGAATATCACAGTAATAGCGGACCCGGACTCTATTTAGAGGTAGCACCGAATCACAATTATATCTTTCACACCGAGATTTTCAAGAACCTGTATGTTATATATGATTTGGAACAGCATCAAATCGTTTGGGAATACCCTTCCACTAACGGACTTCCAAGCATTGTTTGGACTAACAATGAAGATCTCATTGCGATCGTTAGTTTTGACCTAGGTAGACTTTCAGCTGTTTCAGGACAAGCGTTAGGGATTTATCAAGATGGACGATCTGAGTTGCTATTAGACATAGAAAGTATCTATGGTGAACAGCACTTTATCAGTTTTGGCGTTCCAGTTGCAGGGGATCAAGTTGCGATGTGGGTCAGCCAACCGCAAATCGATCAAGTAATCGATGATCAGCTGGTGTTATTGAACTATCGAACAGGTGAAGTGATCGATCTATGTATTACAGCCAACCAATCTAGACTTTATGCCGATGCAAGTGGTGAATACCTATTATTTAATACATCTCCTACCGCTACCGAAACCCGTTTAATGCTTGTATCGACTGAAACAGGTGATTATCGCTATTTCACGAGTGAGGAACTGCTTCCTTTGAGATCGTGCGCTGAGTTGTAATAAGGGCGATCGGTCAGATCGCCCTCATCATTCTCAATACCCTAAGCGCGCTCCGGCCAAAGCCGTCACCCCGACTTGCCAATAGCCCAACCGTTGGTGCGGCGACTTATGACCTAGCGTAGGGGAATCGTCCAGTGATGTTCTATTTTTTGTGTTACGTTAGGGATACGTACCACCCGAAAGGATCATGATGTTGATTCATCGCCATTTTCTGCGGTTCTTGTTAGCGATGTGCTTAGCTCCCCTATTCGCTACTCACATACAATCTCAAACACCCCGTCAGCCTGTCAGTTTGATTTATATATATCATACCATTGATCAAACTACGCACCTTGTGGTCTGGCTAGGACAAGTCTCTTACACATTTTCAGTTCTATCAAACGAGTGTTATTCTTTGTCACATGGTTTTACCCACATTGCGATTTCAGAAAAAGAAAACCCAACTTCGCTTCGTATCTATGACTTTCGCGATCAAAGCTTGTTGAATGAACTCCCATGGCAGTCGACTTGGCCCTATCCCTGTGAATTTTGGTTTAATCGTACTCCATCAGACCGATTGACGATTTTGTTATCGGACGATTACAGCCGTGTGGTCACTTTTGATGTGATCACGACTTTAGAAGTTACCCCTATGCTTCCACGTTTACCGAGTTCTCCTTTGGATGTCACCACTTTACCGCAGATTCTGGTTGCTAATCCCATGTATACTTTTGTCCCGAATCGTGATTGGGTGATCTACCAACGCTGTTTAGAAACGGATTTAGATCTCAATACCGCTACACGATGCGGTTATGATCAATGGGTATTGTATGACCCAATCACGCGGACGGCTCTAGAGATCTTACAAAACCCTGATCTCAGCATTTCTCAACGGGTAGAATTTGGGAACTTGGGACCTGACGTTTTTGTCGTGTCCCCTTCGGGGCGGTATGTCGCTTACCCTACTCTAAACGGGAAGATGATCTACGATCTGGTGAACGATCGTTACCTTGATACTTCCGCGATAGGAAGTTTATATTCCGACTATTTTGTGTATTCGGAGGTCGTCTGGTCGCCTGATGAAACGCATTTTATGTTTGTGATTGATGACTATGCTTCATTTGAAATTGGATCGTTGGAGTTTGTGGTTTTTAACCTCAATACCAATACGATTCAGCGGTTAAACGGACGTTACTCGCTTAGCGATTACCACTGGTTTCCTAACAGTCAATCGATCGCAGTTTTAACGGACGACGATCAACTCTATCGACTCGGACTCGACGACACACAAACGCTGATCGCCGAAAATGTGGAGCGTGTGTTCACTTACTATCCACCACCGCAATAAGATTAGATCATAGGAGAACTGATGAAACGCGCTGTAGTTCCCCTCCTTTTAGATCGCGTAGGGCAAGCGTAGGGCAAGCGTTCGGGATTTTTTCCTCACTGTGGGTTAGCCTTTGCAATGAACAGCGGCGTAATGCGAGGGAAAAATGAACACGACACTTAAACCAACATCGATCGATTTGAATGATCGTAAATCGCAAATGACGGGGAGGGGTGTGATTAAGGTTGCCTTGATCGTGATCACCCTTTTTCATTTCGTATCACCTCCTTTTAACGACGACTCATCGATCTTTCTGCCAACTCGCCTTGATCTTCCAGACAGCCCGATGTACGCCATTTCAAGCGTAGGAGAGGATCATGTCTGTTTAACGATCACTCAACAGAGCGTCGAAACCCTCTGTATTCCGTTTACGAATATCGCCGTGATTCGTGAAGTCAACTTGCGCTAACGAAAGGAGCTTTCAGATGAATAGGCAAGGTTTGAGATTAATCGCTTTAGCCGTGATCACATTTTTAGCGATACTAGCCACGGTATCGGCCGCAAGATCTACAGAAGATCAAGCCGAAACACTGCAAACGCTGTTTACCCAGTTGATGCAGGATGAAACGTATCCGCCGAAGCGTGTCGAAATTCGCTTTGTCCATCCGATTGCGGATGGTGAACCTAGAGACATCGGTTACAACAACACCATTTTGCCGCAATACCAAGACTTTAGTATCACCGTGCTAAATCATATCAGTGAGGTTGGTGTCGATTTTGTATGTTTTACCAGCACAGGTGGTAGTGTCCGTTACCGCGAGTGTATTCCATTTTCAAACATCGCGAGTGTGAATTTTGAACCCTAAGCTGTGAAAGGATCTTAAATCATGTGGATGAAAAAGTTAACCTATGTCTCGTTTAGCCTATTGATTCTCGTGGTGGTTTTGCACTTGCTCTATATCAGCTCTATTGAGGGGCAAGCTACCGCGAATAATTTACAAGCGGTGTTGCTTGAGTATCAACAATCCTATGGCACACACGATTCAACAAAGCCGCAATCACTCCTAATTCGCCTAGTCACCCCATTAGAGACCGACGGTGATCCAACTCTTTTTATACCCGATCGGGCAGATAACCCTAACGCTCCCATCATTCAAATTGCCAATGTCGGAGCGGATCATGTCTGTTTTGATATTACGGATGACACCAAGCAATTTGTTTCATGCGTCCCCTTCACCAACATCGCTGTGATCCGAGAGCTTTTTTAGACCCGCGATTGAGATAACACCAGTGATGAGGGTGATCTGTCCGATCACCCTCATCACGCCTGCTCATTGCCTCGCGTCCGGATCTGCCCAGAATCGATGTGAATCGGTCTCTATAACCTCAGAAAAATACCCCATCCATGGAGACGGATGAATTCATCTTACGCGGGCCAGTTCCCTCCCCATGCATGGGTGAGGGCTAGGGTAGGGTGGGACGCAATCACCTTTCCTGATGCTACTTCTGTGGTTTAATTGCTTTTCGCACTTTATACCCCACCCGCGAAAAATAACCCGAACACGATCAACATCTGCCCCGGCCCATACGTCAACCATACCGCATCATTGATCAGCGGAAACTTCACCGGCCGGAACAGTTCCATCGCTAAGATCGTATCGCTGATCAAAAACAACGCCGCGCCAATTGCGATCCACCCATACTGCGGTTGACTCAGCGCGATCGCCGCACTCACCCCCGCCGTACTACTCAGTAACAACGTATACGGCAAGGCCGCATAATGCAATTTCCCGCATTCGTTACGCCAATAGACCACGATCCACCACCCGATCGCCCCGATGATCCACGCGATCCCGATCGGCGCGAACGACATCGACTCCGATCGGACTTGTATCAATCCGTACAAATAAGCAAGATGCCCGATCCCAAACGCGCTCATACCCGCTAACACATAATTCACTTTGAGGAGCAGTTGTGCCATCAATAAGTCACCCAACCACCCAAATGTCATCCCGATCGCGATCGGGATCGCTAACGGCGACTCCGGCCCGATCCCCGCCCAGATCCACGCCGCGATCGCCAAAACCGCCGATGAGGCCATGCGTGTCCAGATCGGCATCCGTCGATGACCCTCTGGCCAAGTCGTGCCGAACAGGAATCCGCCGAATAACAGGGCCGCCCATAAGCCCCACATCAATAACATCTATTCGCTCCTAAAACCTAGAAAAGGGACAATTATCATGTGGACACCCCCAAAAAACAATTGGAATGTAAATGACATCGTGACCGCGCAAGACCTCAACGCGATCGGCGATAACCTGAATTACCTCAAAACGCCTAACTTCCGCGCCCGCGTGACCCTCACGCCCGCCACCAGCACCAACGCCACCAGCTTCTTTGCGACCCGTGCGACACTTAGCCCGTTAACACGCGGTGGTGATCTCATGGTCGGCTTTTATGCCAACGTCTCACACACCGTCGGATCAGCGGGCTATTTTGACATCGCCCTAGACGGGGTGCGCGTCGCTTTGGATGGCTTTAACGGATCGCTCAGAGTGGATGCGACTAGCACTCGTGTTCCGGTGAGTCTCTCCCTCCTGATCACCGGAGTCACCACCGGATCGCACACCTTGACGCTACAATGGCGCACCGATCAACAATGGTTAGAAATGGGAATCGGTCAATTTTGGGCATTTGAACTATAATGAAGCAGATCACAGGTGACACAGGGTAAAGGATCGCGGTGAGACGCTGCTTTTGGATGCTATTGAGCTTATTCGTGCTAGGGATCGGCGGGATCACCGCGCAAGCGACCCCCCTCACCTACGGCACGATCGTCACCGGACGGATCGATCAAAGTACCCCGCGCCAAGTCTATACCTTTGACGGCTTGCGCGGGGAATACACCCGCATTCGGGCGAAAACCACCAGTGGCAATCTCGATCTGGTGATCAGCGTCTTAGACAGCAGCGGATCGCTCTTGGCGACTCGCGATGATAGCAGTGGCGCAAAAGACCCGATCATTGAGGCCTTACGCATCGATCAAAATGACACCTATACGATCGTGATTGGGCGCTTTGGCTATGCGTTAGGTAGCACGGCCGGCACCTATGAACTGGTGATTGAGCGCGTCGGGGTGAGTTTCGAGTCCGGTAGTGCTTTGCGCTATGGGGATACGATCGTCAACAAGATCACCCCGCAACAAGGCGAGTTTTTCTACACCTTCACCGCCGAACGCGGCGATCTGATCACGATCACCATGCGCCGCGATTCCGGTGATCTTGACCCGCTGTTACAGGTAGCCAAAGTGGCCACGCGCCAGATCATCGCCGAAAATGACGATATGCCGGACTCGATCGACGCGCAAATCGCCGATCTGTTGATCGAAGAACCGGGAGTCTACTTGATCATCGCCACTCGTTACGGCGGCGCGGCCGGGCGCTCCGCAGGCGATTTTCTGCTCACTTTGGAGCGCGCCGATAGCAGTGGGCAAGGGGTCTCACCGCAAGTGGCGATCCCCTTGCCCCTCAACACGCCAATCACTGGTGAGATCACGCCGGAGCGCTTTGAGATCTACTACAGTTTTTCCGCCCGCCGAGATGAACTGCTCACGGTGCGGATGACCCGGCTCACCGGAAGCACCTTAGACTCGTTGTTGACGCTCACCAATGCTAACTTACAACCCTTAGCGACCAATGATGACATCGTGCAGGGCAATCAGAACGCCCAGATCGCGGAATTTCGCATCCCGTCTGACGGCACTTATTACGTGATCGCATCGCGTTATCAGGGTGCGGCCGGCACATCGATCGGGCGTTATCGGATCGAATTGTTGCCGTTGGGCAATGTGTTTGACCGGGTGATCGAAGGCGCGGGCCGCTTGGTGTATGGGGCCACGGTGGAGTTGACCTTAGATGCGACCACCGAAAGCGCGATCTACGCTTTTTATGGCGTACAAGCGGACATCATCACCGCTTCAGCGATCCGTGAACGCGGAGCGCTGATTCCCCGCTTAACGCTGAGTGATGAGAGCGGGCGGGTGTTAAGTAGCGGATCGGAGGGGGCCGGTGGATCGGTACGGATCGATCGGTATGTCTTGCCGCGCACGGGTTTGTATTATCTACGGGTGGAACGCGGGGAAGCGGATGAAACCGGCGAATTTTTGATCACGTTGGCGCAATTAGCCAATTAAAACGCCCTCGCTGCCCATTCAATTGCGTATTCACCGATCCGAGTGCTATGATAGAGGTAAATTATTCGATAATCATGGTTGTTATATCCTATGCAAGAGCGCATTCGAGGTTTACTGAAGGCCCCGACGTTTGCCGATGAAATGAAAAACGCACAAGCAGAGATCCTCAATCGGGTGATCTTCCTGCTGTTTATCGTGATGTGCTTGGTATTTATATTGGCGGCCCGCGTCGCCTTAAATCCGTTGGCCGCCTCAAGTTTTGTCGGGGCGGCGATTGGCTTTTTGGTGTTTGTCTGGTGGTTATCCCGACGAAACTACACCCAAACCGCTTCGATCCTGTTGATCATCGGCTTGTATCTGATCAACGGCCTCTCGACCTTGATTTGGGGCGGGATCGGTGCGCCGATGACCGGCGGCCATATCCTGTTGATCTTGATGACCGGGATGTTACTCGGTGTTCGTGCCGCGGTGATCGGCACAGCGGTCAGTGTCACCTGGTTATTCTCGTTAGGCATCATCCAGATCGCACAAGGCACACAATATCGTCAGCTTGATCTTTCTCTTGAAAGTCAGCTCATGGTGCATCTGCTGTTCATCGTGATGGTCGGTGGTTTGGTGATCTTGGCCAGTGAAATGTTAGGGCGTAGTTTCCGACGCTTACAACAAGGGGATGCAAAACTCCGCAACACCTTAGAACAATTGCAATTGACCACCTTCTCTAAGGATTACATCGACAACATCTTACGTTCGATGAGCAATATGTTGATCGTGGTCGATTCGCACGGCATGATCCGCACGATCAATCCCACCGCCTTACGGGTGTTAGGCTATAGCGAACGCGAATTGATCGGCAAACCGTTTAACAATATCGCCTTGCAAGAGGGGACAAGCGAGGTCAGTGGTGAGGATGCCACGCGCAGCGGTGAGGCCTTATTGATCACCAAATCGCGGGCCTATCTGCAAGTGACCGTCTTTCAATCGGTGATGCGGGACTCCGACGGCCACATGACCGGCATGATTTATCAAATGGAGGATATGAGCGATCGTCGTCGTATCGAGTCCGAAAAGATGCGTAGCGCCATGCGTTACCGCGCCCTGTTTGAACAAGCCAACGATGCGATCTTCCTCTTAAATGTGCAAGGGTCACATCTGGCCGTGAATCAACGCGCTACCCAAATGTTGGGCTATAGCTTTGAGGAACTCACCAAGATGTCCTATCGCGATATCGTGGTCGAACGTGAACATGATCGTAGCGATCAAGTCTTAGAGCGCTTGCTGAAAAATGAACGGATCGCGCCGTTTTATGAGCGCGTGTTTCGCCGCAAAGACGGGAGCGAGATCAACGTCGAGATCAATGTGGAGTTGGTGCGTGATGCTGACGGCAATCCGTTACACATCCAAAGCATCGTGCGTGACATCACCGCCCGTAAACAGATCGAACGCCAATTGAATTATCAGGCGAAATTGTTGCAATCGGTGTCCGATGCGATCGTCTCAATGGATATGGACACCGTGATTTTAAGTTGGAATCGGGCCGCAGAACAGGTCTACGGTTGGAAGGAAAAAGAGGCACTAGGTCAGCGTTTTGATCAACTGGTGCCAACCGTCTTTGAACACGACAGCGAAAACTTTATCCGCGAAAAGTATCTCCAACGTGGGTATTGGCGTAGCGAAGTGACTCAACTCCGCCGGGACGGAAAACAACTCTATATGTTGACCTCTGTCTCGCTCTTGCGCGATGCCGATGATCAGATGATCGGCACGGTATCGATCAACCATGACATCACCGCCCGCAAAGAGGCCGAAACCGAACTTGAACAACGTTTGGTGCAATTGGCGGCCTTGCGTCAAGTGGATGTGGAGATCACCAGCACCTTACAGATCGATCAGGTGTTGCATGTGGCCTTAAGCTCTGCTTTTGTCCTAAGTAGCGCGGAGGCAGGTTTTGTCTTGTTATGTGAAAACGATCGCTTTTACCTCAAAGATGCGATCGGAGAATATGAAGGGCGATCGGAGATCAACCGGGAGATCCAACCCCACGGCACGGTGCAACGCGCTATCGAAACGCGCCACGCTTTGTTGATCCCAAATGTGCATCAGGACGCTCATTATGTCGCCGATCTCCCAGAGACTCAATCGCAAATCGTGATTCCGTTGACGGCACACGATCAACTCATCGGGATCTTAAACCTTGAGACCAGCCAAGAGGACAATTTCACGCCCGCAGTGTTTGACTTTGTAAAATTGCTGATGACTCGCGTCGCAGTGGCGTTGGACAATGCGCGTTTATATGAACTCTCGCAACGTCAACTCCAAGAATTGACCGAAAGTAGTAAGCGTGTCAGTCAATTAGAACAGCTCAAAACCGATATGATCCGCATTGCTTCGCACGATCTCCGTAATCCGATCGGCGTGATCAAAGGCTATCTGGAAGTGGTCGAAACCGACATCTTGCCGAAATTGAATGAGGATGAACGCGAATACATCGACGCGATTCGCCGTAACATCATGCGGATTCAGACAATCATCACCGACATCCTCTCATTAGAGCGGATCGAACAGGTGGTACGCACGGGCAAAGGGGAATTTGTCGATTTAGGGGATATGGTGCGGCGGGTGATTTATGAGATCGAACCCCACGCCGAACTCAAACAGCTTGATCTACACAATCAAGTTTCGGCGGAACAGATCTTTGTGCAGGCCGATCCGGCCCAATTACACGAGGCGATCTTTAACCTAATCGAAAACGCGATCAAGTACACCTATGAATATGGCCGCGTAGAGGTCAAACTCTATCGTATGGACGGGCAAGCCCGCTTCAGTGTCACCGATACGGGGATCGGCATTCCCGCCGAATATCAAGCACGGTTATTTGAACCGTTTTTCCGGGCCAAAACCCCCGAAAGCGTGGACATTGAAGGCACGGGATTAGGGTTGCATCTGGTGAAAAACATCATTGAGCGCTATCAAGGCACGATGTTTTTTAGTAGCGCTTATCATCAAGGCAGCACTTTCGGCTTTATCATGCCCTTGGTAGAAGGCACATAATCTCATGCAAGCCGATTCCCTGCCCCATGGTTGGGGAAAGGCTAGGAATGGGGTTGTAAATTAAGCTTACAAAGGGTCAAAAACAGAGTTTAACAGCTCATAACGGCTCTGTCTTTGTTCTTCCTCTGTGGTTTAAAGCTTTTCACAGAAACTTTCCTGTACCTACCTGTGTGTCCTCTGTGGTTTAACAACTCTACATCGGTAACACCACGCCTTCGCATTTCGCAAGGCGTTTTTTTTGTCTATTTACAACCTACTGAAAGGATCTACACGATGTTCAACTGGTTATCGAGTCTCTTAAGTTTTCCGATCGTCTCACGTTTGCGGACGACACCACCGCCCTTGATCCCGCAAACGATCCAACACAGCGTCCGCGCCACACCCCAGATCTCGCACCTGAACGCTTACGAAGCCTCGTCATGGGTGTATGTGGCGATCAACCGGATCGCCGAAGCAAGTGCGTTAGTGCCGTTGCATGTGTATCGGATCGAAGGTGATCGCCGCTTAGAGGTGGTGCGTCATCCGTTGGAGGTGCTGTTAGATGCGCCGAATCCGTTCCTAAGTCGGTTTGAGTTATTTGAGCAAACACTCGGCTTTTTAGAACTGACTGGAAACGCCTATTGGTTGTTGATCGGAGATGAGTCCGGCCGCCCACGCGAGATCTGGCCTTTGCGTCCGGATCGCATGACGATCGTGCCGGATGCCTATGATCACATCAAGGGTTATGTGTATGAGGTAGACGGTCAGCGGATGCCACTCTCCACCTTAGAGGTGATCCACTTCAAGCGCTGGCATCCCGCCAATGATTATTACGGCTTATCGGCGTTAGAGGCGGCCCGTGTGGCGATCTTAAGCGATCGGGCGATGGCCGAATGGAATAAAAACACCTTCGGCGATGATCATGGTGTGCCTGCGGGCGTGGTCAACATTCGGGAACGGATCTCGGATGCGGATTTTGAACGGATCAAACGGGAATGGCGCACGGCCTATGGCGCGGGTCAACGGCGCACGGCCTTTGTGCGTGGCGGTGAGATCGAATGGCGCAGCATCGGCTTATCACACACCGATCTAGACTTTTTGCAGGGACGCAAGGCACATCGGGATGAGATCCTGAACATTTTTGGGATTCCGGTCGGCTTGGTGAGCGATAATGCGACCGAAGCCAATGCCAAAGTCGCCGAACGTCTGTTTATTGAGCGCACCTTGTATCCCAAATTGGTGCGGATCGCGCAAAAGATCAGCCAAGATCTGTTACCGTTTTGGTCAGAGGACGGGATCGCACAATTTGAGGATATCCGTCCCACCGATCAAGGCTTGCGTTTGCAGGAGATCACCGCGGCGTTGCCTGTGTTGAGCATTAACGAGATCCGTGAACGTTTCTATCAGTTGCCGCCTGTGTCATGGGGCGATCAACGGGCTGGACAATAACCCTTAGTAGCGCGAGTCTCATCAGTGAGACTCGCGCTATTTTTTGTTATAGCAAGTTGGCGCGTTGTAAATTGAGCGCCAATAACCGCCCTAAAAGCACATCTTCATCCTCTAAAATCGACACATCCCACCCATACGCCCCATGATCCAATTTTCTGTGTTAGAAAAATCCGAAATCTTGACTTAAATTTACAATCGTTTTATGATTACAATAACATTGAAACAGCACTTGAAGGGAAATTTATGTGACTTTCAACCATATTAGTAATTTTCATTGTTGTCTATGGATTTACAAATCTGACTCCACATCATACATCAACTTCTACCGTAAATGCTCGTGCGAATTGCCCATATAATCACCCCTATTTCCCAAATGCTACAGAATACATTAATCAATTCAATTCCATCACCGCCATTCGAGGGAGCATTAGATTTACCAATCCTGAATTATTTGTCGCTAATGGTGGGATTGCCAGTTACCACCGAATTTCAGCAAATAATTACGATTTTAACTCTTTCAAATTTGTTGAAGCGGGTTGGATTAAAGATTATCAATGGGGAACGATACATTATATAGTTTTTACCAACCGTTCAGGATTACCACAAGATTTTCGTGTGAACAATCAACAGTTTCCGGTTTTGCAAGACAATCATTATGAAATCAGACACATTCACAGTGGTAGGTGGCGTATCTACGTTAATGGTTCCCCAGTTTATATGGCCAGAACATCTTTCAATCACGCTGATCAGGTGACAGGGGGAGGTGAAGTTGGGTGTGGAAATGAACAAATACGTTGTGTCTTAAATTACAATCTTCAATGGCGCGATTATGGGAGAATTTGGTATAATTTGGTATAATTGGCCTAATCATTGGAATTATGTCGATAATCCACCTTACAATAACCAACCCTATCCCAGAATCAATAATGCGTTTTATAGCCATCATAGTTACGTCTATTGTAGCCCTCCTTACACAGAACTGCCTGAATTTATCGCCCCTTCCGACTCGGAATAAAGGTAAAGGAACAAGAACATGACTTCAAAATTTAAATGGCTCAGTGGGCTGACATTGATAGCAATATTGCTTGCCTTAGCAGTTTTATTGGCGATGCGTTTTGCGCCTTCTATTGATGCTCAAAGCATTACCCGTTCAGCGATCTTGGAGCAAGGCTTAGAAACTGCCATTCGATTTGGGTTAGAAGTTGATCCTTTGCGTTCGGAACCTTATTTGACCCAAGTCATCGAAACAACCTATGAGAAATGGTCAAGATGGCGGCACGCGACTTTCACCGGAATGCCAGGGGAAGAGCAACGTCCGTTTTTGGTATTGGTTTACACGGGGGAGATCACTTATTACTTTCAATCTGTTGAAATGCACTTCGATCGCCTTGTGATGGCTTATGCTTTAGATACAGGTGAATATCAAGGCGGAGCGCATGTACCGGCTACTGCCACGTTAGATTTTAGCCCTTTGCGCTAACGGCAACGCACCGCCTACCTAATTGCGGTCAGGTGGGCGGATTTATCTTCAGGCGCGTTGTAAATTGAGCGCCAACAATCGCGCTAACAGCACATCTTCATCCTCTAAAATCGACACATCCCACCCATATGCCACACACACCGCCTGATCCAATTCGCGATGTAGCGTATCTAGACGCGGCGCAAAATCCCCCGCAATTGGCTTCACACGGATCTGTTCGATCCCCCGATAAGCGTTAAGCGCGTTATACAGGTTGGTGAGTGTGCGATCCTTCAGTTGATCGCCCGGGAGGGTAAGGAAACGGGAATGTGTTAAAAGTACGGGTAGATGTATAGCGCGGACGATCTTCTAAGGTTGCGCCTGTTCGCAAAGCCCATAACTGAAAAAGTAATCATCACGGACGATCACATGCAAGGTGTGATCCGGCACGGTGTCTAGATCTAACCAGACAAAGAAGCGATGTTTAGCGACTTCAGGGGTCGCAAGATAGCGTGTTCATCCGATCAACTTTTGACGTAAAAGCGGCCCACCGTAACCGGAATTTTACGACACGCCCAAATAGGCTTCCTAGCTTAATCCTAGTCAAGCAATGCGTCCACTGATATGCTCACCTTCACCCTCAACCGTAAAGTCGGTGCTTAGCAAGCCCAACGCAACGCACGCTACCGTTCGCTGATCATTCGACATTCCCCAAACCCGCACCAAGTCATCCCGCTTATATCCTCAATTACTTTTGTGGTGGACTACTCATCTGAGGGTTCAGCATAGGAACATGGCGTGTTTGCCCTAGGCCTAAAGCCGTAAACCGCCCTACTCCCGCATAAAACGCATAATTTGCCAATAAACCGACAATACTCATCCAATAACGATCATAGCGTGTCACCACATATTGAATATCGCCTTTACCGCCGATCGGCTGATTCTGCTCCAATACCTGCACACGTTGCGAACGCAAGTTGAAGTAGCCAATGCTCAAACCTGAAGCGCAGAATTTCCGAATATCCTGATGAATAGAAATAGGGCTAAAGGCATTCCACTTATCCAATAGACTCCCAAAAACCAACTCTGGCAAAGGGAAAGGCATATTCATCTCATGGTGATTGAAAACCACAGGTGCGGCAAATTCCATTTTCAAACGACGCTCAGGATTTGCGCCCATTAGCAGATGAGGCGCTGCAAGGTCTTCATAAGCGATTGAATTAGCCCATGTATGTCTTTGTGAATCATCGGTAATACTTAATATTTCAAACGGAGTCTCACCGATGATCACAACATTAGGCGGTTGATCAAGATAAGATCTTAAAAGACGGGTAAGGCCTTTTTCCAACGTTGTGATCCGAAACCACGCGACATCGCCACAAGCCAAGGTTCTCGAATTGGGGTGAATCAGAGTCGAACAAGTATAGGGTTTCAGACCTTGGGAATCATGCCAATGCTTGGCAAGCGCGGCATCGTAGGCCTCAAGCCAACGCATCCAAACGTTATAGATCATACGTCCGGTATGAGCTGGAAGCGTAACATCCGCTTGCGCCTGAACTTTGACAACCACAGAAAGCAAATCGCTCATCGCCGTCCCTCAATGAGATCAAGGATCAGGGCATTGATCGTATCGTATGGGTTATCACGGATCGCTTTCTCGAATACAGCTTCGTAAATCTCTTTCAGATGATTAATCAATTGATCACAGTTATGCGTGTAAACATTTTCAATATCTTCTTGGCTAATTCCTTCAAAACCATGCCCTGCAATCCCTTTATTCCGGAGATCGGCCACCAAGGAAAGCCGGAAAATTTTTTCTGTGGGTTCACTCCAGTGCGACCAATCCGACTGTTGGATAAAATAATCTACGATTGCGCCGAGACTGTAACGATTTAGTGATCGTCCTTTTGTTTCAATTGCCTTAGAACCCTCCGATAATATGATACCGTTTTCCCTGCGTCGATACGATTTTAGATAGTTATCAAGTTCAGGTTTCTCACTACGCCAAGTGTCGCTTAGATAGTTGTCGATAATGATAATGCCCATTTGTTCAGCCATACAGCGTAAGATCGCCTCCTGAAAGCGAAAAAGCCGCTGTGTAAAATCTGCATATTCGCCTTGAAAGAGCTTGATTTGTGCGCTATGTATAAGTTCAGCGAGATGATGAGATGCCTTTGGCTCTGCTAATTCCCGCTGCCAATAATCTAATTGCGCTTGGAGTTCTCCCACAACCTTAGAGCCTTCCAGTTCATCGCGAGCGCGTTTGTAGTCAAATGCCAAACGACGATCTGCATAGCCTAACAGTTTACTGATTAAATTTCGTCGATTCTCATCAGCAGTGAGAAGTCGTCCATCTTGTATCACAGTTTTTCTCGCCGCACCATAAGCATATAAATTCATCTGGTCACGTAGGGTTTGCTTGGTCTTACGGGCGAACAGCGCCTCGGATACGCCGAGCCGTTTTGGGGATTTACTACCTCGATCCATATAAAGCGTAATCACATCTTGCCCGAAGGTTTCAACCCCCATCAACATGAGCATTGCCGTCATAGCAGGAGTCCCACCAGACACTTCCATGTAGACCCGAGCATCAGCAGGAAGTCTGTTTTTGATGTCTGTGAGTGTTTTTTGATGAAACTCCAACGCATTAGGGTAGTTTGCGGGATTGCCTGAAATCGGGATAATCTTCACCTGCTTCTTTGGCATTTGCTGTTTTTGATTCAAATACAGTTGGATGACCTCAGCATAAGGGGCCGTATCATTTCGCCATTCTTCTTCGCGTGTCACCTTTTTATCTTGATCGGAAGCAAAAATAAACACCACAATATCTTTAATGTTGCATGTCGCATCTTTTGTAATCCATTCGAGAGTCGGCTCTAACAACGGTAACTGAATTGAGTCGACATACGTTTCAAACTTATCGCGGATCTCCTCACCCAGTTTGCGCGCAGAACGACGGTATTCATCCGGTTGCTTAGGAAGCCGCGTTTCGTCTTCAAGTTTCACATCGCTGTTACCAACGTTTGCCAATAGCACTACCTTACTCATGTCATCGCCTCCATGCGAACCCATATCCAACCCAACAGACTCACAGGCCGCATTTTTGGGGTGACAACGGCCCGTCGTGTTTTGGGGTACATATCCCCCTCGGCAAATTTCCCTTTACGCAACATTTTGAAGCGGCTGTCATTCACCAATCTGGCAAACTCGGGTTGATTATCTGTGAGATGCTTACCAAGCGTTTTGCTATCCCAACCCCCACCCCAACCCAGTTGCAAAATGAATTCATCCTTCTGGAGTTGATCCTGCTCATAATATTGGATCACCCGTTGAAACCCTTCACTCCAATTAAAATACCGCTTGAGTGCCATTTCAGTGGCGAGTCGTTGTTGTGTCCAGTAATTGATAACTTGTGAAATGCGGCGCATCCATTTCAACTGATCATCCTCATAACCCACATTTCGACGTGTTTGATCATTTAGCAAGTATCCATCAAGCGTTAGAGTCATCTCAAACGTGATACTTGGGGGGATCGCCTCTAATTCGATCGGTGAGCCGCTTGATTGACCGTTTTTGCTAACGGTAATGTTCACAATTTGCAGACGTTTTTGATCATCCGGCACACTATCGCTGATTTGCAAAGCACGCAGAAGATCGTGATTAGGCGCTTTGCCGGGGCTTACGTTATTTGCAAACACATTGCGTTCCAAAGTTTGAGCAGCAAACTTGGCACTATTGCCCAGATCGCTCACCTTGAATTGTAACTTGCGTTGCTCATATCCCGCATAAAATAGCGCAGTTCGCAAAGCGCCTTTCAGCGATGAACCCGGGATGTAAGGACGATCCCACGGATCTTTAATTTGTTCTTGTAACACCGAGCCGGGCTTCTCTGATCGCGGCTCACCGGGAAGCACATAACGGAACAAAGGGCTATCCGCCTGATAATCCGACGGTCTGAGTAGTTCACTCACCGGTCGCCCGGCCGCCATTTTCGCCAGATCATCTTCATAGTCTATGAGCAGATCTGCCAGCGCCTCTTCATTAACAACCCATGTTTTTCCATCACGGGTGACATAATCAAAATCGCGTAGCAAATGGTTACCCGTGCCGATATGCAACGGGGTCAGGGTGGTGATTGTTAATCGGAATGTTTTATGCAGTTTCGCCATTATGGATGCTCCCTCTTTCCAGCGCCGATTAGGAGTGCAATTCCGCTACGGATGATCGGATGACGCGGTGATCCCGGTAGATCATTCGGCGGACGTACATCCACAAGGCGACCAGTCACGGTTGGAGTCTGTCGCAAGTCTAAGATGGATCCCGCCTCAATAAAACGAATCCGTTTACGCCGCTGCCCGGCCGCACCAATCGCACTAAACCACCCGCCGATATCGACCAACTCATAAGCGGCATTTTCGCCAAGCACACCTTGATTTAATTCTTCAAGTGTCGGATTGTAACGCGAGAGCGTCATAGCTTGGGGGCCGTGGCTGGCAAGCGGTATTTCCGGCACTGGGATTGAATACAACTCAAAACTCCCATATCCCGCCGAGCGTTCTCCACCGATTCCGGTATCTCCCAGATGATATAACACTTCAACTAGTGCGTCTTCATACTGATGAATATCCGCCAAGAGCCATAATCCGCACTCAGAGGCAAAGAACGTCCGCCCCACCTGATAGATATTGCTTTCGTTGGTGATCCGATCGATCGTCACTCGCGAAACAGTGCCGATGCTCCAGAATTTAGCCTCCTTCATCTGATTAACCGATAGATTTTGGAAGCGAGGGGGTAATTGTACGACTTCATCAGCATCGATCCACACCGCCCCGCCTTGCAAAAACCGTCCGCGACTGCTCTCTGGATTAGCCTCGTTAGGCAACCAGTCGTCAATGTTTTGGTGAGTGAGGATGCGCCGGAGGATTATAGGTGATACATAAGCCAGTTTCTTGAATAGTTTGACGGAATGCTGACCTTCCCGGGCGGTATACTGCAATTGCAGGCGCGGCATCGGAAACAGCGGCAAATCTCCGAGGATCGGATACAGCGACGATAACCGGAAGGGCGGCTCACTTTGGTTGAACGCCGCCAGTATTTCCGGCACTAATTTCGGATCAAGCACGGCCAGTTCAGAGATGATCGCCGAAAAGAGCGAATCCGAAGGGAACGTTTCACCACTCGATTCCAAGGCCAACCCTTCACGCCCTGGATGTAATCCAGTTTTGAAAGTGAATTTGTAAGCTTTATGAGCCATCGCATTAACTCTGGAACAATCGTTGTTTTATTTCTTTCAATATGTTCTCTAAGTCGTTCGAGAAATCCCGTAATGTATCATAATTACCCTGAACAGGTTGGGGATTACGGTAATCATTTTTTGGCTTGATCGTGATCGTCAAGTCTTTGAACGCCACCTTACCACTCCCCCGCGATCCGCTCCCACCGAGATAATCGTCTTCTAACAGGGTCATCCCATCGACCAGCACGCTGAACCAGTCCACATCTTGCCGAATATAAAGGTTGTAGACCATTTCCATCGGGCCGAACTCCGCCCCGGCCGGTACCCGTTCTAAGGAGCGCGGATTCGCTTGTGAGGTGATGCGATCAATCGACACTTCCGTTTTAACTTCGGTAAACGGCAAATCGGTTCGGGCTTTGAGCAGCTGTTCACGCGAAGCCGAAGTTAACATCACATCCCGCACGATCAAACGAGAAGGCAGATTAAAATCTTGTGCTGGCACGCCATAGATATTGGCAATTGGAGACTCCTTGTAATCTTCCTCATTCTCCGCTGTGTGCATCGTGATATTAGCGTGTCGAACAAGCTTTACTCCCATATATTTCTCTGTCAACGAACGCATTTTTCCGCGCAAGGATGAACCGGGGATATAAGGTTCGCCGTTCATGGGATTAACAATCACCGGATTATCATTCCCACCAATCGAAAAAGACCCCCCTGAACCACCAATGTGCAGGCCGCTTTTGGCTACGATAATTCCTGTGATGAATACCCGTCCTTCAAGTTGAAGTTTTTTATGATCATTCATTTTTATTGCCCCCCTTCGGCTTTGTGATAAGCGAGAATTGCTTCAAAAAAATCGACAAAACGCTGAAATTTGTCACGGTTATCAACCAAGTCAATCAGATCAGAAAGTAATTTTGCCAAGTCTTTAACCTCTCCTTTGCGTTCTGCTTGGTAGCGTAATTTGGGTTTGAGTAGGATCAGATCGCGTAGGGCTGTTCTATCTTGAGTTTCAGTGGTTGACCAATACATCTCAATCTGGCGTACCTTGCCAAAGATGTTACGGATTTGCGCGGCTTTGAGGTCTTGTTTGAGTGCCTTACCAATTTTTTCTGCCCATTCGTTGGTTAACTTGGCACTCGTAACAGGATCGCCTGCAATGATCGTGTTTAAATCACTATTCGGTGGAAGTTCAATCTTATTCTGTTGGGCTTGTTGGTGTTGTCCCGGTCTCTGTGGTCTATAGTTACTCATTGTTCCTCCTCATTATGATCGTTCTTTACGAGTTAGGGCATCAACCCAACGTGCCGTCATTCCGGTTAGGGCAATACCCTTAAAATTGTCTTTCTTCAACTTAGAATATAACGCATTAATATCCTCTTTTGACCCACCCGAACGTTCAGCAAGGCGTGCGAATTGATACGCGCTACGCCATAACCAAGGCCCGTAGGGCAACTGTCCTTCACCAGTTCGCGTATTGCGTGTTTCTCCTAAGGTCGCTTCATAATCGGCATGAAGCTGTAACAGGGTTTGAAGCAAACTACGCTTCACGTTACCGGTGTTGATCAACCGGCGCAAAGTATCTCGAAGGTTCAAGACATCCGGCCACTGTTGCCATTTAATCGGTTGCCCTAAGAAACAGATGCCGTCCTTACCGGGTAAGTTCTTGGCTGCTTCTAGGGCCTCGCTGGCTTCTTCCGCGGCGCGATAGAGCGGATATTTGCCGCTATGTAACGTGATACCGGCACTGATATGCACTTCGGGGTTATTGCAAGCATACTCTTTAAATTGATCGTGGATTTGTTCAGCAAGTTCAGGCAATTTATCCCATCTACCCGCAATAAAAAGATCATCCCCTCCGGAATACACCGTGTAGACCGCTTCGATCTTTTTCTCGTTCTCGTTTTTGCTCTCGCTTCTACATGCCTCATTCATCTTTCGGCAAAGCTCACCCACATAACCCTCAAAGTAAAGGCTTAGGGCAAAGCTCAAACTGGCGACACGCGCCAGAGAAGCCCGTGATTGGCCGTCTTTGCCACGAAATCCGCTTGCGAACAGCTGACCCAAGTTATCCACATCCATTCGCAAAACCCCAAAGCGTTTAAGTCCCTGCGCGGATTGTTGCAATTCGCTAAAGTCCGCTGTCATATCCTCGTTGTTTTTCGCAACAACATTGACGGTGTAACGAACCCGGCCGACAAGCGGACATTTGAAATGTGCGCGTATCTGCTCCAACATGGCCTTATCAGGCGGATGCTGTATTCCCAGTACAATCGCTTTTTCAAGTAATGGCTTATCATGAGGGAAGATCCGTTTTCCAGAATTGTCCAGTAGCGCTACCGCTTGACCCAATTCATTCAAAACCGCCTCAAATGATCCTTGCATCTGCAATTGTGGCTTCACTTCACCCAAAACGATAAAGTTGGCTTTTGAGAGCGCCCTTCCAAAATCATCCAACGATGTGCCAAAAGCAGACGTAGACTCCCAATCATCCTCATTTGAAGGATTTTCACGGTCATCGCGGCGCTTGCTAAATTCATGATCACCATAATAGCCACGCGGCTCAAAAATCTGATTAAATAAATTGGAAGGTGACATTTGCCCAAAACGCCTACGCTTGTTTTGAGCGGTAGATTGCCCAACTTCAACCCACTTTTGTTGAAATTTTTCTGGTTTAAAATCTTGGGCATTCAGTTTAGTTTGACCTAATGCGAGGTATAAATCACCGTCATGATGTTTGAGTAGCACCGCGTCCAACTGTTCTTGAACGGACTGTAAATCTGGGTGAAGGTGAGCCGGAAGCAGTAAGTAAAAACGTCCACCTCCGCTATAAATGAGGTTGGTGGGCGGCATCTCAAATTTTTTCAAGATGAACCGTGCGACGGCATCGGTCAATAGTTGCAGATAAAACGATCTTGCCCTAAGTTGGCGTGCCGCGCCATTGGTCGGCACGGTATAGATGAAGCGCTGAATCCCCGATATATCGCCTTCAATAAAAGTGGCGATTGGGGTTGCATCCCACCCCTTTAATAACCGCCCCAAGCTTAGATCGTCAATATGGCTCAAACAAGCGGCCAAAGCTGCGGTAACACGACTGTGATCATACAGAGAAATATCGGGTTCACCGCCATAATCCGTTGCCGGAATACCCCAGCAATACCGCTGCATAAGCCCTTGCAACGCTTCTAGATAGATCGCTGCATCTGTTTCATCGGATAATTGCTGTACCTCTTGGATAAAGGCTTGCCAAAGGCCTTGATACGCATTTTGTCCCACAGCGACCTCGTTCGTTGGAAAAAGGGCCTTTGATCCAAGTTCAAGCGGACGCGGCCGAACATAAAACCGTTCAATCGGTTTTGTCCCAAGGGTTGAAAAAATAGAAATAAGTGCTTCAGGATGCTGATGCGTTGATTTTTGATGTTCATGGGCTGCCGCGAATCGATCTGCTAACGCCAATCTACGCGCATGTTCATCTTGTGGATTTTGGTGCGAAAGTATTGCGTCACTCATATGTTGAAATGTTTTAGGCACAAATTGCTTAACAAACGCCGCACTATAAGTTGCGTATGCGCCGTTGCCACCATATTTTCCTTGATCAAAATCCCGATGAACCTCATCAACACCACGCTTTTCCGTGCGTTGCCAGAATTTACCGATGTCATGCAATAGACCCGCTACTGCGGCCAACTGATTAGGTGACGGTGAGTTTTGCAAACAATTTCCCCTTCTCTATAAACTTTATGTTAATTTATGACTGGATGATTTGTCAATCTGATAATCATCCCAAAATTTTAGGAACTTTTTCCTAACAATATTAAAAGCATCGCCCGATCTGGGGGGTGAGGTAATCCGAAATACGTCTGTAGTTTGAGATAGATCCCGGTCAATTGGTTGGCTATGGTTTTAGGGCTTTTCCCTAATCGTTGTGCGAGTAGTGCATTCGGTAATCCTTCACGCACTAAAAGCTCAACGATCTCCCGTTCGGCAGACGTAAGGGTTTGTAAAAACTTTTGCGGAGAAACACTATTTTCAGCACTTAGATTCACAAACGGAACCCGAATAAGCTGCACATCGGTCGGATTATTCGCGTGCATGGCTTTTGTTTGAAGCATCTTAGATGAACTGACAAGATGCCAAACCGCATCCTGAGTAGTTAGGATCGCCTGCGCCACCGATAATGCAAAGATCGTCATGGTTTTTCTGCCCCCCGCTATACACAGATGAATAGCATTGCCCGCTGCCTTGTGATGTTTGAGAAGTGCATAGAGACTGCTAAAAGCGGCTTCAATTTGATGCGGTGTGGTAACATCCGACAAAATTTCTTGCGAGTCGGTTAAGGGATGAGGGACGTACAAAATGTCTTGATAATGACGTTCAATGACGAATACTTGATGAAGCGCTTTTAGGGAATCATCAATAGGTGGTAATTGTGGATTCGTATGAACAATCACCACACGGTTTATGACAATCCCACGGGCTATTAAGGCATCTAAGGTGAGCGTAACCACTTGGGGTTCAGCACCAAGCGTTGCAACAAGGAGTGTTTCACTCATTTTCGATCACTAAATCGATAGATTTTCAAAAAACCGAATTTAACAAGACAACTATAAGCGAAATAATACTATATGGCAACCCAAACGCCTTTCATCTCCACTTAGAGGCGAAATAGCGCGTTGATCAATGTGGGAGAAGAGTCCGTTTGTCGCAATTGCCAAAAGCGGATTATAATGCTAGGGACAGATCGTGAGGCGTTCTCTTGGCAAATGAAACTATCTTAATCATTGACGATACCGAAGAAAATCGAGAATTTGTGGTGAAATACGTGTTAGAGCCAGAAGGCTACAACACCCTCACTGCTAAAGACGGAGAAGAAGGGTTAAAAATGGCCTTGCGCTATAAACCCGATCTGATCCTCCTAGACATGAACATGCCGCGCATGGATGGCCGTGCGGTTTTAGAATATCTCTATGAACACCGCATCGAAATTCCGGTGATCTTTATGACCGCGCATGGTTCCGAAGACATCGCCGTAGAAGTGCATCGCATGGGCGCGCAAGATTACATCCGCAAACCGTTTTATCCGGAAGAAATGCTCAAAATTGTCGAAAACACCCTCACGCGGATCAACCTCACCCGTGAAAAAGAGGCCCTCACCCGCCGCTTGATCCAAGCCAATCAGGAACTCCAAAATCGGGTACAAGAGCTAAACGTGTTGTATAGCATCGGCAAAAGCGTGACCGCCATGATCAACATGAATCAGCTGTTACCGCGCATTGTCGAAGCTTCTGCCCAGATCACCAATGCGGATGAGGCCTATCTGCTGTTGCTAGAGGATGAAAAATTGATGTGCCGTTCGGCCCGCCGCCACAACGCCGGCCGAGCCAAACCGATGAATGAGGAGATCCGCGATGTGATCGCCGCTCACATCATCAAGACCCGTCAATCCGCGGTGATCGATCCCGAAAAATTCCGCTTGAAGCTCAACCCAATGCCCACCTCCGCCGCTTACACCCCGTTGATCATCAAGGACAAGGTGATCGGTGCGTTAGGGGTGCGAAATGTGGTGATCGGCAAACCGATCTTTACCAATCACGACGCGGCCTTGTTAAGCGCCTTGGGCGATTACGCCGCGATCGCGATCGAAAATGCCCGCAATTACGAGGCCTTGCAAAACACCCAAGACGAAGAACGCGAGCGGATGCGCGATACCTTTGAGCGCTTTGTCCCCCCACCGATCGTCTCGCAAGCCTTGAGCAAACCAGAATCCCTGCAATTAGGCGGCAAACGTCAAGAGATCACCGTCTTATTCGCTGATATTCGTGGTTATACCACTTGGAGCGAAGAAGAAAACCCCGAAAAAGTGATCGAAGGGCTGAATCATTATTTGAGCATCGCCGCCGAGGTCATCTTAGCGTGGGAAGGCACCTTGGATAAATACACCGGTGACGGACTTATGGCCGTGTTCAACGCGCCACAAGCCCAAGCCGATCATGTGCATCGGGCCGCGGATGCCGCCTTGGCCTTGATCAAGGCCGCCAATGAAGTCCAATCCCAACACGGACATCGCCTCACCTATAGTATCGGGGTGCATGTTGGGGAAGCGGTGGTCGGTTACATCGGCACGGAACGTGCGATGAATTACACCGCCGTCGGCGATGTCGTCAACTTGGCCAAGCGCCTGCAAGAATACGCCGCACCGGGGCAAATTTTGGTGGAAGAGTCGGTGATCAAGCGCTTAGGGGCGTTGGCACAAGCGCGCCCGTTGGGAGAGGTGCGCGTCAAGGGACGTAAACGCACCGCAACCGCCTATGAATTAAGTGGCTTGTCTTACGAGGATAAATAGCGCACTGCTCACCCGCTTCTAGGTTGACCTTCTCACTTTGCTCATACGACCGTTATAAACTTTGAGATAAAGGTCATCAAATGACGAGGAGTGAACTGTGACAAAATTGGAAACCTTACGCGATCTGTATCTGGATCAATTGAGCGATGCGTATAGCGCCGAACAACAAATTACCCAAGCGTTGCCCAAAATGGCCGAAGCAGCCACGGCCCCTGATCTCAAACAAGCGTTTAACCTACACTTGAGCGAGACCCATAATCAGCTCAAACGCTTAGAGCAGATCTTCTCCGCCTTGGGTGAAAAACCGAACGGCAAGACCTGTAAAGCGATGCAAGGTATCGTGGCCGAAGGCCAAGAGACCATGAGTGAGCGCGCCGCGCCGGCCGTCAAAGATGCCGCGTTGATCACGGCCGCCCAACGGGTGGAGCATTACGAGATCGCCGCTTATGGCACCTTAGCCTCTTTTGCTCAATTGTTGGGGGAAGATGACGCGGCCCAACTGCTCAAAGCCAATTTGAGCGAAGAAGAAGCCACCGATCGCAAATTGACCGCCCTCGCTGAACAACACATCAATCGCGATGCGATGAACAACCGCTAACCCAACGCATGGTAATCAAACGTTAGAATGCTACGAACCCCGATCCGACTTGGATCAATCGGTTGGATCGGGGTCGCACCATGCCACACGATCGGATCACGAAACAGGTACGAGTCCATCACATGCAGCAAGCGAAAGGTTTCGATCGGCTGCTTTTGATCATCGTAGATCGTCACATCCCCGCCTTGGGCATTTTCTAAGGCCATCAGATGCACCGTCACCCACTCCGCCCCATCTTGATGAATGCCTTCAGGGGTAGGTTCACCGGCCATCCCCGCTTTTGTGATCACGCGGATCAAATGCACATCCACTTCCCAAGCGGTGAGTGACGTATCCGGCACATGATCGAGGTTGAATCGGATCATCGCTTGCAAAAAACGATTCTCAAACAGGGCATCGGTCAGCGGGGCAAATTTTCGCACGATCCCTCCGGTCACCGGATTGATCAGCTGATCTTGAAAATAATCGCGATGCGGTAGGCGTTCCAAGTGACCCGAATCCGGTTGATAGCGATAGCGTCCAAAGCGCCGAAAACGATATTTGCCCCCATCGGGTAGATAATCATCCGCAGGCAGATCCGCATAAGCGGCGCGCAATGCGTGATAATCCGTCGCTAATTCTGGGGCAATCGTGAATTGATCGGCGCGGATCACGACATACGGTTGTTCCGTCAAAGTGGCACGGATCGGATAGGGGGTGAGGATGCTCATACAATCCCTTGACTACTCATCAGTTTGAGCGAGCGCGTAGATCGTGCGTTTTTCCCAGCCGGACTCGCGGGCCACAGCTTTAGCGGCCTGTGAGAGCGACTCGCCTTCGGCTAAGCGTGTGTGTAGGGCCTCGCGGATTCGAGCCTCATCCCATACAGCGATCACCTCTGGTGCGCCCGCGATCACCAACGTGATCTCGCCCCGTGGTGGATGTTCCTGATAATACCGCAAAACAGCGCCGATCGCCCCCCGTTGAAATTCCTCAAATTTTTTCGATAATTCCCGCGCCACACACACTTGACGCGCCTCCCCTAGCGTGTGTTGCAAGGCTTCTAGGGTCTCGATCAGACGATGTGGGCTTTCATAGACGATCATCGTCGCCCGTTCTTGCGCCAACCCTTGCCAATAAGCGATCAGCTGTTTACGCGGAGCGAATCCCAGATACAAAAATCGATCCGACGGCAAGCCCGATCCCACTAAAGCGGGGATCACGGCATTGGCCCCCGGTAAGGGCTCCACCCGAATCCCATGTTCAATGGCCGCTTGGATCAACTCATACCCCGGATCCGAAATCCCTGGTGTCCCCGCGTCCGAGATCAATGCCACATCGCCTTGTGCTAAGGCCTCAAAAATCGCCGCCAACTTATCCAGCTTATTGTGTTCATGATAGCTGGTGAGCGGAGTCGTGATCGTGTAATGTTGCAATAAGACACGGCTGGTACGGGTGTCTTCAGCAGCGATCAAGCGTACCTCTTTTAGCACGCGCAACGCCCGTAACGTGATGTCCTCTAAGTTTCCGATTGGAGTCGGTACAATATATAAAGTTCCCATACGCCTATGTCGCTATTGCTATCGCTATCGTTGCTTAAACGGTGGTCAATCGTCGGATTCGCGTCTGCTCATCTCTTGACACTTATGCTATCATCAGGGAGATGTTTACGTAAGGAGAAGATCACGGATGTTTAAAGCGCGTTGGATCAGCGTTCTAATCACCCTCATGTTATCCGTTTTTTTAGTGCGCGCTCAATACGATTTTAGCGTGTGTGAGCAGTTGAATCCGGTGAGCCAAGCGTGTCGCGAACTCATGGAAGTCTATCCAGAGCCGAATGTCTTAGAGATCGCTCGCGACGGTTATACCTTGAGTAGTTACAGCTTTTGGAAAGTCGAAACCACCCAAGCCCCCGTGTTTGATGCGCCTAACGGCACGATCGTTCGCAATTTTGGACTCGGCTTTAACTTTGTGAACGTCTTAGACAGCACCTCAACACCCGATTGGGTCAAGATCGAGTCGGGCGAATGGATGCGTACCGCAGATGTGCGTTATGTCCCCGCCTCGGAGTTTAAAGGGGTGCGTTTATTGGACGGACTCGAAAACACCTTTGCCTGGTCATTAGGCATGTTGTTTACTTCCGCTTACCCCGGTGGGCCGCAAGACTCCGACAACGGTCGCTTGTTGTTCCGATTCGATCGCGTCAACATTTTCGCCGAAGCTTATGATGAAGCCGGTTGGCGTTGGTATATGGTCGGGCCGGATCAATGGATCGAACAGCGCTTGGTCTCAAAACCGCTGCGCGTGGATCGCCCTGAAGGGGTGGAAGGCCGTTGGATCTCAGTGGATCTGTATGAACAAGCGTTGATCGCGTGGGAAAATGACACGCCCGTGTTTGCCACCTTGATCTCATCCGGCCTCCCCGGTACGGAGACGAATGAAGGCCTATTCGAGATTTGGGCCGCCTTGCCACGCGATCGCATGAGTGGTGCGGCGGGCGCTCCCAACGGGTGGGATCTGCAAAGCGTGCCGTGGGTGATGTACTTTGACGACTCGATCAGCTTACATGGCACTTATTGGCATGAAAACTTTGGGTATCGGCGGAGTCGCGGGTGCGTCAATTTGAGCATTAGCGATGCCCGGTGGTTATTCGAGTGGATGTCGCGTGGCAATGTCGACGGTGTGGGAACACCTGTGTATGTCTACAGTTCCGGTGAATACCGTCGTGACGGCGCGGCGACCAAGTAAGTTTCCCCTTTGGCGTAACCCGATCCTTTCCTAAGCGCGTTCACGCTTAGGAAGGGATCATAAAGCCGATATTCCGCTGAAATCCTGATTCAGCCTAATTTTTGATCGCTAGACCCTCACAAATCCTATTTCATAACGGTCTCAATTTTTTCAATAATCTCAAAAAAAACCCTATCCATAGAGATACACCTCCCCACCCCATGCAAACCGCTTCCCCAGCCTAGGGTTGGGGAACGAATTGTAAGCGAAGCTCACCAAGGGTGACAAATAAAATTTAACAGCTGATAACAGCCCTTTCCCTAGTATCTCAATAACCTCAGACGCATCCCCCCCAATGGCTGACAGGGGGCAGTTTTGGGGGGGAAGGTTTGAAAAAAAAGGGTTCAGAGTTAGGTCCACCAAGATAGCGAGAACCGAAGGATGAACTCAAAATGAAGGGGGTCAAGCACTTTGCGACTTAGGGAAGTGGCAAGTGGTAGGACTGGCCTTACTGAGTTTTGGGGTCATCCTCGCACGCCACGCGAGTTTGACACGGATTGCGGAAGAATTGTGCTGGGTGGGGCGGGTTGAAACACTCAACAAACGCTTTAAGCGTTGGGTCAGCAATCGGAATTTCGATTTGGGCTTGGCATTTGAGTTGTGGATCAAATGGGTGTGGAGGTCTTGTGACTTTTCCCGCCCGATCCTGCTAGTGTACGAGACAAAATTGGGAGATAAGATCGGGGTCTTGATGGTTTCCTTATCCCGACCGCATGGAGCGGTATTTGTTGGTGCTGGCCTTGGCTTATGCGTGGATGCTGACCTTAGGGAGTATGAGTGTCGCTGGTTCTACTCCGATCT
>JALOOG010000097.1 GCA_025454525.1 Anaerolineae bacterium | reverse complement strand
TAATGCTTAGGCGGGTTAACCGTAAGTGTCTTGAACGTCACCCTTGACAAGGGAACGGCTCTCAAGTAAACTGTTTTCTATCAAATGCGGATGGAGCAGTGGTGTAGCGGTTAACATATTGCCCTGTCAAGGCAAAGATCGCGGGTTCGATCCCCGTCTGCTCCGCACTTCAACCCTTGTCACCCGACAAGGGTTTTTTTGTCGATTCCCCCCGATTCCGGTCAAATGCGTTACAATCCCCGCGGGATGGATAGGAAGGATAAAGACGATGGATTTTGTATTCGGCACCTTGGCCACCGATGAGCTAAAACTGGTACATCATCGGGTGATGCGACGCGGTGTGCAACATCAGTTTGAGATCGCCCCGCGGGATCCACTGCCAGAAGAACCGGTGTTGATTACCGTGCGCGTTGGGCAGGATGTCCCCGCGGAACAAGTGACGGTCTATTACACCACCGACGGCAGCATTCCCAAAGGATCACGCGGAATCGCCACACAAGGCACTGCACTGCCGCTCACCTTAGTCGATTATGTGTGGGATACGTTGGCATGGGGTTACATCGCGATCTGGCAAGGCATCCTACCCGCGCAAGGAGAACATACTCTGGTCACATACCGGATTAGCGCGTGGTCAGCGACGATCGAAGTCTATGGCGATTACCCAGAATTTAAGGCGACCACTGAACGCGCCGCAGCCGCTTTTTTTCGCGGTGAACCTGTGCCACCCGATCCCGCACCCCAAGCATTCGCGGGCGATGTGTTCAATTATTCGGTGGATCGCTATCAAACCCCGCATTGGGTGAAACAAAGTGTGATCTATCAGGTGTTTGTGGATCGCTTTTATCCGGGCGAGGGACGCAACTGGTCGGGAGCGCGTTCGCTCACCGATTTTCACGGGGGGACGCTATGGGGCGTGCGCGATCAACTGGATTATTTGCAGGATTTGGGGATCGATTGTCTGTGGCTCACACCGACGTTTGTCAGTCCGAGTTATCATGGCTATGACATCACCGATTACTATCATGTCGAAGCGCGACTCGGCGGAGATGAGGCGATGCGTGCCTTGATCAGCGCGGCTCACGCACGCGGCATACGGGTAATCCTAGATCTGGTATGTAATCATATTTCGAGTGAACATCCGATCTTTCAGGCGGCCTTGAATGATCCGGCTAGTCCCTATCGCGATTGGTTTGTGTTTGATCCACGCGAACCGATCGGTTATAAGACCTTTTTCGGCGTGGCGAATATGCCGTATCTCAACTTGCAACATCCCGACGCACGCGATTATATGCTAGACGTGGCGCGTTATTGGCTACGGGAATTTGATGTAGACGGGTATCGCCTTGATCATGCCAATGGCCCCGGCCCCGCCTTCTGGACGCATTTTCAACGCGCCGTAAAGACCGAAAAAGCGGATGCGTTCTGCTTCGGTGAGATTGTTGAGGCCCCCGATGTCTTGCGTCAGTATATCGGACGCTTAGACGGCCTGTTGGATTTTCACCTAGAAGATGCATTCCGTAACACCTTCGCTTACGGGATCTGGAGTGAAGCGCAATTCGATCAATTTAGTGCGCGTCATCAACGTTATTTTCCGGACTCGTTTGTCCTACCGACCTTTTTGGACAATCACGATATGGATCGCTTTTTATACGCCGCAAAAGGCGATCAAGACGCGCTGAAACGCGCCGCGATCCGACAAATGGCGCTCCCACACCCGCCGATTATCTACTACGGTACGGAAGTCGGACTCACACAAACCGAAGGCAAAAACGACGGATTCGGATTGGATGTGAGTCGCCTCCCGATGCGGTGGGGTACAGAACAAGACACCGCGTTACTTGCCTTTTACAAGGCGTTGATCGCTAAGCGCAAAGTTGCTCATGAGGCGCTTTAATGTTAAACATCAGCTGACATAGACGGAAGGATCACACCATGACCTATTCCCCGATCACCCCGAACGACATCAACGTTTTAACGGAGATCGTCGGCCCTGATCAGTTGACCACGACCCATGCGGATCGGCTCTTGCGGGCGAAAGATCAATCTCAACACGCGGCCAAGCTGGCCGAAGTGATCTTATTCCCACAAACAGCGCTGCAAGTGGCGGAGATCTTGCGTTATGCCAATCAACGCTGTATTCCGATCACCCCATGGGGGGTCGGCACATCGTTAGAAGGCAACCCGATCCCACAATATGGCGGGATCACACTTTCATTAGAGCGCATGACGCGCATCATCAAAGTGCATCATGATGATTTTCAAGTGACGGTGGAACCGGGGATCGGACATAAAGACCTCAACCGCGAATTGGCCCGCTTTGGCTTGTTTTTTCCCCCCGATCCGGGCGCAAATGCGACGATCGGCGGGATGTTAGCCAATAATGCGGCCGGGATTCGCACCGTGAAATATGGTGCAAGCAAGGATAACGTGTTACGGATGCAAGTGGCCTTGGCGGATGGGCGCTTGATCCATGTCGGATCGCGTTCGATCAAACAATCCGCCGGATATGACCTGCTGCATTTGTTTGTGGGCAGTGAAGGCACACTTGGCATCATCACCGAAGCGACACTTAAACTTGTGCCGCTCCCCCAACTGATGAGCGCGGTGGTCGCCTCGTTCCCAACGATTAGCGCGGCGATCGAAACCGTGGTTGCGATCAAAGCGAGTGGGCTTGACCCGGCCGCCCTCGAATTTATTGACCCGAAACAATGCGCGATCTTGCGCGATCACGCCGGAGTCAACCTTGAGGAAAAACCAACGCTGTTCATGGAATTTCATGCCACACATCGCGAAACACTAGAGTATGGCTTACAAGAATTACTCCAGATCTGCAACGATCAGGGCGCAACGGGTTTTCGGGCCACCACCGATCATGCGGAGCGTGCCAAGCTCTGGCAGGCGCGTCATCACGCCTTTGAAACCTTAGTGCGGGTGCATCCGGGTAAGACGTTTGTGATCGATGATGTGTCCGTGCCATTAAGCGCTTACCCCGTCCTGATCGCCTATATCGAAGCGCAATTGGCTGAACATGATGTCCCCGCTTATATGAAAGGCCATGCCGGAGACGGTAACATTCACGTTGAATTTCCGTTCGGAGATGCACATGAATATGACCGGGCCATGCAGGTCAACGATCGCATTGTGTTAAAAGCGATCGAACTCGGCGGGACTTGCACGGGGGAACATGGAGTCGGGATCGGCAAGGCAAAATACATGCAGGCCGAACACGGTCAAGCGTTAGCGGTGATGTGGGCGATCAAACAAACGCTTGACCCGAATCGCATCTTAAACCCCGGCAAGATCTTTCCGCCTGATTTCTTTAACGGGTGATCGCCCCTTGTTCCACGCTCGCCCCTAATCCCCATAACCGGATGATGCCGTCTGATCCGCCTGATACAATCAAGGTGTCATCCGGCGCAAAGGCCAATCCGACGATCGCCACGCCATGCGCGGGAAACGTCTGGATCAATTGTGGATCGGACGGCGCAATCAAACTCCACACATGAATCTGCCCCGAATCGTCCCCTAATAACAAGAGATCCCCCGCATAATTGATCGCGATCTGGTTCATTGGCGTGTTTTCGGGTGTGGATAACACCACAGGCGAAATGAAGCCTAACAGATCCCAGACGCGAGCCGTACCGTCCGAACTACCAGATACCAGAATCGCACCGTCAAGGGCAAAAGCGAGATCGCTAATCGCTTGCTCATGGCCTTCAAGTGGCTCAAGCGCTTCGATCGTGATCTCTGGTTCAAAGGTGACTTGATAGCGTTCGATAGCGCCGGTGATCAAGCCGATCGCTAGGCTCAATTCGCCCGCTTGTTCGCTCAACGCCAACGCGGTGACTTCAAACGGCGTGGGGATCTCACCCAACAGATCGCCTGTCGTCGGATCCCACAATTGTACCCCGCTGCTGGTGCCGGATGCGATCAGGTTTGTCCCTAAGGCCAAGACGTGGATCGGCTGCTCCGTTTGCCAAGAGATCGGCTTCTCGCTGACAGGGGTGATGAGCTGATAGCTGATCGTGCCGTCCGTTGTGCCAAAAGCAAGATAAACGCGATCTTGCTCATCGGTGAAAGTCGCAAGCACACGGATCGCGGTTTCAGGTGCGATCACCTCTGGTAGCGTGGTCTCCGTTCCTGTGGGATAGAGTAAAATTCCGTTGGGATCACGGGCTAAGATCAAGGTTTGTCCGGCCCAAGCGAGATTTCCGATCAGCGGTTCCGCAATACCTAATTGACCCGCGTCGATCAAGCGGGTGACGGTGCTGGGATTGATCGTGTTGGGATTGCCAAGGGCGGGCGCGCCACAGACGACCGCCGTCGTCCCCTGTCGATTGGTTCGCACATCATAACTCTTGCCGTCTACGGTGAGTGTGAACTGATAGCCGGGTGTGATCACCTGCAAATACATCAAGCCCGGTTGCGGACAACCTAAGCTACTATCAGAAAATTGCATCTCCGTCCAAGTGATCGCGCTAAAATCCGCTGAAAGGTAACGTGTGCCTAATTGGGCGTTCAGGGCCTCGATCGCACGGGTTAGGGTCTCCGGTGGAGTCGGGGTTTGCGCTTGCGTCGTCATCAGGGCTAGGGCCAACATCCAAAACCAAAATCGCAACATGAGCGTGTCCTCGTCTAAACCATTTCGCCGATCATAACCCGGCCCGCCTAAGCTGACAAACTGGGTCAATGCTTTGGACGGGTGATCGGACTCGCGATTGTGAATCCGAATGGCAGCAAGTGCGGCGGTGAGTAGAAAAAAACTTTTTTTAGCGGCCGCATCATAATCTAAATGGTAAGATTTATATGGGAAGCCCAAAAATAAAGTTAGATGCGGTTGATTAGGTCATTGGATGCCCTCTCTGGTGGTATCATTGGTCATGTGGAGTGGATCATAGCACAGATGAGCGAAAAAGTCGTAACAAATGTCCACTTTTTCAGCCCGTGTCTTTTGAAACCCCAAATGACGCACTCTTGATAGCAGATCGATCGGATCAATGGCATAATGATCGCATCATCGGGTTAGTCAGTCAGTGGTTCACTTCAATGAAATTGTTTATTAGCTACTCTAGCGATGATCAAGAATGGGTTCACGCTTTGGCCCACGCCTTAAACCCACATCATACCGTCTGGTTAGATCGGCGTGTTGTGCCGTCTAGTGATTGGTGGGAGGCGATCTTAGCTGAATTAAAAGCGAGTGAGTGTCTCTTGTATATTTTGACTCCACGCTCTGTTGAGTCAGTCTATTGTCGTGCGGAAATTGAGTATGCCCTCACACTCCGTAAGCCGATCATCCCGTTGATGCTCATCCCGTGTGAGTATCCTGATACCCTTAAAACGCGCCGGATTCAATATCACCCGATCGCCGATCCCGATGCAATCAGCAACCTCTTATGGGTGATTGAACGCGCCTTGCATCAGGTGACGGTGGATCGGTATACGACTAACAAATACCAACTTCCCGATCCGCTGCCTTCGCCGCCACATTTTTCTACGATCTCCCCGTTAGATCCGATTAAAGAGGCGATCGCCCGCGCCTGGGACTTTAAAGGCATGAAAAATCGTGATTGGACTCCGTTTATCACGACATTTCCCGATTTTCCGATCCCGGATATGCCATTTTGTCTCGTCCCTGTCGGATCATTCATGATGGGGAGCGATGATGGTGAAAATAAAGATCCATCTAACCTATCAAAGCCGCTTCATCAGCAAAAGATCACGAAGCCTTTTTGGATCGCAAAATACCCCGTTACCAATGCACAATGGCGTTTAGGGGTGGAGTTAAACGCTCTCCCTAGGCCTAAAAGCAATGTTTCGGATAGGTGGTATGACAACCCTCAAATGGCAAATGCTCCAGTGACGGGGATCGTATGGAACGATGCCAATAAATTCGCACAATGGCTAGGGTGTCGTTTACCGACTGAACGTGAATGGGAATATGCGGCGCGGGGTGTAGAAAGCTTGATCTATCCATGGGGGAATACGTTTGATCACGACCTAGCCGTCTATAGGGGCAATAATGGCGGCGCACCCCACATCGTCACGAGTCGCGCTCAAGGTGCAAGTTGGGTAGGGGCGTGTCACTTAAGCGGTAATGTATTGGAATGGTGTAACACACGCTACTTTGAAAAGGCATTTCCCTATCCTTATGTAGAAAACGATGGACGTGAGACAGCAATAACTCATCAATCCTGGCAACGCCTCTATGACCGAATTACCCGCGGAGGTTCTTGGAAGGACTCAGAACAATTTCTTCCCACTTGGGTTCGGTGGTGGTCAGGCGTAAACGCACGCTCAAAAGAGACCGGCTTCCGTTGCTTCCGGCCAATCGATGACTCATCCAACAGGGATCAATCCACATGATGAACACCCGACAACTATTTATCAGCTATCGTAGCACCGACGCGGCTGAAGTGGATCGCATTGCCCACGATCTCGGAGCGCTGAAACATCCCGATGGAATCACGCCGCGCTTTCGCCCATGGCAGGATAAACGCGATGTACCGCCGGCCAGTCCTGATTGGTGGGAGGCGATCATCGACGCGATCAGCGCCTCTGAGGTGTTTGTGTTTTTCATCTCGCGTGCGAGTCTGGAAAGTGAGGTGTGTCGTGCCGAATTGGACTATGCTTACAAGCGCAACCGGCCGATCATCCCAGTGGTGTCATCCCAGTGGTGTTACCCGGTCAATTCACAGTTGATGAGAAGTCCGGCCGTTACACGATCGATTACTGGAATCTCATGCCGCCGTGGTTACAAAAGATAAACTTGCTCTGGTACACGGGTGCAGGGTTCTACGGAGAATTTTTAGAGGCAATAGAGGGGTTTGAGCGCGCTTGGCCGCCAGATGTGCCTGCGCCACGCCCGCTGCATCCGAACCGCCGCGGCGATTATCCGACCCCTTACGCGCAGTATGATGCCGCCTGTGATTATGCAGAACGGTTGGCTTTTAGCGAGGCCGAAGCGCTGTTTCACGAATTGATCAAACGGTGCGATCCCGATTACGAGTCATTCGCTCGCGAATGGCTAGAGCTATTGCGCTTATATGCAAAATTGGTGGCGATCGAACAGCGCCCTAACAACGCCTATTTCTTTAACAGGTGCTGGGGAATTTACGTGAATTTACCCCGAAAAAGGTTCTTCACCGACCTGTTTGATCCGAAGGGATTTGCCCGAAAACCCGCGCCACCTCCACCAAGACATGACACGATCCAAAACGAGATTGCCCGCGCTTGGCACTTTGAAGGCAAAAAATGGACTCCGTTTGTCACCCTGTTTCCTGACTTTCCGATCCCGGACATGGGGTTTTGCCTCGTCCCAGTGGGATCGTTTATGATGGGAAGTGATCGATCATTCCCGACTGATGAAGAACCTAGGCATCTCCAGACGATCCAACGCCCGTATTGGATCGCGCATACCCCGGTGACCAATCGGCAATGGCAAGTGGCGGTCAAAATGGGTTGGGTGAGCGATCCGCCAAAGCAAAGCGATGGGGGTTGCCAGATCACTGACTGGTATCACGATCCAGAAATGGCGGATGCCCCTGTCGTCGGGATCTCATGGTTTGAAGCGCTGAAGTTCTGTCAAGCGATCGGTTGTCTTTTGCCAAGTGAACGCGATTGGGAATATGCCGCTAACGGAGTGCGTTATACAGAGGATTGGTGGCCAAACAACTATACATCCGAATCGGTGATCATAAGATCAGAAGAAAAAAGTTGGGTCGGGGCATGGCGCTTAGTCAGCCATGTGTGGGAATGGTGTAGCACGGTGTATGAGGGTTTTTCCTATCCTTATCGTGAAGATGATGGGCGCGAGAATTTAGCTTTAAAGGATGAAACGCGTGTCTTACGGGGGGGGGTTTGGTACCGTATTGAACGTAGCTACGATTCCACGACTCGGAACTATGCTGACCCTTGGTATGTGCTGAGCAATGTCGGTTTCCGTTGCATCCGCTTGATCGATGCTTAACGCTGCTCTTCGATTCTAGGGGTATCTCCCCAAGTGAAAATTGAATTTTACCTGATTACATCATAAAGAAAACCCGATGCGCGTGCAGTCACGCAATCGGGATCGCATCTTGGCCGAAGTGTGGTACGATATTGCGCGGATTGTTCAGTTTTGGGATCGAAAGTTTCCGCATGTCACCACACATTTTACAAATTATCCCGGTACAGGCCCCGGTCAAACAAAGCGCCTTTGACCTCTATCAGACGATCGTGGAGTCGCTTCAAGATCACCCCTTGCAAGACGGCGACATCTTGGCCGTCTCTAGCAAATACGCCGCGATCAGTCAGGGTCGGATCGTCGATTTAGAGTCAATCGTCGTGAGCGAAGAAGGCGCGGCAATCGCCAAACGCTATCAGATGAACCCGCAATTGGCGCAATTGGTGTTACAAGAAGCCGATCACATCTTCGGCGGGATTCAGTTGGGATTCTTGTTGACCCATAAAGACGGGATTCTCTCCCCGAACGCGGGTATCGATCGATCGAATATCCCAAGCGGCAAGGCGGTGTTATTTCCGCTTGATCCCTATGCCACGGCCCAAGCGATCCGGCGTGAATTGCGGACACGCTTAGGGGTGGACATCGGGATCGTGTTGACCGATAGCTGGCTGGTGCCGGGGCGCTACGGCACGATGGGACTTGCACTCGCTTCGGCCGGATTCAAACCCGTACAGGATGAACGCGGCAAGTTGGATCTGTTCGGGAATGCGATGCAAGTCACCCAACGCGGGATCGCCGATCAGTTGTGCGTGTGCGCGCAAATGGTGATGGGTGAACGCGATGAAGCCACCCCGTTGGCGATCATTCGCGGCAGCGGCGTGCCGATCCTTGAGATCGAAACATCGGTAGACGACATCGCGATCCCGTGGCAGATGTGTATTTATGTCGAGTCGCTGACCGAAGGTGCGTTGATCCGGCAACCGTCCCGTTAAGCCGTCACTACCATACAGGTCGTGGTCGCATGGGCGTAAAGTTTGCCGTTCGCATCGGTCACACGGCCTTCCGCTGTGGCAACCCGTTTTCCGGCGTGGATCACCTTGCCCTCACTGTAGACGAGGCCCGTCTCTAGGCTGATCGCACGGACGTAATTCACCTTTAGCTCTAGGGTGGTGTAGATCACACCTAGCGGCAAGGTGGATTGGATCGCGCACGCCATGGCCGAATCCAATAGCGTCGCCGCGAACCCTCCATGTACCATGCCGATCGGGTTGTAATGATACTCGGCCGGCATGGCCGAAAACACAATCCGCCCCACCTCTAACTCGCTCAAAGTCATATTCATCAACACCGCGATCGGCGCGGGTGGATAATCCCCGCGTTGAATGCCGCGCAAATAATCGATCCCGCTTAGGGTGGGCGCGACCTGCGCGCCGATCATCGGATCGCCCCAAGTAAATTGCTGTGTCCGTTCCGTCATGGCGTTGTGATCCTCTTCGATTAATCAAATGACGATTCGATTTTAGCCGCTTTTTGCGAGACTGTCATCCATTAAGCCTTTAGACAGGCACTTATTCATAAAGTTAACATAACCTCTCATCTAACACTCATAAAATCAGGTATGAATTCTGATACATTAAGCAACATAACGATCTTTCATTAGAGCAAAGCGATTTTATTATGGGTTACTTGAGTTGCACCACTTTATGGTATCGACTGCCAAAAGCTTATGGCGTGGAGTGTTTATATGACGCGGTGAAACAGATCGAAGGAGAATTACAAACGGTCGAGGTGTACACGGTGGTGATCGAATTTCCCGAACATAGCCGATTTCCGAATTTGTTGATCTCGCAATTGCAACATTTGGTGATGCGCTTGTTGCGTTGGAATATGTATCGGGTGGTGTTTGTCACCGATGACACGTTTACACGGGTGTTATTGACGGGGATCGGGCGGTTAGCCGCACAATCCGATGATCGCTATCGGATCGCCCGCACGGTGGAAGAGGCTTACGATTGCATTGAGACCAATAGTGTCCACTATTTAACCAAGTATGTTACACAAGGAGTAAATTAGATCATGTTCAATCACCAGACTGAACAACAACGACTCGCGATCTTAAAAGCGCTTAGCATTTTAGATCAACCGACAGAAGAACGCTTTGAGCGCATCACCCGCTTGGCTCAGCGCATGTTTCAGATGCCGATTACGATGCTGTCATTAGTCGATCGGGATCGGTTGTGGTTGGTCGCCCAAGAAGGCCTGCCTTCACGGGAATTGCCGCGCCGGGGATCGTTTTGCACGCACGCGATCCAAATGGAAACCCCGTTGATCGTGGATGATGCGTTCTTAGACGATCGCTTTAAACAGAGCGCGTTGGTGTTGGGCGCGCCATACATCCGGTTTTATGCAGGCGTGCCACTGCATGGCATTGACGGGACGCGGATCGGCGCGTTGTGCATCATCGATCATCAACCGCGCCATTTAGAACCGGATGAATTGCGAATGTTAAATGATTTAGCCGCGATCGCCCAAGATGAACTCAATATGTTTTTGATGTTTGAGATGCAACGCGCTTTGGCAGATGAAAACGCCTCGCTCTATGAGCAGTTATACGCCAATCGTGAGCGCTTTTAGCGAATATCTGCGCGCCGCCTCAACGAGACGGCGCGCGGTGCTTTTATTGCCATTCCCCCATCGGGCGGCCATGGCGCAAGATGTGATCGTGATCGCTGCCCCGTAAACGTGGCAAGACATGCTCCGCCACGCGATACGCTTCTTCTAAGTGTGGATACCCAGACAAGATAAACGTATCGATCCCTAAGTCCATATATTCCTTAAGGCGATCGGCCACTTGTTCCCCACTCCCGACCAACGCCGTCCCGATCCCTTTGTTGATCAAGCCGATCCCCGCCCATAAATTCGGCGCAACCACCAATGAGTCCCGATTGCCGTTATGTAGGCTTTTCATGCGGCTTTGTCCAACCGAGTCGAATCGTTGTAACTTGGCTTGAGCATCGGCGATCGCTTGTTCATCCACATAACGCATGATCTGATTTGCCGCGCCCCATGCTTCTTCTTCAGTTTCGCGGGCGATCACATGCACACGCAAACCAAAGCGTAACGTTCGTCCCGCTTCAGCGGCATATTCACGCACCTTAGCGATCTTCTCCGCCACCATGTCCGGCGGTTCACATAATGTCAGGTATACGTCAATATGCTTGGCCGCGACCTTGATCCCAGCATCCGACGATCCGCCAAAGAACAGCGGCGGATAAGGCTTCTGCACAGGCGGGAAGTTGATCCGTGCGCCTTGGACGTGTTCATATTGGCCTTGAAAATCACTCGTCTCACCTTGCATCACGGCCCGCCAGATCGTCAAAAATTCATCGGTGACTTCATAGCGCTGATCATGGCTTAAAAAGGTGCCGTCCCCTTTGAGTTCCACCGGATCGCCGCCGGTGATGATGTTCAACAATAACCGCCCATTCGACAAACGATCAAACGTGGCGGCCATGCGGGCCGCTAAGGTCGGGGAGAGACTGCCGGGGCGAAACGCGATCAAAAACTTCATCCGGCGGGTTAAGGGGATCAAGGAGGACGCGATCACCCAAGAGTCTTCACAGCCGAATCCAGTGGGTAACAACGCACCGTCAAACCCCAGCCCATCGATCGCCATCGCACATTGCGCGAGGTACTCTTGGCTAGGAATGCGTTTACCAATATCCGTTCCGAGATACGGGCCATCCCCATGTCCCGGAATAAACCACAAAATATCCACCATAAAAAATCCTTTGTCGTCTAATTAAACTTGCACCCGTCGGCCCGCGTTCACCGAGATCATCGGCATCGTGATATGGAACACGCTTCCCGGGCATTTTTCGGGATCATAACCGTCGCTCTCACACCAAATTTTACCGCCGTGCGCGTCAATCACCCCTTTACAGATCGCGAGTCCTAAGCCTAACCCGCCCCCGCCGAAAGCGGTCTTGCTGGTGCTATGGAGCATAAAATCATGGGTGACATGAAAGCGATCAAAGATCTTGATCAATTTGTCTTTCGGGACACCGACTCCGGTATCCCGCACCGAAAAACGAAATTGTTGCAGATCATGTGAGGCTTTGATCGTGATCTTACCATTGTTTGGGGTGTATTTGATCGCGTTGCTCACCAGATTGGTGATCACCAATTGCAACAAATCTTTATCAGCTCGCACATCATGCGGCCATTCTTGTACATCATATTCGACCGTGATCATCCGCTCTTGTAACGCCTTGGCGAAGTTTTGCAAGACCTTTCGCAACACCAACGCGGTATTCACCTGCACCAACTTGAGATCGATGCGATCGGTCATAATCCGGCTAATGGTGACGATCTCATCGATCAAACCCTGTAAGCGCTCTACCGAGTCGGTGAGGCCCGCTAACAGCGGTTTTAAATCCGAGTCGGCGGTGAGGACGGCCTTGATCAGCGCGTGATCCTCTAACAAGCGAGTGTATCCATAGACCAAGGTCAACGGTGTGCGGAGTTCATGCGCGGTGATCTGGATAAAGGTGTCTTTGATCTTGTCCATTTCGATCAAGTCTTGATTGACCTTTTCCAATTCGCGAATCCGCGTCTCTAAGCGTTTGACCACTTCGCGGGTGTACTTGGTTTGGGCGGCGGCGAGTCGCTCCGCGTCGATCTGATCACGGCCGCCACCAAGGTAGTATTCCAATTGACTCGGCAAGGCCTCAATGTTGAGCGGTTTGGTCAAATAACCATTGATTCCTGCCGCTAACGCCATTTCCCAATCGGCACTCCCTTGACTTTGCGCGGTCAAGGCCACAATTGGGATCGTGGCGAAACGTTCTTCTTGACGTAACGTGGTGGCGATCTCTTGTCCGCTTAAATCGGGTAGATTAATGTCGGTCAGGATCAGATCGGGTTGATGTTGTCGGGCCAAGTCTACGCCTTGTAGACCGCGTTCGGCCACCAACACTTGATACCCACTAAATGTTAGGGTGCGCTCCACTAAACGGCGACTGGCCGGATCATCTTCAATATATAGGATAGTACGTTTTGCTGTTTCCACTGTGCTTTCCCCCGCCGTGATTGCCCTAAATGTACCCTAACCGCGTGATAACCTCAACTTACTCTACCACTTCTTCTTGTTCGGCGCTCCAAGGCGGGTTGACGATGCACAAAAACTCAAAATCCGTATCGGCGGTGTTTTGAAGCCATTGCCGACAACGCGGGGGGATGTAATAACAATGGCCCGTCTCCACCCGATACGGTTGGTGATCTAAGTACATGATCCCCTCGCCTTTGATCACATAGTAGACTTCGGATTGATGCAGAAAGTGATCTAAGGTGCGCCCGTGAGGTTCCACGCGGGCGTAGGCGATGCTGTAATCCAACTTGACCGGATCACGCGCCGGATGCAACAATTCCCGTAACAGGCATTCATCCCCCGCGGGATATTCCGGTAGATTATCACGTTGTTTGAAAAATGGTTTATCGGTCATCGTGTCTATTGCCCCTATTTTGCTTTACGTTTATGGCGGCGATACGCCTCTTGAATCGTCGCTAACTCGCTGAGGTGGTATTGTTGTGCTAGGCGGGTTGCGCGTTCACTCATCACCAATGCGTCCTTATCGTGGCCTAACTTTTCATGAATCAAGGCGAGGCGATGCAAACGTTGCGCCAAGGCCGGATGATCCTCTAGGCCTTCTGCTAAGTCAATCGATTCTAATAAGACTTTGGCTGCCTCTTGATACTCATTCACCGTCAAAAACAACTCGCTGATCTCCCAGAGGGCTTCGCCGGCCGTCCGCATATTTTTGATCTCAAGCGCGATCTGATACGCATCGCGATAGCAATTAAAGGCGCTTTCGTAATTTTTGTTCTTTTTCAGCAGGGTACCGTAAGTTTTGAGCAGTTGGGCCAATTGATCGTAACTCTGTACGGTGCGAAGCAGTTGATCCGCCGCTTGAACGTGTTGGATCGCCTGCTGCATATTGCCGGCCGCCCCGTAATACAGGGCCAATTGGGTGTGCGATTCGGCCACGGCCGCTGAATTTTTGATCGCGGTGCGAAGTTTGAACGCTTTTTGTTCGGTCTCGATCGCCTTGCGATAATGGTTGCGACGGTGGTGGATCGCCGCCTGACGCGAGAGCATCGCCGCTAATTGAAAGTCGTCATCCAATTTGGCAAACTCATCATCTAAGGCCTCGTAAGCCTGCATGGCGCGATCAATCTGGCCTTCGGCCTCATCCATGCGGGCAAGGTTGGCTTTTGCGATCGTTTGGGCGAGTCCGGTGGTCGTCTTGACCGTTTCCTCTAAGAGGGCGCGGGCCAACGGGCGCGCATTAAAACGCTCGGTCAATTCTAACCAGATGTCCTCAATCACCGCGGCCGCCCGATCAAACTCCCGCGCTTCTAACAGGTGATAACGCAAAGCGAGGATCTGATTAAGCGCATGTTGACGGTAATGCGGCGCGATGTAACGCAAGATCAAGCGGATCTCTTGCCGTGCGTTCAGGAACAGATCGGCCCGGATCGGCGGGGGCATTTTGGGGTTGTCGCGATAGCGTTCTTCGGCGCGTTTTGCGTAAATCGTTTGGATCATGCCGGCGGCGCGTTTATGGAGTTGCCGTTTTTGTTCGGCGCTCATCTGATTGGTGAGGTAATTTTTAACCACATCGTGCATAAAATACCACGGCCGCTCTATTTGATCCACAAACATAAAATGTACCAAAGACAGCGCCTCCCAACGGGCCATGATCAACTCTGCTTCTTCAACCCGGGTGAGTTTGAGCAGGATCTGGGCATGTTCCACCGAAAAATTCTGATTCAAGATCGCCAATTCAACCAACGCTCGGCGCTCCGTTTCGCTTAACGCGCTCAAAGCGGGTGTGAGGATCTCGCGTTCTAATTTGCGCGTTAACGACTCGAAAAAATGCTCATCCAATTGTTGGGCGCGTTGGGGATCTTTGGCGATCGCGGTGTTGATCAGGTGGAGGGTGCCGGCATGGCCGCCGATATGATTTAACAATTGTTGCAGCTTTTCCCCTTCGATCTTTCGCAAATGCTCCAGTTGTGAAAACAGCATCATCACTTCATGCGGCATCAGCGTACAGAGATGTAATTCTAGATGATGATTCGCCTCCAAGTCTCTCAACAGATCCCAACGATAGCGACTCCCGAACACGGTTAAAATCGACCAAGGCGCAAGGGCCAAAGCGACAAAAAAAGCGCGTAAAGACGGATTCGCGATCTCCCAACCGCGATCCGGTGTTTCAGTGAGCAACGCCTCAAATTGATCCAAGACCAAAATATGCCGCTCATGCTGCACATAGGGCGCGGCCGATTCGATTCGCTCATCCGGTTTGAGCGCCGGATCGCGTAAGATCGCGCCCGCTTGGGGAAAAGACGGGGATAACCAGATTGTGATCTGTTCTAAGATCTCACGGGGTTTGACTGTGGCGCAATTGAGGATTAAGGCGGATTTTAAGATCCCTTTGCGGCCGGGTCGCTGTAACATGCGTCCGATCAAGGCACTTTTGCCTACACCCGCCATGCCCCAGAGGTACAAGGTGCGGACATGGAGATTCGGTAAGATCCGCCGTAGCTTGCGTTGTTCGGCCCGCCGTCCCACAAACGCCACAGGATTCGGCAAGGGATCGATCTTGATCGGCGGATCGGTGGGTAGGGTATCGGTTTGACGCGGGTTCACCAAGCGGATATTGGCTTTATGCACATATAATGCCGGAATGCCCCAATCGGCTAAGGCTTGATTTTGACGATGCAACGCTAAACGCCCGATCTGGAGTGCCGTCTCTAAGGTTTCGCCGTTGGCAACGCCTTCATAAAACGCTTTGGCGAACGCTTGCGCGCTATGATCTAGGATCGAAAATTGCATCGCTAACACGGCCGGCACAACTTGTAATAGGCCTGTGGCGATCCCACTCATGGCTTGAGTCTCATCAATTTGTCCGGTCTGACAGCCATTCAGCACGATCAGCCGTAAGCTATGGGCTTGCCGGATGCGTGGCAACAGATCGCTGATAAACGCGGGCCGCATTTGCCCTTGTTCATCCTCTAACGCTAAAAAACTGCCTTGCGCGGTCGTACCACCATGCCCGTTATAATGCAGGATATGGTATTCATGCTCCAAAAGCATAATATCGAGGTTAAACATTGACGCTTCTTCCACAAAATCTACGGCAACGGTGCCTTTTTGGATCGCGTCTCCTAAGGCACTCAGGATGTTACTCACCTCTTGATCTAGGTTGAGCGGTGAGGCATTTTCTGGATCGGAGATCACCACCAAGATCCGCAACGGGCTAGGCAATTGACGGGTGTCCTCTTTGGATTCCATACGAATGTCGGTGAGTGTGCGGGTGATCGAACAACTCCGCTCTACTGCGAGAAATTTTTCGCCGTCGTGCATGTATTCCCAAGGGATATTCCACAATTCCGACGCGGTGCTATGCAAGCGCAAGATGATCCGGATGCCTTTTTGGTAATGAGGCGCACGGGTGACATAGTTACGGAAAGTGGGATCTTTGCCGAATAAGTCTTGATAGAGCTTTTGGCCATAGCGTGCCAGATCTTGATAACGATCGCTGTTTTGCCAATCTTGCGCCGCTTGTTCGATGCCTTTGTGACGTTCGATCAAACGCGCCGTATACAGATATTGCAGACTGTTATAATTTTCGGGCAGGCGATTTTGGCAGATCGGCGTTTGTTTCACCCCGTCGATCACCACGATATGGAATTGACCAACATCCCCCGGTTGTGAGATGTCGATGTACAGGCGGGGTAATTCGCGGGTGTTATCCATAGCAGATCCCTTACAATGTGGTGGGCGATACGGGATGAATCTTAATGATTTTGGTCATGGAGTCAATCATTTTCTAAGAGATCTCGGTCAAAATTAGGTAAAATACCCTGTTGATGCAATGTCACCAGAGGAGTCGATCATGCCTTCTAAAACCACGCTCTATATCCCCGATCATGTTGCTTACACCAAAATTTGGGGCGTATTCACCGCCGCCGAAATGACTGCTACTAATCAAGAGGTGATCGCGATCTTAGATCAAGCGCCACAACCGATGCAATTGATCGTCGATTTTCGTGAGATGACTGATTTTCCGAAAAAGTTGACATATCTCTCATCCACCTTCACCGTATTTTCGCACCCGAAACATGATTGGCAATTTGTCTTAAGCAGTGATCGGGTGATCAACTTTGTCAGCCAACTCACCTTTCAAGTGGTCGCACCGTCACATCGCAAGAATCGGATGTTAGTCACCTCAAACCCCCAAGAGATCCTTGACGTGTTGGTCAAGTTTTTACCGCGTGATACGGTATTCCCGCCATTTCCACCAGAGGTAGCCTCACAGAACTAAACATTACGGCGTGTTACAGAAGATCAATCAGGAGGTAACAAAACTGTTACCTCCTCGTTACTAAAAGATGGGGTATGATGTAACAAGCTGTAAGATTTGAACATGGACATACACCTATGCCGTACACAATTTATTGGTTGCAAGAACAGCGTGTGATCTGTTGTCAATATCATCAACAGGTGAGTCTGGATGAATTGCGAGAAACCGATCACCTCACCCATGAAAAACTCACCCAAAATGGCCCCAATACGCATCTCATTTTGGATGCTTCCGATCTGAAAAAATTTCCATTAGATGTCGGTGCGATTACCAAGAGTGTGAGCTTTTACCGCAATGCGAATCTCGGTTATTGTTTGTTGATCACCAATAGCAATATCGTGAATTTGTTAGGCGCAACGATCACGCATGTGATCGGAAAACGTTTGATGATCGTGCGTAGCCGTGAGGAAGCGATCCTCAAACTACAACAATTGGACTCCACGGTGCGGTTGTTAGAACTTAAGTAAATGCGAACAACTTGGCAAATTCCCCGGCGGAGGCAAAACGATCGGCGGGGTCTTTCGCCATGGCCCGCATGACCGCGTAAGCGATGTTCGGCGGGATCTCGGACACGACCTCACTGGGATCCGGGGGCGGTTGTTGCAAATGGGCAAAAACCACTTCACCCAACGATCCATGAAAGGGCGGTTTGCCGGTGAGCATCTGATAGGCGGTCACGCCGAGCGCATAGAGATCTGCGCGGTGATCGACCGTCTTTGAGTTCATGATCTGTTCCGGCGCGGAATACTCTAACGTGCCGATCGCGCCCGTGCGAGTCAAGGCATTACCGCTTCCGTCAAGGGTGTTGAGCTTGACGATCCCAAAATCCATTAAAATCGCCCGTTCTGTGCCGTCAGGTTGTTTTTGTAACATGATGTTGCTGGGTTTGATGTCCCGATGTACGAGGCCGCGCTCATGGGCATAATCCAACGCGGAAGCCACTTCTAAGAGGATCTGTTGGACTTGTTGGAGCGGGAGTTTGCCATGTTCCAAACACTCGGCTAAGGTAGTGCCTTCTAAGTATTCCATCACCATATACGGCTGCCCATCCACCACGCCATAATCAAATACTTCAACGATGTGAGGGTGTTGCAAAGCAGCGACGATCTGGGCCTCTCGTTCAAAACGCTCTAACGATCCACTTCCGCTCACCGTTTTGATCGCTACCGGTCGGTTAAGCCGCAGATGTTGCGCTTTATACACCTCTCCCATGCCGCCTTTACCGATCAAGTCGCCGATCTGATAATCGTCTACTTGTTTTCCGGTTTGAATGCCGATACGTTGCGAGTCGGCGTGTGCTTTAGCAGAGGCTTGGGCGCGTTTTTGCAATTCGTTGAGGTCTAAGCGCAAATTAAAAAAGCGCCGATCCACCAAGTGCTGTAAGCGTAACCGGGCCGGATTAAACAAGCCCACGCTGATCGCGGTGGCGATCACCAAGGCCAAGGTTTCATCTTGTAAACCGATCAGACGTAACAAGAGGTTGATCGCAAAAAATCCCGCAAAAAATAGGATCAACAACGTTAAGGTGAGTCCACCGTACACAAGAGAACGATTGACCACCAGATCGACGTTATACAAGCGATATTGTAAGATCGATGCGGCGATCGAGATCGGCCACAAGGCAAATAACACCGTATCAACCACCGGAATCGCAAATAAGGTATGAAATAAGAGTCGGATCTCCCCCGGTTGACCTAAGGCGGGGATCGCGATCGTCAAGATGCCACGGATCAAAGAAGCGAATACCAACACCGTAAAACCCAATAAAAACCACTTGGTTTGTTGGCGTTGATCTTGGTTATATAACACACGATAGCGATACCATTGGGCGGCAATCGGCGGGATCAACCAAGCCAATACGCCGATGGTGATCGCGTCGCTAGACCATGTGCGCGTATCTAATCCGACAATCGGCAAGGCGATGATGATCACGACTCCGATCGCCGCGGTGATGCGAGTCCAATGCGGATAAAAGCGGCCGTCCGGAAAACTGTAGACAAATAACAAGACCACTGCGTAACGGCATAATTCCAACAGATAGGTGATCTGGCCACCTATGGTATCGGGATCAAAGGTTTTGATCGTGGCTGGGGCCGCGATCCCGATCAACAATAGGGTAAAGGCGCTGAATAACGTAGCGTAATCTTGGGAGCGGCGCAAAAATAGAAACACGCTTAAGATCACAAAGATCCCCATTTGCAAGATCTCTAAGACCACGATATAAGCGGCATAGGCGTTCGGCGAAATTTGACGATCGGCTAGGTAAGCGATCTCGATCGGGTGGAGTTGATATGTACCTTCTCCCGGCACGGTGAGTTGGGCGTAACGGGCAAAGACTGCGCTCCAAAATAAGCCCACACACACCAGCAATAACGTGATCCATACGACTCGTAAGCTACGCGGGTAACGTACAGGACTTTCGTCAAAGGTGTTATAAGTGGTCGTCGTGGACATGCTGATGTCTCGTCGTGGTCAACTGAATCCCACTATAACACGAATCGACCGATCCGACGATCGATCGATTGGTCTGTAACCGTTTTCAGAGTTGTCGTCAGCTAATTTGCCGCCAACGTTCGATCACCAACTCCGGGGTTAACTCCGCGAGTCCCTCCATTGCCAACACATGCGCCTTGGTGAGGTTTTCGTTGCGACACCCGACCACAAAAAAGCCGCCGTTGAGCGCCGCTTCGACCCCCGCTTCAGCATCTTCAAATACCACCACTTCCCCCGGTGAGACATTCAAGCGTCCCGCAACCCACACAAACAGATCTGGGGCGGGTTTGGCATTGACCACACTATAACCATCGCCAATCGCATCAAACAGATCGATCACGTCTAAGGTTTTGAGGACATCGCGGGCGTTTTTGCTGGCAGAGGCGAGTCCTAATTTGATGCCAGTGGAACGCGCCCGCTCCAAAAAGACCAAGACTCCCGGTAAGACATCTTTCGGGGAAAGTTGGGATAACAGTTCCCGATAATAGTTGTTTTTGCGATCCATCCATTCCTGTTTGATCTCTTCTGGGACTTCGCGTCCGGCGAGGATCAACTCTAGGCTTTCTTTGCGTGACCGCCCGCGTAATGCCTCATTGGCAGCGCGACTAAATGGGATATGTTCTTCGTCCGCCCAACGTTGCCACGATTGATAGTGTAGCTCTGCCGTATCGGTGATCACGCCGTCCAGATCAAAGATAAAGGCCTCAATTGGATTCATGTCGGTCTGTTCCTAATTCTGTATGTCTCACGCTTAGACGGGGATTATAGAACCCCGTCCGATGAATTGCTAGAGACGCAATCGTTTCAGCGCTTGCTGGGTCAGGCGGCAGTGGTAGCGGCAAAGGGAAAAAAATTATTTCGGCGACAGCGGCAACGTCGTTAGAGAGAGATCGTAAGAATTAGTAGGTGCAGAAAAGTTTCTTGCATCTAACCCCACCCTAGCCCTCAGCCTAACCATGTGGAGCGAACTGGCCCGCGTGGCATGGGCTGCTCCATCTCCATAGGTGGGATACTTTCCTGAGATTACTTTGAATTGATAAGCGCCCAAAAGCCAAATACCCAAAATCAGATACAAGCTTGAACCAAGTTTTCATCAGATAAGCCTTTCGGATCGGTCGTGTGAGATTAAACATAGCACAGATGAGCGAAAAATTCGTAACAAATGTTACGTCTTTCCCCCGATCGCTCGGTAAGATTGTGCTTAAATGTGTTATACTGATCCGCATGAATGCGCTCATATATTGCCGGATGATGCTTAAATGATTGAGATCCCCCGCCCAACCCCGTTTATGGTAGATGATTTAAAAGCTGATTTTGTCCCGCGTAAACAATTAAAGAATGTGATCAATCATCTCGTTAATCAAGAGGGGTCGGTTGCGCTCACCAGCCGATCCGCGTTAAAAGGCATGGGTGGGTATGGCAAGACCACGCTGGCACAAGCGGTCTGTCATAATCGGCGCATCTGGGACAAATTCAGCGACGGGATCTTGTGGGTGACGTTGGGCGAAAAGTTCAGCGATGCCAGATCCCTCCTGTCAGACCTCTACACCCTGTTAAGCCAAAAGACCTTGAACCTCAGTGAGAGTCACGCGATCAAGGCCGCTTTAAACGAGGTTTTAGGCGATCAGCGGATCTTGTTGGTGATCGATGATGTGTGGCAAGAGGAGCATCTTAAACCCTTTCTGCTTGATTGCACCCTGTTGATTACCACCCGTAACCGTGAGTTGATCGGGCCAGAGGTTGAATCATTTGATGTAGACGCGATGCAAGGCGATGAGCCTTATGACTTGTTAAGCTATGGGCTTGCGAATGCAACCCCTATGAAGCAGGCGTTTAACGCCTTAGCCGCACGCCTCGGTCATTGGCCCTTGCTGTTGCAACTGGTCAATAAAACGCTTAGAAAATGGGTGAGCGGTAAACAACTGTTACCCGATGCGCTTCAAGAAGTGAATGAACTGTTAACGAAAAAAGGCTTCACGGCCTTTGACAACCCCAAAAATACAGCACAACGCGATCAGGCCGTCAGAGCCACGATCGAGGTGAGTCTAACGGCCTTGGGCGATGATCGCGAACGCTTTTTGCAATTGGCGATTTTCCCAGAGGACACCCGCATCCCATTTGACGCATTAACCCACTTATGGGGACTCGACAACCATTCCCTTAAGGGTTTATGTGTGCAGTTAGCCGATCTCTCGCTCTTGCGTGATCTGGACTTGGGGCAAAAAACAATTCTGTTACATGATGTGATCCACCAATATTTGATCACCGTCTTGAAACAACCGCCCTATATGACCTATTCACAGACGCGCGATCTACCCCCCAATGAACCGTATCTGTGGGATCACTTGATGCATCACTTGATCGAAGCGGGGCAAATCGATACCCTGAACGCTACCCTACATGATGTGCATTACTTGGCTAAAAAGACCAAACACAAGGGTCCACTCGCGGTGGAAAACGATTTCAAGGTGGCGATCGAACATGCGGATGAGACGACGCGGGATGTGTGGCGTGTGTATGGCCGTTATGCCTATCTCTTGGACAATCGATTTGAAGAACAGGATATCCTCACCAATCTGGCCGTGCGTGCTGGGAAAACCGCGCCTTTGGCCGATCTCTCAACTCCTTTAGCGGCCTTATGGGAGCTACCGGATGACTTTGATCCGGCGTTGGTGCGGGTATTTAAGGGACATACCGAACGTGTGACAGCATGTTTATTCAGTCATGATGCTCGATGGGTGTTGTCCGCTGCTTGGGACAAAACTTTACGCTTGTGGGATCGTGAGACGGGCGCGTGCATCGGGATTTACGAGGGGCATACCGATTGGGTAACAGCATGTGCGTTTAGCTCTAATGACCGCTGGGTGTTGTCCGCTTCGGCTGATCATACATTACGGTTGTGGGAACGTGAGACAGGGGCGCTGATTCGCATTTACGAGGGGCATACCAATTGGCTAACAGCGTGTGTGTTTAGCCACGATAACCGTTTTGTCTTGTCCGCTTCAAGTGATCGCACTTTACGCTTGTGGGATCGTGAGACCGCCG
>JALOOG010000096.1 GCA_025454525.1 Anaerolineae bacterium | reverse complement strand
TGTACGAAAAATACTTCTTTCTAAACCACCATTCGAGGTTATTAAAATGCACTCTTATCGCCTTCCACGCTTTCATATTGGGGAACGGCTACGGGTTGACTCAGCGCTTTTGGAAACATCTCAAGGCTACGGCTTGGGCCAATCACCGATATACACATCTTCACCCGCTTCTTCAAAGTGTGTACGATTTTATCGCTTCCCACAACGCTTTCGACTCTGATTGGCATCTATCGTTTTCTAAACACTTTTACGTAAAATTTGATACGTTTACCTAGGGGCATTTCCTTCTTTTCTATCTCCAAAAACAGACAAATGTTACAAATTCCTTTGCTGCGCCTAACAGACCAATTCATAGGCTAAATTGACGATCTAACGCTATAATAGGCCCATTGATTAAGATGATGACCAGTTCTGATGACTTCTGTGAGTATTCCCAAACGTTGGGTGATCGCACCGATCGCCCCAAGTGAGCTGTTAAAGCGCTATCGTGGTGTGAGTCCGTTTCTGGCACAACTACTCTACAACCGCGGACTTGACGATCCCGAAACTGCCTATCGTTTTTTATACACCAAAGACCTTTCGCATAACCCGTTCCAGATGCAGGATATGCACAAGTTGGTCGGGCGGGTGCGACAAGCGATCAAAAACCATGAGTTGATCATCGTCTACGGCGATTTTGATGCCGATGGTGTTACCTCTACAACGTTAATGGTACAAGCCTTGCGGGCCTTAGGCGCACAAGTTAAGCCCTATATCCCGCATCGAATCGATGAAGGCTACGGACTCAATAGTCCCGCGCTTGAAAAATTGGCGCAAGCAGGCGCGAAATTGGTGATCACCGTCGATTGTGGGATTCGTTCTGTGCAGGAAGTCGAAGACGGTAAACGCGCCGGATTAGACATCATCGTGACCGATCATCACTCTTTGGGGCCGGATCTCCCGAATGCTTATGCGGTGATCAACCCCAAACGCGAAGGTTATCCGGAAGATATGTTAGCGGGCGTGGGTGTGGCCTATAAAGTGGCGGAGGCGTTGCTGTCAGCAGAACGTCAAAATGGCCGCAAAGGGACAAAACCCCCTTTAGAACTCGATCACCTGATCGATCTGGTGGCGATCGGCACAGTCGCCGATCTGATGCCGCTGAATCGGGTGGAAAATCGTGCGTTGGTGCGGCGTGGACTCGAAGCGCTGAATCTGGCCCGGCGGCCCGGGGTGCGGGCCTTATTGGAAGTGGCGGGCCTTAAACCCGGGGATATTTCGGCCATGAGCATCGGCTTTGCACTTGGGCCACGGATCAATGCCGCCGGCCGCTTAGAAGACGCGATGCAAGCCTATCGTTTATTGGCCGCGCCGAGTGATCATGAGGCCCGTGAATGGGCGGATAAATTGCAGGCACTCAACGCCCGTCGCCAAGACATCACCCGCGCCGCCCATGATAAGATCCGCGAAAAATTGGACGGACAACAAGGCCAACCGCTGATCTTTGCCTCTGATTCCAGTTTTATCCCCGGCATTGTGGGACTCGTGGCCGGCAAATTGACCGAAGAATATTATTTACCGTCGGTGATCTTAGAAGAAGGGGAACACGAAAGTCGGGCTTCTTGCCGTAGCATCCCGCAATTTAATATCACCGCCGCGTTAGATCAATGCGCCGATCTGTTGGTGCGGCATGGTGGGCATGAATTAGCGGCGGGCTTCACGGTGTTAAACGAAAATTTGCCCGCACTCAAAGGCCGCTTGTTGGAGATTGCCCGCGATGTCTTAGACGGTCAAACCTTGTCCCCTACTTTAGAGATCGACGCAAAATTGGACATTCATCAGATTACCGATGACTTGGTGCGCGAATTAGAACAGCTTGAACCCACCGGACACGGCAATACCCGCCCGACGTTTATGGTCAAACGCGCACGGATTATTGAAGCACGCACAGTGGGCAAGGATGAGCGTCACCTCAAATTGAAGATCGCCCGCGCTGGAATGCCCCCCCTAGAAGCGATCGGCTTTGGATTAGGGGAATGGGCGCGGTATGAGATCGATACGGCCGACCTCGCGTTTCAAGTGGAGTTTAACGAATGGAACGGCCGCCAAAATTTACAATTGCGGTTGCAAGACTTGCGCCGCCCACTCCCGGATTAACCCAATCATGAAAGTCATCTTGACTCACCCAAACGCCGATTTTGACGCGATCGCCTCGTTACTCGGCGCTTATAAACTAGATCCGACCGCGATCCCACTGTTACCCAAACGTCAGAATCGTAATGTGAACGAATTTTTACACCTGTATCAAAACGGGTTGCCATTTCGCGAAAAAAGTGACTTTGATGCTTCGCAAGTCTCACAGGTGTTATTGGTCGATACCCAAAAATTGCCCACACTCAAAGGATTGCGTGAGGATATTCCGGTTAGCATCTTAGATCATCACCCACGCAAGCAAGACCTACCCGCTCATGCGGACATCGTGATCGATGAGACTGGCTCCAATGCAACACTGTTGGTTGAACGCTTGCAAGCGGCCAATATCCCGATCAACTCGTTAGAAGCGACTTTGTTAGCGCTAGGGGTGTATGAGGACACCGGATCGTTGGGTTACGGCACGACGACTCCGCGTGATATTCGGGCCGCCGCTTGGTTATTAGAGCAGAAAGCGGTCTTAGACACCGTGCGCCGCTTCTTAACCCCACCGCTCACTCCAGAACAACAACGCTTATATGAGATCCTGATGCGGGCGAGTCAGAACCGCGTGATCCATGGCTACAATGTGATGATCGCCACCGCTACCGTCGATCAAAACATCCCACAGATCGCCAGTGTCGCACATCGCTTACGGGATGCGTTAGACCCGGCCGCGTTATTTGTGGCGGTCAAAATGGAACGTTACATTCAATTGGTGTGCCGATCGGCGGAGGATGCGATCGATGTCGGTGAGATCGCACGTCTATTTGGCGGAGGTGGACATGAGCGCGCCGCGGCCGCGCCGATCGAAGATCGCGAATTAGAGGATGTGGTCAACACCTTATGGCGGGAAGTGATCGGGCGGATTCGCCCGGTGACCACCGTGGCTGATCTGATGTCATACGGCGCGCACACCGTGCAAGCGGCGGAGCGCATTGGGGAGATCATCAGCAATTTACGCCGGATCGGCCATGAAGGCTATCCGGTATTGGAACAAGGGCGGGTGGTGGGACTCTTGCGCTTGCGTGAGGCGGATCGGGCCATGGAACACGGCCTAAAAAATGCGCCTGTGCGTGAATTGATGTCCGGTGGTGAGATCACCCTAACCCCAGATGATTCAGTCTCCACGTTAGAGCAGACGATCGTCAACAGCGGTTGGGGGCAGATCCCGATCGTGCGTGAAGGTCAGTTGATCGGCATTGTCACCCGCACCGACTTGATCAAACATTGGGCCAAGCTGCATCCGGCCGCGAATTTCCGTCCCCCGTTGACGATCAGCCCGGAACACATGAACGAGGTATTAGGCGTGGGAGCCACGGCGCTGATCTCGCACATCGCGGAGTTTGCCCAACGACACAAACTCACGATCTATATGGTGGGTGGGGTGGTGCGCGATCTGCTGTTGCGGCGGGCAAATGATGACCTTGATTTTGTCTTGGAAAGCGACGCGATTCAATTTGCATTTGCCATTCAAGCGGCCTTCGGGGGGGAAGTGGCCCGGCATGTGGCGTTCGGCACGGCCAAATGGCGCTTAGACGCGGGAGTGGCCGCGAAAATGGGCTTACGCGAGTCTGATCTGCCGAATCACATCGATTTTGTGACCGCACGCAATGAATTTTATGAGCATCCGACCGCGCTCCCGACGATCTACTCTGGTTCGATCAAACTGGATTTGAATCGGCGCGATTTTACGATCAACACGTTGGCGGTACAACTAAGCCCGTTGGCAGCATCGGGGCGCGTCTTAGATTTTTATGGCGGGGTACAGGATCTGCATGACGGGGTGATCCGTGTGTTGCATAGTTTGAGCTTTGTCGATGATCCGACGCGGATCTTACGGGCAGTGCGTTTTGAACAGCGCCTCGCCTTTCAGATTGAGGCACGCACCGCAGAGTTAATCGCCACGTCTAAAGAGATGTTACGGCGGATCACGGGGGAACGCATTCGCCATGAATTAAGCCTCTTGCTGAAAGAGCGTCGTCCAGAAGCCGGCCTCTTAGAATTGGCACGCCGCGAGGTCTTGAGCGCGATCCACCCGGCGCTCACCTTTAATAACGGCTTAGCGGCTGACTTTGCCCGCGTCCGCTTGGGAGAAAGTGCGCTTAGCGATCTGGCCGCTTTGTATTGGCATATCTGGTTATGTCGCTTGCCGATCATTGACCTCACCTCGATCTGTGAGCGTTTGTCGATCGCCGGACGCGATCTCGAAGCGTTAACCGAGACGGCGCGCACCTTGCAACAACCCGGACAATTGGATGATGTGATGGTTAAACCGAGTCATGTGGTGTTGCGCTTGGACGGCGTGCCAGAGATCAGCTTGATCGCGGCGGCGTGGATCACCGATCATCCTAAGATGCGCGATCGGATTCATGAATACCTCACCACTTGGCGAAATGTGCGGATCAACACCAACGGGAACACTTTAAAAGCGTTGGGATTAGCGCCCGGCCCGCGTTATAAACAGATCTTGGATCGCTTGCGCGCCGCGAAATTAGACGGCGAAATTGTGACCGATCAAGAAGAAGATCATTTATTAAAACACTTGTTATATGAATAGGGATTTAAAGCATGACTCCGTTAGAACGCGCTGCCATGATACTGGAGATTCCGGTGACGTTTCGCACCGCTAACCGGATCGACGTAGATAAGTTGGAATGGTACGGTCAATTCACCCATTTTCGTAACTTACTGCGGCGGGCGTATCGGGAACAGTTGCGCGGGCGACGGTTGATGCTGGTGGCAGATTTTAACGGTTTCCCGATCGGGCAGGTGTTTATCCAATACGACAGCATGAACGAGTTGATCGCCGATGGTTGGAGTCGGGGTTATTTTTACTCGTTTCGGGTGATGGAGATGTTCCAAGGCAAGGGGATCGGCACGCGCTTGTTATATGAGGCGGAGTCGGTGTTGGTGGAACGCGGGTATCAGTTTGCGACGCTTTCGGTCGCATTGGATAACCCGCGTGCGTTTCAATTGTATCAGCGCAACGGGTATGAGGTGATCGGGCAAGACCCCGGCCGCTGGCATTATGTCGATGATCTCGGGGTGACGCGCTATGTCGAAGAACCGTGTTGGATCTTGGAAAAAGCGCTCTCTATAGATTAGGCCAAGTGGCCTCACTTTCGACGATCGGCGGTTGATCGGTCGGTGCGCCGGGTTGACCGTAATGGCGTTCAAATTCGGCTAAACGCTGTAATTGGCGTTCGGTGGGACGGATAAAAGGCCGCACTTGCCGGATCTGCTCTAAGGCAGTGGTGACATCCATGCCTGTACTGACCAGATAAGCGGCAGCCATCGTCGGGCCGCGGCCGAGTCCTTCCCAACAATGGATGTAGACCGCGCCGCCTTTACCGACTTCTTCACGGATAAAATCCACCCCTTTACACAAATGATCTAGGGATGGGGCCTCGTTATCGGGGGTGGGCAAATGCAGATAGCGCGTGTCCCCGTGCCTAAATTTGCGGGCGTAATCATATTCGCTCCGCATGTTGATAAACCCCGTAACCCCGCGTTTTGCGATCAAGCGGTGGACGGCTCGGGTAGCTGGTTGACCCCCAAGGATGATCTGGGGCGTGATCTGGGTGAAGCGGCGCGAAGGGGTGCGTTTAAAAGCGCGCCGGAGCTTGTCATAAGCGGCGAGTAGGGTCAGCTTCAAACCATGGGTGCGGAGTTGATCTTTTAAGCGTGCTAATTCGATCAGCGCGTTACGCATTGGTGATTCGATCCTTGTTCCTGCTAACATCAAGGGGAGTATAACGCATTTCCATTAACTGAAGATGCGATCTGCTTTAAAATCAGCGGACGAGGATCAAAAAACAGAATAACCAGAAAAGGCGTAACATCAGTAGCTTATAGAAAAACAAACTATCGATTAAAAGACAAACGCTTTCTTTAACAGTAAAATGATTTGCCAAACACTTTTAGGACTCTCCGACTCTCCATCCGGATGAGTTGCGACGTTTACACACACGGACACAAAAAAGCGCGTTCCTAAAGTACATTCTGAACCCTTTCGATTCTGATGCGATCACCCAGATCCCCAACATCACGCACGCTTTCTTGGCGGTGTAATCGCTAAAAATTTAAAGCTTTATGAGGTTTTGAGTTTCAAAATCTCGGATAATCAATTGGTGCTAATGCGATCTGCTAAAGGCAGTGGTAGAATAAGCATACTCTGTGACCAAAATTATTCAAGCCCTCCACAGTGGGTTAGGAGGATTTATGTTGGTATGTGAAAAATGTGGTAAAGAGAACGCCGAAGGCACGTCCATTTGTAACTTTTGTGGTCATCTGATGCTAGATCCCAAAGAACAGGCCTCCACTAAAAAATTGACTGCTGACCAAGATGAGGAGATCCGTCATCATTGGGGCCCCGCCCGTTATAGTTCGCGGGTTCATTTTATTGTGCAAGATACCAACGGCGCAGACACACAATTGACGATCGACACCTCTAATTTGAGCGAGATCGTCGTCGGCCGCCGTGACCCTAAGACCAACATCGGCCCGACTTTGGATCTCACCCCCTACGGTGCGTTAGACAAAGGGGTATCCCGTCATCATGCCACGATTATCCGCAAAGACGGCGCGCTGCATGTCGTGGATAACAACAGCTCTAACGGGACGTATCTCAATAATCAACGCTTGATTTCAGAACAACCACGCGTCGTCCGACATGGTGATGAAATTAAATTCGGGAGTTTGATCCTACGAGTCGCTTTCGAGCAAGAACATTCCCGCCCGTAATGTATGGAAGCACACGCATGACTGATCAAACAATTGAGCGTACCAATGATGAATGGCTGACCGATCTTCGAGCGATGCAAACCTCGGCCCTCAGCGATTTGCGGGAACGCTTGCAACGCAGCATCTTATATTACCTAAGTCAAGAACGCAGCGATCTACGCGATCTTTCAACCGCTGAATTAGAACAGATGGCGGAAGACATCTCACAAGATGCCCTCATGCGGATCATGGCGAACCTAGAGACCTTTCGCGGCGAAAGCCAATTCACCACTTGGGCTAATCGGATCGCGGTACGCTTAGCGATTAGCGATCTCCGACGGGCGCGTTATAAAGACTTTAGCCTTGACGATCTCACCGCCGATGGTGAGATCTTGCCTGCGACCGCCTCTACGACCGGATCGCCCCCCAATCCCGAAACGTCCACTGAACGTAACGATGTGATGACGGTGATCAACCGCGCCTTTGAAGAGGCCTTGACCGAACGCCAACACCGCGCCCTCGCCGCCATTGCCTTACAAGGGATTCCGATGGACGTGGTGGCCGAACAAATGGGGACGAATCGCAACGCGCTTTATAAACTGCTACACGATGCGCGCCGTAAATTACGTGCCTACTTGGAGGCCGAAGGCCTCTCGACTGACTACATTATGACCCTGTTTCAGTAAGAAACGCGCAAGTGTTGAGGTCTAAGGGATCATAGAGGGCCAGACATCCCATGTGGGGGGAAAAACCAATGTCAAATGATAAACACCCCGATCCATTGATGGATTTCCTCCTCAATTGGACGTTTAATGAAGAAGTGATCGCGATGGATTGTCGTGATTGTTGTGAACAATTGTCGGATCTCGCTGAGCGAGTCGCCGCGGGCGAAAACCTGAGCGATCTCATGCCACAACTAGAAGAACACATGCACCACTGGAAGGATTGTCGCGAGGAATTTGAGGCATTGGTCGCGATCCTCAAAGCCGAACAAGAGGGACGACTGTCATCATCTCCCCGTAAGGAATAGTTTTTTTTTGCGTCTGTTCATTATGAACGCATCATCAAGGATATTTCATTATGAAACGTGAACGTGTGGTGATCATCGGATCAGGCCCCGCCGGCTTTGCCGCAGCCTTATATACGGCACGCGCCCAACTCAATCCGGTTATGATCGCTGGCAATACCTTAGGCGGACAAGTCTCGCTAACCCATGAGATCGAAAACTACCCCGGTTTCCCAGAGCCGATCTCCGGTCATGAATTGGTGGAGCGCTTTCGGGAACAGGTGGAACGGTTTGGGACGCGCCTAGTCTACGATGTGGTGACTTCTGTCGATTTTAGCAAGGGATCTCCCTTCACCGTGAACACCACCGATCAAACCTATCTTGCCGACGCGGTGATCGTCACCATTGGCGCGAACCCGCGTAAATTAGGTGTCCCCGGTGAAGATGAATACACCGGACGCGGGGTAAGCTATTGCGGCACTTGCGACGGTTTCTTCTTCCGTGGTAAGGATATTGTGGTGGTCGGAGGCGGTGATTCCGCTGTGGAAGAGGCGATCTTCCTCACCAAGTTTGCCAATTCGGTGAACATCATTCATCGGCGCGAGAGTTTGCGCGCCGGAGTGGCCTTACAGGCCCGCGCTAAACACAACCCCAAGATCAGCTACACTTGGAACAGTGTGATCGATCGCATCAATGGCCGCCCAGACGGGACAGTAACGAGTGTGATCATACGCGATGTGGTGTCCGGGACAATCACCGAAAAACCGACCGACGGCGTATTTATTTTCATCGGGCATGACCCCAACAGCCCGGTATTTGGTGGGCAGTTAGCGACCGATGACTCCGGTTATGTGATCACCGATCAACTGTATCGCACCAACATTGACGGTGTTTTCGCCGCGGGTGAGATTCAAGATCACATCTGGCGACAAGTGGGGACTTCCGTAGGACAAGGTACATCCGCGGGAATGAGCGCCATTTTGTGGCTACAAGAGCGCGAAGAGGAATTACAAGACCTCAACGCCGATCCAACCCCACAAGTTGGCGATTAACGGACACTCAAATCGGGAGAGCGCGGTTATGTCTCTCCCGATCGATGCAGATTAGCATATTAGCTCCTCAACTAATCATCATACGAACTCGAATTTAAAGGCATATGTCGAACAAAAACGATCCCATTTCCCCGGAATTCGTAATATAGAAACTAAATTGGGCAATCGATCCGCATTTGAATGAATCATGGGTCAATATCAGGTTAAGAAAAATGATCGGAGCGGGATCGTGAGCGATCCGAAGCAATATAGCGATGATCCGCAATACCTCGTGAAGTTGATCGGACGGGTGACACAGGTGAGCGTAGAGACGATGCGCTTGATTGGCGCACTACCGGAATGGTAACTTTAGAAAAGTCCACCACGATCCGATCCAGCGCGTGATCACCCCGAAAGGCGATGTGATCTGGGTATGCGCGCATCAGGCGAAAAAAATCGCATGACGTTAAGTCGTTTAATCTTTTTCGTGGTCTTGCATCCCGTCCAGATAACCGGAAAACCATTTTAAGGTATCGATCGCACTTTGCGGCGCTTGTTCACCGGCCATCAGCGCCCGCTCCACCTCATCGGCGCGGCGAGTCAAGCTGGCCTTACTGCGATGTTCGGCCATACTCGCGATCAAGACGCTCAATTCTTTGAGGTTTTTGGCCAAAACGCGCCGTTCATCGGGGGTCAATTCATCGCGGCGGGCCTCTAATTCTAAGCGCATGGTCTGTTGATCAAACGTGGTGGGATGTTTGGGTTCAGGGTCAAACGCATCAGATAAGACCTGTAACAGCGCGTAAGTGGTGCCAACCGCGTCCGCAAAATCTTCTAAGGTTTTTTTGCCCAATACCCGCCGTAAAGCCAAAGCGGTTTCGGCCACTTGATACAAGTCCTCAAGCGGTTTTTTGCCTTCTAAAAGCTTGTGGAGTTGTTGCAAGCGCGCTAAGGGTTGGGCGCGCACCAATTCACGCCACCAAATTTGCACCGATTGACGGATCGTGCTGTTCCATTGCACCCGCTCACATAAGCGCGTCAACTGTTCGTTGAGCTGCGTCTCGCTTTCGGTTTTTTCTAATTCACTCATCAAACGCTTGGCCATCACCCGTGCGATCAACTCAGAGCGCGTCTCATGCGCCACGTCGATCAACTTCCACAACAAATCTGACGGGATCGTCACCGCCGGATGATGCTGAAAGGTACGGGCGATCTGCTCACCGATGATCAAAAAAGCGCGTGACCATTGATGCGCCTCCATAAACCGGAGGTAGATCGTTAAGGTTTGGCTGGGAGTCAAACTACCCGTGTGGATCGCTTGGTTCATCAGGCCGATCAAGTCATCCGGTGAGCGATCGGCACGGGCAAACGCATCACCGATCAAGCTGATCGAGCGGGTGGCCGCCTTGACCAAGGTCTCACGAAAGCGCACATCATCCCGATCGGTGAGCAACGCGATCAACAGCGTCAAGAGCGCGTCATCGGAGAGTAGATCCATTCCGCCATTACTTAGACGGGTGATCAAGGCACTCGGTTGATAACGTTCAGGTGCGGCGTAGGTCACTTGATCACGGTATAACGTCCACAAGTGCCGGATGATCGGGGCGGTGATCGGGGCTTCGGCATCGATCGCGAGTCCTACCGCCAATAGAAATAATTCACGGGCGGGCGGTTGTGCCTGTGCCAAAGCAACGATCGCCTCCGCTTCATGCGTGCGGATCGCCCGTTGCGCGGTATCTGGGAGTGCCGCTAACAATTGATCGTCCCCTAGCAGCGTGTCAAGGACATGATGAGCGCGTTTGACTGCTAACACCACCAATTGATAGCTTAAATGGTCGGATTCATGGGCGCGGGTTTGTGCGGCCAAGGTGCCGGCTTGTAGGACTTCACCCAACTGATAGCTTACCGGTTCGCGGGCAATTAATCTAAACCAACTGGTGAGCGTCTCGTTATCGCCTTCGATGATCGCCACTTGCATCGATTGGATCGCGGCAGCCTGTAGACGTGGCAACCAACGCGCATCAATGCCTTGTGCGAGTCGCGTCCGCACGATGAAATAGACCGCATCTGGTTGCGATTCTAAGGCGGTTTGCAGATGCGTTTGTAAACGTTCGTCCAGTTGGAGATCTAGATCCATTAACTGGGTGAGCAGTTGGGCCGATTCGCTATCTCGGTTATTGAGCGTGTGCTGTAATAACAATTCGGCGTAACGATCTCGCAATTCAGGAGAGAGGTTTTCAGAGGTTAACACCACTTTGAGCTGATCTACGGGAATATCCGCGCCTTCCCCGGTCAAAACACGCTGATTTTGCAGATACCGCTCCGCGATCACGTTAAGGGTTTCCTCAAAGCCTTTGCCGCTGATTTGACGACTGCTCATCAACTCTAAGGCGCGCAATTCGGCCAAAAATTCACGCGGCGATCCCTGCCAAATTGCTTCTAAACATTCGATATAGGGCGAACGCACTTGATCCAATGGTGGGAAGTGACCGGAGGCAAAGTCCGCGATCCATCGGGACTCGTGGATCGCGTCGCTGAAGATTATGCGTGGGCCGCCTTCAATCGGGGTGTCAAGATGAGTGCTAAAGGTGATCTCGGCGCGAAAATTGGCCGGAAGCAACATCATCAAGCCTTGCGCTAATTCGATGCGGGCCGCAGCGGCCGGGTTAAAACCGCGGATCAACAAGCCGCGGGGATGTAACGCCGCCCCTAACAACCGAAGCCCGATGTGCGCGTCTTCCGTGAGCAGTTGCGTGAGGGCCGAAAGACGTTTATCCATCGTCCAAGTTCCCGGTAAGGGGAGCTTGTAGGGGGATAAGCGTGCGGGTGTGATCGCAAAAGTAGGCATCGGGTGATAAAACAGGCCGGTGATCAGCGGTTCGATCGCCCCCGCGATCACGTTGAGATCCGCACGGGTAAGGATCACCGCTTCATAACGGGGGCGTTCATCGGTGTCGAATTGGGCGCGGGCTAAGAGGTAATGATCGGACGCGGCGAAGATGCCGAACTGCTCTTCCCCATGGCGCGGATCTAGCTGAATCCGATTGGGCCATGGGGTGATCGTGTCTAATTCCAACGGATCGCTATAGGCGATCACTTCTAACGGCGCTAATCGATAGATTGCGCGGGCTAATGCGGTCTCTAATTCCACTCAGAATTGCCTTCACATCCCAACTTTCCCCGATGTGATTCTGACAGATTCAACCGCAAATTGCGAGAGGGGATTAGGTCGGGGCGGTAATTGCTTCAAACCTGAGTGATGAGGTGAAGCAGGAAACCATTGTGCATCGCGGCCCGATTCCCTCGCTCGGTGGTTGCAATTTAAGTTCACAGAGTGTCATAAATAGGGTTTAACAGCCCACAACAGCCCTTTTTTTCCATTCCCCTCTATTTAACAGGGACTTGCCTGACTGACATTCCTAAGGACGGCGATCGGCCTACCGATCATCATCCGCGGCATGGATATGACCAACACTCACCTCAAATTTTCTTTATACTATCATCATAGATTGGTTTTTTCACCGCTTGGGGGGATACCCCCAAGAGCCACCCCGCAAGACGCGTGTTTTATCAATTATAGATAAATTATCTCGTTCATCATTTTCTTGATAAGGATACGAAAAATCGTCATACAAGGTGCTGCACCATTCCCAGACATTGCCGCTTAAATGCACTGCCCCGACCCAACTCGCCCCTTCCGGTTTGTGAGTGACCGGGTTGGGTTTTCCGCCACTGTTCCCCCTCCAAACCGCCTTCTCCCCATCTTCCCAATCGTCCCCCCAAGGATACACCCAACTTTGGACTCCGCGGGCGGCGTATTCCCAATCACGCTCATTCGGCAAGAGACCACCGATCGCTTGACAGAATGCTAACGCCGCAAACCACGAGATCCCCACCACTGGACAAGCGATACCATTGACCAATATCGGTACCCAAACTACTATGATCTGGCGGATCACTCACCCAACCCGCTTTGACTGCTTCTTTCCATTGCTGATTAGTCACTGGTGTTTGCGCGATCCAATACGGACGTTGGATCGTCTGGGAATGCGCGGGGCTTTCATTACTCCATCGTGAATTATTATCTCCCATCATAAATGATCCGATCGGAACGAGGCAAAACGCCATGTTCGGGATCGGCCAATCAGGAAACGTGGTGACAAACGGAGTCCAATCGCGATTTTTTGTCCCTTGGAAGTCCCATGCGCGGGCGATCGCGTCTTGGATCGGGTCATATTTTGGGCGTGGCGGCGGAGTCTTAGCGCTTATCTGCTCACCGATCGCTTTCGGATCGTAGTCTGGTCCGTATTTCTGTACATAGCGCCGCCAAAGGGCCGCTGTGCCGTTGCGCGTTTGCGGGTCTTCCCACATCCCCACCACCTGCTGATACGCTTGATCGCGTTCGCGTTCAAATTGGATCTCGTCTAAGCGATCTTGTGCCGACACACCGAGTCCCTCTGGATCGGCGGCGATCACTTGACCGAATAAGCGTTGCGCGGTCTCGATATCCCCTTGACTCACCGCGATTTCAGCCTGTTTATAGACCTCAAATAGATCGGGCGCGAGGGGTTTCACTTGTGGCAGCGCGGATCGCAACGGATCAGGTGGCGGGGTTGGGAGGGGATCAGGCGGTTTATATTTGTCGGTGGTGCGAAGATCCAGCTTGATCTCCCCGAACGCGGGCAAAATTTGCACCAACGTCTCGCTGATCGAGTCAGTTTGATCGATGCTGTAGTATTGAATCTCCGCTAAACGGGTGGGGTAATCACACGGTTTAAGCATCAACGGCACGATCGGCTTGTTGAGCGCTAACGCATAGTTTAATTCTTCACGACAATAAGGCGACTCGATCGCGTGTGGAGTCATCACATACACGATACAATCGCTTTCGGCGAGGTGAGTCAGGATCGTCGACCACCATCTCGCGCCCGCATGGGTGCGTTGATCTAACCACACCTCATAGCGCGCCTTATCGCGCAAGGCAGCCCATAACTGAAAAACCCACCCTAAATCATCCCGTGAATAGCTGATAAACAATTTCATTGAAGTGAACAACCCACCGACTAAGCCAATCCTGCGATCATTATGCCATTGATCCAATCGATCTGCCAAAAGACATCAGTATCACCTGATGCTGATCGCGTTAAAAAACAGCGGGAACAAGTCGTAACATTTGTTACGATTTTTCCGCTCACTTGTGCTATGCTTCATCCCATCTGACTGATCTGATACGAAAGGTGTCTCTGATGCACACCGTGTTCAATCTGCCTTCTGATTTTGGGGATTTGCCTTTTAGGCACTCACCGGTTCAATCTTACGATCAATCTAACTACATTGCCGCTGTCGCCGAAATAATTTTCCCGATCCGCTGCCATCACCGCCGCCAGAGTCAGCACGGGTTGAAACACTTTGCAGCGATGTCTCTTAAGCATCAACGTGCCTGTAAGATCGGGATCGCCCAGATCAAGCGTTGCGCGATGGTGATCGCTACCAACAGCGCCATGATCGCAAATAACAGCGCTAGGCCGTCCTTCCACACAAAAAATAGGCTGAAAATGACCACCGTTTCCGCGCCTTCAATCAAGCCGGTCGGCATGGTGATCGATGTCAGTTCACCGCGAGCCTTTGCACCCTGATTCCGCTGCTCTAACAGCGCCGCCAGATACATCCATGAAGCGGAGTTGATGTAAAAGGCCCCGATCATCACAAAACCCGCCGTCATCGTGATCAGATCGCTTTGACCATACGCTAATCCCAACGGGATCGCCGCATACACCAGATGATCGGTGAGGATGTCCAGATACGCCCCTAGATCGGATTGTCGTCCAGTTAAGCGGGCCACCGTGCCGTCGAGTCCGTCTAAGACACGGTTGATCCCCCATAACAGCAAGCCGATCTCCAGTTGACCGATCGCGGCCATGGCTGCACTCACAAGCCCGATCGCCGTAGCGGTCAACGTGATCGCGGTCGGATCGATCGGCGCACACGCTTGTGCGATCGGGCGTAAAATCCGTTCTTTGATTTCCCGTAAACGCCCGTCAAGCATCGCTTGATTCCCGGCGTTTTAACAGGCGTGAGAGGGCTAAGCTCACCCCCGCGGCCGCGATCGAGACGGCTAAAACAGCGGGATCGACCTGGATCTCGCCCGTGGTGATGTCGCCTTGTAGCGATGCACCGATGCCCACATACACAAAGGAGCCGATCACGTTGCCTAACAGCGTCGCTAGAAAAAACACCCCGATCGGGATGCGTAGGCTGCCCGCACCAAGGCTGACCACATCATAGGGGAAACCCAGCAAACGCGGGATTAACACCGCCTGAAACGGGTTATTTTGGATCAAGGTCGTAAAGCGGGCCAACGGGTTATCGGTTCGGATTGACTCCGGTGCAAACCACCGCCCTACCAGATACGGCGTGATCGCGGACAGCGTGCCAGCAAATAACACCAGCAAGAAGCCCGGGATCAAGCCGAACACATTTCCCCCCAACAGCGTCAACCATGAGGCGGGAAATAAGATCAACGGGCGCAACAGGTAGATCCCGATAAATAACAGCGCGCCGTAGGGGGTTTCGGTGAACAGCGTTTGTAATTGGCTGGCGACCTCGTTTAAAGTGAGGTCATTCACACGAATATAGCTGAACCCCGCGATCACCAACACCACCCAAAAGGCGATCGCGAACAATTGTAATTGATGCTGTTTGATCCAAGTGATCATGGGTTTTTGTTGTCCAGACAACACTTAATTTGACGATGTTCGCGTATGCTGTTTACGACGCGCTAAAGCTAAATAGCCGATCAAGACCGCGTTTAAAGCATACTCAAATAAGGTGAATTGGCGGCCCCAGTGAGTCGCATCCCAATAGCTGATCGGCGAACGGAAGCGGATGTGCCAATCTAACGGAAAGAGCAGTAACGGGCCGTCATGATGATGTGTCAGAATATCGATGACAGCGTGAAACGCGCAACCGATCCCGAACCAACATAACCACCGACCCACGCGCTGATCGCGGCGATAACCCCACCACGCCCCGATCGCAATCATCACCAAGATCAACAGTGGCGCATGGAACAGGTGATGCGAGATCACCCAAACGGGATCGGAAAAGTATAATTGATCGTAGCGCTCATCAAACACAAAACCGTCCGACGGTTGCAACACGTAAAAGTTGAGCATATATAACGCGGTTAACACCGTCAACGGCACATCGGGTAACACAGAACCCAACAAGAGCGGTACGGTTTCGATCTTCACCGGACTTCGGTCTTTAAAGTAGGTGCGGAGCGCGGCCGTCATGATTAAATGGGAATATGTTCGCATCGTGATCCTAAATAGGAGAGAAAAAAAGATGATCTTACGCCTTGTTTTGACGCTGTTCTTAGGGATTTTCCTACTTTCGCACCTAAAAAGCCAATCGTCTTGTGAGGATCCCTTCGCTGATGGTCGCCCGCGTTTTGATACCTCGTATTGGACGCTCACCGATTTTTGTCAGCGCACTATTGATCTCCAAGAGATCCGCTCCGGTGGAGTCGCACCTGATCAGATCCCGCCGATCGATACCCCGCGTTTCGAGACGATCGACGCGGCGCGAGGATGGCTGCAACCTCAATCTCCCGTGATCGCGGTGGAAATTGACGGTGAAGCCCGGGCCTATCCCCTCGCGATCCTGACTTGGCACGAGATCGCCAACGATGTGATCGGGGAGACTCCGATCGCGGTGACATTCTGCCCACTCTGTTACAGTGCTTTGGTATTCGATCGGCGTGTGGGTGAAGAGACTTTGCGTTTCGGGGTATCGGGTTTGTTGCGAAACAGCGACATGGTGATGTGGGATGACCTCACCCAAAGCTTTTGGCAACAATTCACCGGAGAAGGCATCGTCGGCGCGTACACCGGAACAGAATTAACCCGGATTCCTTCCCAGATCATCAGTTTTGGTGATTTTGAGCAACTTTACCCAGAGGGGATCGTCTTGAGTCGTGAGACGGGCTACACCAGACGCTACGGGGATAACCCCTATGTGGGTTATGATAGCCAACCGATTCCATTTTTATTTGAAGGCGAGATCGATGATCGCCTGCCAGCGACGGAACTGGTCTTAGGGGCGTTGGTATTTGGGACTCCGGTCGCTTATCCCTTCAGCCTGTTGAGCGAATTACAGGTGATCAACGATCAGGTCAATGATGAGCCGGTCGTGGCGTTGTGGCAAGACGGCGTAACCAGTGCCTTAGATCAACGCAGTATCGATGATTCACGGGTGGTTGGCACGGCCGCACTCTACAGTCGGGTGTTAGGCGATCAAACCTTGACCTTTAGCTTAGGGGATGACGGCGTGATCCGCGATGATCAAACGGGCAGCTCATGGAATGCGTTCGGACTCGCGGTTGACGGTGAGCTTAGCGGGCAGCAATTGAATCGGGTGATGTCAGGGGCGTATTTCTGGTTTGCATGGGCGGCCTTCCGTCCAGAGACGATCGTTTACGCGCCCTAATCCGAAAAACGGACAAATGTTACGATTTTTTAGAACAATCGTGCTAAGATCCGACTCTGGAGGTAAAAGGAGTCGGATTGATGAACACACCGATATATCGCTTTAGGGCACATCGAGCGCAAAAATTGATCCTGTGTTCACCGTATCGGTTTCAGGTGGTCGCAGCGGGTCGGCGTTTTGGTAAAACCGAGTTGGCCAAGTGGATCGGGTTAAATACCGCGCAAGCTGGAAAACAATGTTGGTGGCTCACGCCGACCTATCTGACCGCGTGGTCGGTTTGGGAAAACCTCAAGCAGACCGCGCATCAACTTAAAAATGCAAAGGTCAAAGAGTCGGAACGGGCGGTGGTCTTTGATCACGGCGGCACGTTGATGATCCGTAGCACCCATTCTCCGCATCACTTACGCGGGGCGGGTCTCGATCAAGTGATCTTAGATGAAGCGGCGTTTATGGACGCGGTGGTGTGGACAGAGGTCGTCCGTCCGATGTTATTGGATCGGGGTGGAGGGGCCTTATTGCTCTCCACACCGAAGGGACGCAACTGGTTTTGGGAGGTATTCAAACAGGGCTTAGATCCTGAAATGTCTGATTGGGCCTCTTATCATTTTACGTCCTATCACAATCCGCTCTTGCCTAAACATGAGATCGATCAGCTCCGCCTAAGTACCCCTGAACGCGTGTTTAAGGAAGAATATCTCGCGCAATTCCAAGACATGGAAGGGCAAGTGTTCCGGCGGGTGTATGATGTGGCGACCGCGCCCAACCCTGTTCAACCGATCGCCTCGCACCGTTACAGCGCAGGCATTGATTGGGGCCGCGATCACGACTTCACCGCGATCGCGATCTTTGACGCGGATACCGCGCAATTGGTCGCCTTAGATCGCTTTAATTTAATCGGGTGGGAACAACAGCGCGCTCGGATCAAGGCGCTGATCGACTATTGGAAGCCGAGTGTGATCTGGGCGGAGAGCAATAGCATTGGGTCGGTGAATTTAGAGGCGTTGCAAAACGAAGGCTTGCCTTTGCGTGCGTTTCAGACCACCGCCCATAGCAAAGCGCCGTTGATCGAAGCGTTCGCCTTAGCGATCGAACGGGGAGAGTTAAGCCTATTGTCGGATGCGGTCTTGTTGGGGGAATTGTTGTCGTATCGCATGGAGCGGTTATGGGGCGGCGGGTATCGATTTACCGCACCCCCCGATGGCCATGATGACACCGTGATCGCAACCGCGTTGGCATGGCATGGGGTGCGCTATAGTGGCGCGGGTGTGAGCTTGTTATAGGTTTAAGCGTCCGTTCACAAACAAAGCGAGGTCTTGGCCACGGGTTTCGATGATTTATTAACAGACTTTAGAACTACGGATCGTACAATCGCTCCTTATTGCGCCTAGAATATCATATTCGCCTAAGAAGGGATTGCTCTAAACAGAGCGATCCCTTTTATATTTTGAACTATCGCGGGATTAGAGATCATTCAACGCGATCAAGTTGGTGGGCGCACAACACACCCCCGTTTCTGGTAACTGAAGGTGGACTTCACGCGCCGCTTCCCAATCGCCACTCAACGCCGCCGCGATCGATCGCACTTGTTCATACCCCGTCGCTAACAGAAAGGTGGGAGCGCGTCCATAACTTTTCATGCCAACGATGTAAAAACCCGCCTCCGGTTGACGCAATTCCGCTTCACCATGGGGCGGCACTGTCCCACAACTGTGAATATTCGGATCGATCAACGGCGCAAGCGCTTTCACACTCTCTAAAGACGGATCAATCTCCACCCGCACCTCGCGCAAGATCGCTAAGTTGGGGCGCGCTCCCGTGGCCGCAATGATCTCATCCACTTCGATACACATCGACTCCTCTCGTCCCGTCCCGATCACCCTGACTCCGTTCGGCGCGGGTTGCACCTGATGAATCCGAAACGGTGCGAGGATCTGTACCTTGCCTTGCGCCACATGAGCGCGAAGCCGATCGCCCAATTGACCCCGCGCCGGAAGTTGATCCGCCTTACCACCGCCATACACCCGATCGGGGGTTTCGCTGCGAATCGCCCACCAGATCGTGGTATCCGGCGCGGTTTGTCTCAAAGTGACCAAATCCAACAGGGCATTGACTGCGGAGTGACCACTACCCACCACCAACACCCGCCGATCGGCATAGCGCGCCCGATCTTTCCCGTTGACCTCCGGCATCCCATAATACAGCGCGTTTGAGATCGTGGTTTCACCGTAAGCGGGCAACCCATTCGCCCCGATCGGGTTCGGTTGTCCCCAAGTACCCGACGCATCGATCACCGCTTGGGCCTCAATCGGGGTCGGATCATCGGCTAAATACACTTGAAACGGGGCATCGCTTCGGCCATCGTCTTTGAGCTTATCGTGATCGCGCCGGGTGATCGCGATCACCCGCGCATTCAAACGCATGTAAGCGCTTAACGCCACGCCCAAGGGTTGTAGGTAAGCGTCGAATAGCTCTTGACCCGTCGGTAATGCTTCTGCGATCGGCATTTGCCAATCGTGTTTTGACAATAATCGCGTAGCAGCCGCATCAACCACCATTGACCACGGCGAAAACATACGCACATGCGCCCATTCTCGCACAAATGCACCCACTTGATCGCCGGCCTCTAATACCAACGGAGTCATCCCACGTTCCAAAAGATGTGCGGCGGCCGCTAATCCCACTGGCCCTGCACCGATCACCACAACTGGTAACATTGTCTACAATCCTTTTATCGCAAATTTACGATATAACGAGGCAAAAAAAACGACACACACCCTAAAACCACGCCCCCACCTGGCTTTTAAACCAAGCGAGATTATCGCTATCGAGACAATAACAGGTTGCTGGGCCTTCGATCGTGCCACAGATCACGCCCGCCTCGCGTAACACCTTGAGATGTTGCGAGACGGTCGCTTGGGCCAACGGCAACGCGTCGACGATCTCACCCGTGATACATTGCGGGTGTTCCATTAAATAACGCACGATCGCCATGCGTGCCGGATGACCGAGCGCTTTCATCATCTGCATCAAGCGCGTTTCGTCCCCAGTGAGCGCGTAATCTTTGTCGTGTGCTGTGTCCATATCGTAAAAATACGATGAAATGACCGCTTTGTCAAGGGGGCTAAAGTGCGCGGCGCAGGGCCTGATACGTCGCTACATCGATCGGATGATATTCCGCGATCTGCTCAAGGCCGGTTTTCCGGCGGATCTCCTCTAAAGGGACGGGATGCACCCCCTGATATGAAAACACGATCCGCAATGGCAAGACATATTCGGCCGGTTCTCCGTGAGCGGTCACGGGAGGGATACTGGGAGGTTGTGGCCAATCTGCCACTTTTTCAAACCAAGATGTGAGTACCGTTGCTTCGGCCACAATCCGATTACTGGGTGCAATTTGAAACACCAATAGCCGTGTGTCCGCTTGAATTTCGCGATGATATTGCTCATAAGTCGCTTGACTCACGCCATAGGGTTGTTCAGAAGTCCAATCGGACGGCACAGCAATTAACGCAAACGTTTGCATGGGTTCACCCCTTCTATTGATCCGCCTTACCATAACGGCAATAGTTAAAATCGGTATGAACACTCTGGACGTAAGGTATTAAAAAAACGACTTGCTGCTAACCGGAGTCCAGTTCCAACAATTTCCCCCCAAGCCTTTACACGCTATTAAAAACCGCTTGACCTCTGATTAAACAAGATCGGGTGTACTACAAGGGGATCATTAGTCGAAGTCTCGATAATCGTAGTGACCGGAAAAAACAAAGTGCTGACCAAAATGAACACGCCACAAGAGCGATTTAACATTGAGGAAACTGAAGAGAAGTATCCCGGAATCCATATCGAATGGTATAACCAAAAGACGATCATCGCTTATCGGATCACCCATGTCACCCTTAAAAGTATCGACCGCTGGGGCGAATTGGTGATCGAAACCCTGAAAGAGTGGAATAAAGATCGCCCCTATCTGGCGCTGCATGATGTTTCGACATCTGGCGTATCGTTGCAATATGCCTCGGTGGTGAACTTTGACTTTTTAAACATCGGTATCACGCCCGCGTTACGGTTGGTGGCCGAGGATATTTTTAACAAAAATCCCCAATTTCGGGCGCGTGTGGCGCTCAACTTTAACTTGTCGTTTTCGGGCCGAATGGGTAAAACGCTGACCAGTACCTTTTTAGACTCGCATCCGTCGGTCGGTTACAAGACCTTTTATAACCGGGATAAGGCGTTTAATTGGTTATCTGGCGCAACTGGCACACTACTGGATACCTCCGAGATGCCAAAGAGTTCATGAGGGGCGCGTGTGGATAACCTAGCGGGACAAGTCCTCAAGAGCTATCAAATTTCCGAATTGATCGATATGGGCGGGTTCGGTGCGGTGTATCGCGCTCATCAAGCCGTCGTGGAACGTGAAGTCGCGGTCAAGATCATCTATCCGGTGTTTGCCAATCGTCCGGCGTTCATTCGACAATTTGAGGCCGAAGCGCAACTCGTGGCCAGCTTGGAACATCCGCACATTGTGCCTTTGTATGATTATTGGCGCGATCCCAACGGCGCGTATATCGTGATGCGTTGGTTGCGCGGTGGACACTTGCGTACTCGCATGGGACGCGCTTGGACTCCGCAAGAAGTGGCCACCTTGTTGATACAGGTGGGCGGGGCATTGGCTTTCGCGCATCGTTATGGCGTGGTGCATCGCGATCTCAAACCAGAAAACATCCTCTTAGATGAGGACGGCAACGCTTATTTAGCCGATTTTGGGATCGCTCAAATTTTAAGCAGCCCAGAAAACGACGATGAGGTGATGCTTTCGTCCATGGGATCACCCGCTTATGCCGCGCCGGAACAGGTGATGAATAATCCGACCACCGCTGCTTGTGATATTTACAGCTTTGGCGTGATCCTCTACGAATTGTTGACCGGCCTGCATCCCTTTCCGGATCTGGCTGATCTCACCATGACGGAATTAAGCGACAAACGCATGAAAGAGATGCTTCCGTCGATCTTAGAAATGCGTCCGGAACTACCGACCACGCTTGATCAGGTGATCCAAAAAGCCACCGCGATCGACCCGGATCAGCGTTACCCCGATGTGGTGACGCTGATCAACGCTTACCGGATCGCGATGTTAGGCGATGATTACACCGTCACCCAAGAATCGTTGACGGCGGAGATCCCCAACCCGTATAAAGGGTTACGGGCCTTTCAAGAAGGGGATGCGAACAATTTTTACGGGCGTAAATTGCTGATCACACAATTGTTACGCCGCCTAGCCGAAACGATCGGTTATTCACGCTTTTTAGCGGTGGTGGGGCCCAGCGGAAGCGGAAAATCCAGTGTGGTCAAGGCCGGTTTGATCCCAACATTGAAACAAGGCGCGCTCCCCAACGCTGAGCGTTGGTATTATGTCGAAATGGTGCCGGGGAACGATCCGTTTAAGGAATTAGAGACCGCGCTCACCGGAGTCGCCGTCGAAAGCGCGTCACAATTGCGCTTGCACTTGCTGAATAGCGCCTTAGGCCTAAAAGAGATCATGCCGGACATCCTACCCGAAGACCCGCGGGTGGAATTGTTCTTGTTTATCGATCAATTTGAAGAAGTGTTTACCCTCGTCGAAAACGATAACATCGGGAATCGCTTTTTAGAGAGCTTATATCACGCGGTCTCGGATCCCAAAAGCCGATTGCGTGTGGTGATCACCTTGCGCGCCGATTTTTATGATCGCCCCTTACAACGGCCGTATGTGAGTGAGCTGATGAGCCGTCGTACCGAAGTGGTGATCCCGATGAATCCCGATGAATTGGAGCAAGCGATTACCCGTCCTGCTCGCCGCGTCGGGGTGAACCTTGAGCCAGGTTTGGTGACGGAGATCATCAACGAAGTGAAAGAACAGATGGGCGCGTTGCCCCTGTTACAATACTTGATGAGCGAGTTATTTAACGAACGCGATGGCAACCGCTTAACCCTTGAGGCTTATCGCAAGATGGGCGGGGTGCGTGGGGCGTTGGCACGGCGCGCCGATGATATTTTCGAGGCGATGACCGCCCCTGAACAAGAGGTCACCCGTCAACTCTTTTTACGGCTGGTGACGTTGGGTGAAGGCACGGAGGACACCCGTCGCCGCGCTCTGATCATGGAATTGGCTTCGATCAACCCTCACGCTTCAGCCGTGATCGAGACCTTAGGTAAATCGCGTCTCGTGACGTTCGATCGCGATCCGATCACCCGCAGTCCCACCGTAGAGATCGCCCATGAAGCGATCATCCGTGAATGGAAACGTTTACGGCAATGGTTGGATGTGAGTCGCACCGATGTCCGGATGCAACGTAACCTTGCCACGATCGCCTCGGAATGGTTAGGCGCGAGTTATGATGGCAGTTACCTCTTACGTGGGATTCGCCTTGAACAGTACGAACAATGGTTTAAAGAGACCAGTATCGCCCTCACCCGTGACGAACAACAATTGTTAGATGCCAGTTTACGGGAACGAGAGGCCCGTGAGGCCGAAGAAAAACAACGCCTAGAACGCGAAGAACGCTTAGAACGCCGCGCCCGCGATCGCTTACGGATCTTGGTGGCCGTGTTATCGGTTGCTACGCTGTTAGCGTTGGGCTTAATGAGCTTTGCCCTGAATGAGAGCCGCCGAGCGCAACTTGAAAGTGAGATCTCTGCCAGCCTAGCCCATGAAGCCAGCGCCCGCCGGGCCTTAAGTGATGCCGACGGTGATCTCGCGGTGATCTTGGCCTTAGAGGCCAATCGCATCGAAAACCCGCTCCCACAAGCATGGCGCACCCTCTCGGAAGTGGCCTTGGCACCGGGGACTCGATTGGTGATGGAGGGCCATAATGGCGGCGTGATCTCGGTCGATATTTCGCCCGACGGCACTCGCGCCATTTCCGGCGGTTATGATCGCACCGTGCGCGTGTGGGATCTGCAAACCGGACAAGCGATCAACGCACCGTTAGAAGGGCATCGTGCGGATGTGATCGCGATCCGATTCTCATCTGATGGACGTTATGCCGCGTCATCGGCGACCAATGGTGAGGTGTTGATCTGGGATCTGGTGGAACATCGTTTATTGCATCAATTGTGGATTCACCGCAATCAAGTTCATGCCTTGGCCTTTACCCCCGATAATACGCGCTTGGTCTCTGCGGGTGAGGACTTAGACATCATCTTATGGGACATCCAGACCGGACAAGCTTTGCAGACGATCGAAAATGCCCATATCGCCTCAATCAATGTCTTGGTGATCACCCCCGATCAAACCACCCTGATCACCGGGGCCGGCAATGGGGAGATCGTGATCTGGGACTTCCCCGCGATGCAAGTGCGTTATCAATTGCGAACGGAACTCACCGTGCGCGATCTGGAGTTGATCGCCGATGGATCGGCGTTTGTGACGGTCGACACCAACGATCAATTGAGTGTGTGGGAGGTGGCCACCGGAACGTTATTGAGCGAATTTAAACATAGCGGCGATGTGATCAACAACGCGGTATTATTACCCGGTGGTCAACAGGTGTTATTGACCACCGAACGCGGCGATCTGGAATTATGGAATATCGCGGAAAACCGCTTGATCGAACGGATGCGTGGGCATTCGCAAAAGGTCAACGATCTCGCTTTGGATCACCAAGGCCGCTATGCCATTTCCGCCTCGCTTGACGGCACGATCCGCCTCTGGAATCTGTTTGACCCGCTGCTCTATCGTCAACAACGGGCGCATGAGTTCCGGGTGACGGAAGTGGATTTTAGCCGCGATGGGCAAAGTTATCTCACCGCCTCCATCGACGGCACAATGACACTCTGGGATTTCCAAAGCGCGACTCCCCGCGTCCAGTATCCACCCGCAGGGGTTGAAAGCGACGGGCTAGTGGCGATCGCCTTGCATCCGGATCAACGTCAAGTGTTGTTTGCCGATCGCACACATCAGATCTCCGTATGGGACACGGTTACGCAAACCGTCCGGACGGTGTTCACAGGACACACCGATAATGTGCAATCGATCCACTTTAGCGCCGATGGTCGGGAAGTGATCAGCACCGATCGCGATGGATGGGTGATCTTGTGGACGTTGGCGGATGGGAGCGAGATCCGCCGCTTTGAAGGGCATGAAGATTACGTTTATGAGGCGGTGATCAGCGGGGATCGCCTGTTGACCGGATCACGCGATACGCGCTTGATCTGGTGGAATCTGACCACCGGCCAAGCGGAACAAACCTTTAGCAGTCATCGCGCCGCGGTCTGGTCAGTGGATGTGTCACCGGATGGGCGATGGGCGGTCTCAGGCGCACAAGATGGGGTGATCGTGATCTCGGATCTGCAAACGGGGCGGGAAAGCGCCCGTTTAATCGGACATGCGGATGCGGTGTGGAGCGTGCGCTTTAGCCCTGATGGTCGGCATTTACTGTCTGGGTCGGTGGATCGGGTGGTGATCTTGTGGGATGCGATCTCAGGTTCAGAGCTTCAACGTTATCAAGCGGGGGCCTCGGTGTTTGATGTCGCTTTCAGTTCCGATAATCGTTATGTGATCGCGGGTGAAGAAGGCGGCACGATCCAAATCTGGCAGATCTTCAATTTACCGGATCTGCTGACTTGGACACAGGACAATCGGTATATCCGATCGCTTTCCTGTAGCGAGAGCGCTTTGTATCGCATCGCTAACGCAATGTGCGGATAAAATCGCGGAGATGGCCGCTCACCGTCTCCGCTTGATCGTTATGAATGTCGTGGCCGGCGTTGGGGATCACCTGAACCCGTAGGTCATCAAGGGCTTGTTGGGCGGAACGGATCAAGGTTTCTGGTCGAAAATACGGTTCAAATTCCCCCAATAACAACAGCACCGGAGCGCGGATCGCCTGTAATTGTCGGTCTGGGAGTTTGCCGGGGGGAGGATAGCGGCGGAAATATTTGAGCAGCAGATACGCCAAGTGGATCGTTTCGGGCATCAGTGGCGCTTGGGGTGAGGCACTCGCACGCACCAAACGCCGGGCCGTGTGGATCGTGGCAAAAGGGCGCGCCAAATCACCGATCAAACGGGTGATGATCGGATGTCGCGCCCAATCTAACGGATAGGGGTAACGGGCTAAACCGCACGGGTTGATCAAGGCTAAAGCGCGGGTGCGATCCGGAAAGACCGCCCCGAATTTGAGGACAAAAAATCCACCCGCCGAAGATCCCACTAACACCACCCGATCGATCCCCAACGCATCCAAGAGATCGGCGATCCACAAAGCGTAATCATCGTTATGATAGGGCAAGCGGATCGGCGCGGATCGGCCGGCGAATCCGACCACATCGGGCGCGATGATCCGGTAATCGGACGCGAGTTGGGTGATTTGCCGTTTCCACCCTAGCGCATTGACATTGATGCCGTGGATCAACAAGACGGGCGGCGCTTGAATCGGCCCCGCTAACAGGACATGAGTCGGGCCGAAGCGCGTCTCGACGTGGATCGAGTCATACGGCACAGTCAAGCGTGCTAAAGCGGCCTGATACCACCGCATCATGGCGTGATAGCCGTCGGGATGTGTGTAATACGAGGGGATCACCGTCGTTGACGCATCCACGCGATCACCCGCGGCATCATCTCGGTATATAGGCGATACAAGGGCGGGAACGGTGCATAATCCCACGCGCCGATGTAGCGCGTCACCGTGCCACGAAACCCGCGTTTGAACTCATACACCCCCCACATCGAGTCGCCTTCATGGAACTCATTCGGCGCGCCCCATAGATCATAGGTGGTATAGCCCTGCGCTTTGGCCCACCGGATCGCTTCCCACTGTAACAAGTAGTTAGGCATTTTTTCGCGGTGATCATTCGCGCTTGCCCCGTAAAAATACCAGCATTTGCGGCCAAAATGGAACAAGATCACATGCGCGATTGGGATGCCGTCCACCTCCGCGATCAACGGTTGTGCGAGTCCCTGTTCGATCAACCAACGCCATTCTTTGAGGTAATACGCTAACGGACGGATCAAGAACTGATCGCGCTCACCCGTCATGCGATACAACTCATAGAGGATCGGGAGATCGGCGATCGTGCCATGACGCACGGTAACGCCTTTTTTTTCAGCGGTGCGGACTTTGCGGCGGGTGTTTTGACTCATCGCCGCTAACAGATCGTCCTCGCTTAGGGTGAGATCGATCGTGATCGTGTTGCGAAACTGCACTTGATCGGGGGAATAACGCCAACCGCGTCGTTGGAGTAATGCGATCGTCGTTTGTCCGATCGGATTCGGGGCATCATCAGGTTCGGTGGGAACCCCCGTGGCAGCGGGCAGATCGGGGTCAATTTTGAGCCAGATCGCGCCATGGCGACGTGCGAAACGTTCTAATGCAGTCAGCACCGCGTCCACCGTGGCGGTATCATGATAATCAAGTGCGATCCCTTTGGGAGCATAGATCACAGCGAATGGGCCGATCCGCCGTATGCCGATCGAAGCCATGGCGAGCAGATGATCGCCGCGATAAAACGCGAGTCGTCGGGGATTCCAACCGGTGGTGTCGCGTTTAAATTCGCCCCATTGCCACGACTGTAAAATGTGGGCATATGGCAGGGCGCTTAATTGCTGATTCCATGCGTGTTCGTCGGTGATCTCGCGAATATCCATTTCTCACTCCGAAGTTGTGTGCTTGGGCATTGTAGCATAGCGTGTCTGCTAAACACGGGGAAAAACGGATTAAAAACCCCGCCAGCGATTTTAAGGAACGCACCGCAGATCAGCCATGCAACTTGACTTCGGTTGCATCTGTCCCTTTCCCGCGTTATACTAGAACATATTTTTATTATTTGAAGTAGATGTGAGCAATCATGACGCTTTCTGCAAAACACAAGGCGATCAAGGCCTTTTATGAGGCCCGCGAATCGATCCAACATCAGCGCATCACCAATGAACTGGGACTCCGTGAACCCTTCAAAGCGCTCTTAACCGACGCGGCGCATCTGTTTGACCTTGAATTGGTGATCGAACAATCGCATCGACTCGATCAACGGCTAATTCGATTCGACGGGGTGATCCGCGATGTGTTTCGGCGGGATCGCGGCTATTGGGAAGCGAAAGATCAAGACGACAAGCTAGAAGATGAGATCGCGAAAAAATTTGCGGCCGGTTATCCGAATCGCAACATC
>JALOOG010000095.1 GCA_025454525.1 Anaerolineae bacterium | reverse complement strand
CAACCATGAGGAGGGAACTGGTGCGCGTGGGGTGAGCGGATTCGTCTGCATGGGTGGGGTATTTTTCTGAGGTTACTTATCGGACATGAAAAATCGCGTTGATAAGGCACAGGGTGAACCCCTTTCGATTTTGAAGCGTTGGCCTTGGAATTGGCGACCGATGATTAGCAAATTTTGATAAGCACGATCATAATAGACATGGGTTGTTTATCGCGGAGTTTACATCGATGATCGAAAAGTGGATCGGGTTTATCGCGGCGTTAGGGTTGCCAGCTGCAACTGGGTTAATCGTGTTGGTGATGACAGGAGAACCTGTGATCGCGATCGGAATCTGGGTCTTGATGCAGGCCTTGGCCCTACTGATCGCGTTGGTGCGCGGACTATGGGACAAGATCATGCCCGTGATCATCGACAATAGCGCCCAAACGATCTTGGATTGGCTAAAAAACGTCCGAAGCGGTGAACGACGCGCTTATCTCCAACATCTGCAAACGGTATATCGGCGCGATCGGCTCTACGGCCAAGAACGCATTGGCTTTATGTTGGACGTGCCGCAAATTTACGTTGAATTGCGCTTTGTGAATGACCCCAAAACACAAACTCTTGTTGGCGTTAAAGCAGTATCGCCACTTCGCGATCACCGGAAACGCGGGTTTCGGGAAAACGACCTTGGTACGTTACCTAACGTTAACTTTGAGTGGTTCGACATGGAAACGGGCTGTAGTGCGCTTATTTCCATTGCCGATCATTTTACGCGATTACACCAAAACTCTGTTAGACCGTCCGAATTTAACCTTAAGCGAACTGCTCCATGAGACGGTCAAAGGCGCGGATCTCAAGCCTTGCCCTAGCGCGGCATGGTTTGACCGACAATTACGTAGTAGCAATTGTTTGATCTTGATCGATGGGTTGGATGAGGTCAGCGATGCTTATCGCGCCCAAGTGGTCAAATGGTTAGAGCGGCAAATCGATGCCCATGGCGGCAACAACCGTTTTATCGTCACCGCCCGCCCGAATGCGTATGCCGCGAATCCGGTGGGGCCGGTCGATCAATTGAAGATCCTGCCCTTTAATCCCACCCAGATCCAACGCTTTGTCGAAAATTGGTACGGGGCCAATTTGAAAAAACAATACCCAAAGGAAATGAAACGCGCCCAACAAGCGACCCGGGAATTTAGCCAAGCGTTGTTAAAAAAGATCCGGCAAAAGCCAGAGATCGCGCTCCTAGCACAAAACCCGTTACTTTTGAACATGATCGCACAATTGGATTACCTGCGCGAAAGTGAGATCCCGATCAATCGTACCGACCTGTATAAAAAAGTCTGCAATATGATGTTGGGGGAACGGGATCGTACCCGTGATATACCCGCCATGATCTTAAAGGTGGAGACGCAACAAAGTTTGTTGGCCCAATTGGCTTATGAGATGCACACGCGCCAAAATCTCGATCAACCCGATCAGGGCGTGTTGCAATTGCCAATAGAAGACCTTCAAGAATTTTTTAGCGGAAAAGTGGCAGCATTCACCGATGCTTCGCCCCTAGAAGTGATCAAAAATATCGAAACGCGAAGCGAATTGTTGATCGAACGGGAAAAAGACCGTTACGGGTTTGCCCACCGGAGTTTTCAAGAGTTTTTGGCCGCGCAACATATTGCCAATGAAAAGTTAGAAGCGGTTTTATTGGCAAAATTGGACAACACTTGGTGGCGTGAAACGATCTTATTTTACGCGGGGTTGCGCGAGGCTACGCCGATCGTGGCCGCCTGTTTAAGTCAACCTAAGATCTCCGCGAAAACCTTGGCGTTAGCCGCTTTAGCACAGGCCGAAGGGGAGCTACGACCGGATTTAAAACATCGTTTACAAACCCGTTTGAGCCAAGGGGCAAATAGCGATGATCCCGAAGAAAGACGGTTGATTACTGAAACCTTGCTTGAATTATGGTTGCGTGAGTTTCGTTACTTGAATGACCGTGTGGAAGTCTTACCAGAACCGATTGCCTACCCCGAATTTCAAAGGTTTTTAGAAGATCGTCCAGAATACACCCCGTCACATTGGAAACAATCGCGTTTTGCCGTTCAAGACGCAAGATCAGCGGTGATCGGGGTATCTCCACAAGCGGCGAGAGCGTTTTGCCTATGGTTGGATAAAATGCAAGAGGGCGAAGGATGGTCTTATCGCTTGCCTACAAATGCCGAATCACAAGCCGATTGGTCGGCCCATTGGGTGATGGCTGATTTTGAACTCATCTTGGTGAATGGGCAGTTACCGCGTAAAAAATTGTCGGAATGGGCCAAGGGTCCTTTACGCAAGGGGAATCGGGATGTCACTTTATCTTTCAACGATTATCAATCGTGGGCGGGATGGTATCAACATTTAACCTATAGAGGAGGAGATGCCAAAAGCGCTTTTCAAAGTGTTTTGGAAAAAAACACTCAAAATTTTAATCATCGCGTCCTCGCCCTCGCCCGCGCCCCCGCCCTTGACATCGCCCGCGCCTTCGCCCTCGACCGCGCCCGCGCCCTCGCCCGCGCCCTCGACCACGCCCTCGACCTCGACCTCGCCCGCGCCCTCGACCTCGACCACGGCCACGGCCGCGACCTTGAGAAAGTTTTTAATGTCTCGCTACCACACGCTTTACAAAAAAAAGCTTCTGAACTTCCATCCGAAAAGGTTCAAGAATTGAGGGCATCGATCGCACTTGGCGTATCAGCCACACAGCTGCTCTCAGGAAAGGAATGTCTCCAAGACATCGAAAAGACATCGGACAAAAAATCGCTAAGCGAGGTGTTATGGCAGGAAATCGAAACACGACTTGCGACTGAAGATCAAGCGAACAAGGCAGAAAAACAGGCACTTGAAACCTTGATCGACCGTTACGTCTATCTCCGGTGTATGGAGATGCGGCGAACGGGGGAATTAGCGCCGATCGAACATCTTTACATCGTGCGAGAGCGGATTGAATAGAGCGCGGCGGGCGTGAAATGTGTTATCATCTGCGCCAATCGAGCTTTAACCGTTGAGAGTCGCTATGTATACAGTTGAACAGATCGCGTATGGTGGCTGGGAACATTGCTACCGCGTCTTTAATCACGAAATTGAATTGATCTTTCCGGCGGACATCGGGATTCGCCTGATCCATGTTGGCTTTATCGGCGAAACCAACCTCTTTCACCAAGTCCCAGAAGATTTGGGGCGGGTGATGGATGAAGACTACCGATTTTATGGCGGGCATCGGTTGTGGCACGCGCCCGAACATCAACCGCGCACCTATCACCCAGACAATCACCCGATCTCGGTGGATTATCAAGGTGAATTGGTGCGGCTCACCCAACCGACCGAAACCTCTACAGGCGTTAAAAAGACCGTGCTGCTCCACATGGATCAAACCACGCGCATCCGCGTGATCCACCGCTTGACCAATACTAACTTGTGGCCGATCACACTCGCACCGTGGGCCTTGTCGGTGATGCGCGCCGGGGGCATGGCGATCTTGCCTTTGCCGCCCCGTCAACCGTATAGCCCGGAAACGTTGTTGCCAACGGGTCAATTAGCGCTCTGGTCTTATACCGATCTGGCTGATCCGCGTTGGACATTCGGGCGGAGTTATCTCTTGGCCCGACAAGTGCCGGATGCGCCGACGATGCAAAAGATCGGACTCACGGTGACTTCAGGGTGGGCGGCTTATCTCCATCAGGGGACACTGTTTGTCAAATGTTTCACCCATGACCCGAACGGCACGTATCCCGATCGCAATAGCAACGTAGAGGTATATACCGACGGCACGATCCTAGAGTTAGAGACTCTTGGGCCGTTGCAGACGTTGGCACCAGGGGAAAGCGTGGAACATATCGAAACTTGGCAATTGTTCCGCAATGTGCCGACTCCGAAAGATGACGCGGAGATTGACCGGCAGATCGTGCCACTGATTGAGGGCTTATCAAACGATCTGCCAGAGGTATTCGACTAAGGCGCGGGAGTCGGTGTGACAAATAGGCGATCGTTAATCGTGACCGATCGCACGGTATGGATCACGATCAGGCCGTCTTGTTCGCGGTAACGGCCTTCGATTCGCACCACATCGCCTAAGCTCAACGCGCTCAAAGCGGGGGTATCGGACGGTAACACCACCGGAAGATCGTAGATCGTCAAGCGCCCGCCGTCTATGGCGCGGATCACGCCTTCGATCACGATCGTCAAGGGGGCGCTAGGGTCATCGGCCGCGCCGATCTCAATCGTGTCTGATCCGGCGGGCGTAAGGGGTGAGGGGATCAATCCCGTGAGGATCGCGGCCGCGCCTCCACCCACAATTAATAACAGCACTAACAGCGCCCAGATCCCACTGCGGCCGGAACGCACGGGTTTCATCGCCTGTGTGTGGGTGATGCCTTTAGGGGGGGTCACGGTAGGCGATTCGGGTGAGGCCAACACCATTTGCGGCAAGGCCGGCAAGGGGTTTTGACGGCGATATTTTTCCACTTTGGCCCGGACATCGGTATTCGACATCACAAACGGGCGGGTTTCTTTGGAAAATTGGGTGGTGATGTCTTTCGGGGAGCGGATCGGGCCTTTTTTGGCTTGGTTGGCCGCGGCCCGCAATGCCACCATAAATTTCGCACCCGTGCTGTAACGTTTTTCGGGCTCTTTTGATAAGAGTGTCTCTAAAATCGGCACAAATGCGGGATGTAACAGCGGATTTACCGTTAACGGGCTAGGCAACGGTTCGCTGATATGCGCCATGGCGATCTGCAAAGGCGATCCCTCATTATAAGGAACGCGGCCAGTCAGCATCTCGTATAATGTCACACCCAAAGCGTAGAGATCACTTTGAGTCACCGCCCCGGAGGAATTAACCGCTTGTTCCGGCGCGATGTAATGCGGGGATCCGAAGGTATTGCCGATCGTGCCTTTGGCGGTGACAAGCGCGAGTCCAAAATCGGTGAGGATCGCGTCGCCGTCGCTGTTGAGCATGATATTTGACGGTTTCACATCGCGGTGGATCACGCCTTTTTCGTGGGAATAATCTAATGCTTTGGCGATCTGCCCCATGATCTTGACGATCGCATCGATCGGCATGAGTTCCCCGAGGGAGCGATATTGATGTAAGACCCATTGCAGATCGGGGCCGTCGATGTAATCCATGACCATAAAATAAACATCGCCCGATGATCCGAAGCGATGTACGCTGACGATGTGTTGATGACGCAACTTTGCGATCGCTTGTGCTTCGATCTTAAAACGGTTGTGATACTCCGCTTCTTCCGCCGATACGGGATCGATGATCTTGATCGCAACAAACCGTTGCAGACCTTCATCATAGCCCCGATACACCCGCGCCATGCCGCCCTTGCCAAGCAATAATTCTACGCGATAGCCGTCAATGTCACGCCCGATCAAGGGATCTTGTGCCATACCTTTAACCCTTACCTCCGAAAATATTTCGTAAAAAGCCGGTGGTGGTGCGCTTGCCCGCCACGGTGATCTCGCGAAGTTCGATCATGTACTGATTGAGTCCGATCACATACGAATCGAGGTAATCTTGTACCATTAATTGGGCCAAGGGGGCATACCCCAATTCTTGTAATAAGCGCACATGCGGCCGAAAATCGCGCAAGGTGAAGTGTACCACATCGCGATCATCGGTGATCACCCCCCAACAAAAGGTCTTTTGAGCGTTATCATCTTTGGCGGTGATAAAACGGCGTAAGGTGGATCCGGGTGCGACGCGGCCGATGTTAGAAAACACCTCTTCGCCTTTGATGATCTCATTCAACAGATCAAATTTACTGGGTAAGTTGGCAAACAACTGTTGTAAAGCGGGTGGGAGATGCGCTAACGACTTGATGCTTAAGGTACTTGCGCTTTCACCGCGCAAGGCGATCTCTTTATATTTACTCAGCAGTTGAGCGAACCCGCCGATCATGCTTAGGTATTGGGCCTGTAACTTCTCAAAATCTTTGCGGCCGCCTAATTGATAATTCTGCCAAGCGTTGACCGTCTGATCATGGATGTGGGCGAAATCGGTGATCGGATTCCAGAAGGTGGTCGGATAAACTCGTTCACGCGGGTCATGACGACTGGCATCGATCGGGATCATGATCGCCGGATTTTTGGCACGCAATCGCTCCAGCGATTCACGGATCGCTTGTAAGGCTTTTTGCGCGCCTGCATTGCGCGATTGACCTAATTGGTTAATCTCTCGTTGCAAGCGTTCGGACGGTTCATAGCGTAAAGCGTGCATCCCACGATACAAGATCAACAGATCGTTGACCGTGATCCGTGAGAGATCATCGCTACGCTGTTTGAGCAATTTTCGCAACGATTGGATCAAGGCAAGGTCGGTACGTTGATTTTCCGCGGAGGCTTCTGGGGTAATCGTAGGGATCTTCTTGATCACATTGGCAATTTTCGGCGGGGTTGCCAACAATGGGCTATAGAGATTCGGGGCCGATCCGCCGCGATGCAAGGTGGTTTGTGCGATGCGATCCGCCCATAAGATCGCTTCATTGGTGAGGATTTGTGCGATCGCCGCGCCGCCTGCGCCGTCAAAAAAGATGTGCGATTGATCAAACACAAAGCTGTCTTGTGTGCGAAAAATGGTGAGGGCATGATCCCCGATCCCACGTTTGCCTTGTCGGATAAACGCTAAGGGATGATTCACATCGCGCTGATCCCAGTTGAGCATCACCGGCACATAAGCGAGATGCGCTAATTCTTCTTGGGCGTTGGGCGCAAGTTGCGCTCGGAGGTCAGTCTGATGTTCGCGTGGGACACGCACCAAGAGATCATCGATCGCGGCGGGATCTTGGGTGGGTTGGGATTTGAGGATCGCGCTGGCAACACGGCGGGCGGTGGCGGTGTCTAATAATCCCAGCAACGGGAACAGGTAATAACGTCCGTGCCAGATCACGCCGATCATCGCTTTGTCATAGTCGTAATGGATGCGGGTCTCGTTATAGAGATCGGGTTTCAGATAGGCTAACCACGACATTTGACGCTGATAAGCGGCGAGTCGCTCCGCTTGCAGATCGGCAAAGCGACGCTCAAAGTCCTCACGGGCGGCCCGCGATAACGCTTGTGCGTGCGGATGCCAGAACAGCTCAAATTGGGTGTAACGAAAGCTGGCGTAGGTTTCGTTCACAGAATCGCGACGATAGGGGCGTTGTTTTTCCCATTGCGGATAAAGGGTGTCATAAAATGCGGCGTTATTCAAGCGGTGATGATGCGCGGTTTCGGCTAAGGTCTGTAGCAGCATCCGCTCACGCCATTCGTTTTTGAGCAGATCGGGTAATTCTTTGACGGTGTTGGCAATGGTGATCAACCATGCGGCCAACTGATCAGTTTGTGGATAGCCGCCGACAGAGTGGTGAAAGCCGGTGGTCTCATTGCTGTGGCGGGCGCTGTCTTCACGCAAGGCGCATTCTAGGTAAAATTGCCATGTGCCTTCGGGAAAGGCGGTGTTGGTGTCTTTGCCCGCGAGTCGCATGAGCATCTGATACCCATATAAAACGGCGGCGGGACCGGCGAACAGCGCGCTATACATCGCCTTGCCTAAAGTGACGCGCACGCCTTTAAACAACATGCCGATGTTCTTCTTGCTCTCGTTAGATTCCACCGTGCGCCCTTCGAGTCGGGTGAGACCACTCAGGATCATACCGGGGACATTGCCCGCCGGGATCACCCGCGCCACTTCATCGGTAATTCGCGAGACTTCGGGCAGGGTTAATTGGGAAAGTTCCATGATCTGCTGGGTGGTGGCGACGTTCATCAAACTGCCCGCAGTCCGCAGGGTCGCTTGTCGGTATTCTTGATCGAGTTCGTTACTCGACATAGGCGGAGCGCTCCGATAGATTCGTTCTCTGGTTGTTAACCGATATTATATCCGATTTAAACCAAAATGTAATAGTGTGGTCGGTTAATGCGTTGGACTATCAGGGGATACACGGTATACAAGCGCGAGTCCGATCGAGTCAGACTCGCGCTTTGATGATTTAACGCTCTGAAGTGGGTTGCGGTTGTTCGAGTCGTTCGACACGGCGGAATAAGCGCCGAATCAAGATCCCGATAGTGACAATACCCGCGCTGATTGCGAACAGTACGATGCCTTGTAATAATCCGTTTGGGCCTGTGGTCGCTGCTTCAATACCAAATGCTTCCATAATTTTGTAGATCCTTTTCTGGCTCTTCGCCTACTCATGTCACCTTATCGCAAAAGGGGTTAGCTGTCTAGTCGATTTTTGATCCTATGGCGCGATCACTTCCGCCTTGATCGGGCTTAACATGATCAAGATTAGTGCGATGAACCCAAATAATCGCATATGTTTTTTCCTTAAGAATAGCGCGAGTCCCGATTTAATCGCGACTCGCGCTACGAGCGCTTTACGGCGCGATCACCTCCACCTCCACTTGACTATTAGGGGTTGATTGGGAAGTATTAGGATTGCGGGTATCCGCCAAACACATGATTAAATTGGGGTTATCAATCCGTAAAGCGGTCAGATTGACCCGTCCTAATTCGGTGAACGGTGCTAACGTCACTGGGATCTCGATATGTTCTTGCTCTGGTGTGGCCCTCATGTAGAGCGTCGGCGACTCCTCGGTTAAGGGAATTTGCCGTCCATCTTGGAACAATAGCAAGGCAAAATACGAATAATCCACCGCTTGCATCCCCGGTTGACGACGCGGAAAACCTGCATAAAGCCAAAAAGTGAACGGTTGATTTAAGGGGGTAGTTACCACACCATTTCGCTCACCTCCCCATATTGTAAACGTTTGATCCATGCCAAAAAACACAATTGTCGGTGGGTTTTGTCCGGTTTTAAGTCCCTCCGCCGTTTGATACACCACCATCGGACTTTCAGCCGATTCGATGATCAAGGTACTTCGCATCGTGATACCAACATTTTGGGAATCGATCATGATCAGGGTCACTAGGTCATGAATCCCCGAAGGAAGTGGCGGTAGCTGAAAGGGATACTGGATCTCTTGTAGGCCTTGTAAAGTGAATTCATGATAAAGCAAGCCCGGTTCAAGTTCGATCGGTTGTTGATTCAAAATCACGATCAACCGCATTTCCAACGGTGGACTCGCGATATTGGCCGGGTTAAACATGCGAAAATCAAAGCCTAAATTTTCACCACTGGTGAATAGGAGGTATTCCATCCAATGAGATGTATATCCGACTCAGGCGCGGGAGCAACTTCTTGATACAAACCTTCGCTATTGCCTACTCCGCGGATGAAATCTTCCCATGTTTCGGTTAAATACTCATCCACCATGTCGTAATCGGGGCAGATCTGTGTGACAAATTCCGGTAGATCTTGATCCGCTTTGAGCGGATTTATGAGGATCAATGTTAGTGCGATGAACCAAAATAATTTCATCTAGATCTCCTTAGGGATAGCGCGAGTCCCGATTCAATCAGGACTCGTGCTAACTGTTTAGTAAGGCTCAATCACTTCAAAGGCGCGTCGCATGATGCGAAAGTCATCATAGGTATTGGTATTCGCCGGATCAACGTGACAAGCGAGTACATTAGGGTTATCGCTCCGCATGAACATCAAATCATGTCGGCCGGTTTCCTCAAATGGCGGTAAACGCATCGGAAACTCAATGTTCGCTTCACCCCGTGCGGCTTTGAAGTAGGCCGCCGGAAATTCCCCTAAAATCGGTACTTGCCGATAGTCTTGGAACATCATCAGGGCAAAATAGTCATAATCGATCGGGATCTGTCCTTCTTGTGGGGCCAAAAATCCGGCGTAAAACCAATAATTCAACGGTTCACCTAACGGCACATACACTTGATCGCGCCACCCACCCCAAATGATGAACGATTGCCCACGACTGATAAAAAGATCGAGCGGTGGGCGTGTGTTGGTATTAAATCCTTCCGAAGTGCGATAGTTAAACACAGGTACTTGCGGTTCTGTTTCACCGACGATCAAACCGATCCGCAAACCCGAAGAGTAGATATTGGCATGTGAACTAGGATAAACATGCATATCTGCCAAAACTACGACGACCAACTCATGGATCCCATCTTCAAATGGCGGCAAATTCAATTGAAATTGAACTTCCTCACCCGCATCTACCACAAAATCATAGTAGTAGACCCCCGGCTCAAACTCAACTTGTGCTTGATTAACCAATGCCATCACGCGCATGGCGTTATTCGGTTTAGCGGGATCAGGGTTCAACACACGTCCATTGATCACCACCCCGTTACCACTACGAGAGTAGTAGGTATTCCGTCCGATCAATTGCACGCCTTCGGGTGAAGACGGGATCGTCTCATAGTATAACCCTTGGCTTTGACCTACATTATTGACAAAGCCCTCCCATGTTTCTTCCAGATACAACTCCACCATGTCGTAATCGGGGCAGATTTGCATCGCAAATTCCGGTAGATCTTGATCCGCTTTGATCGGATTTATGAGGATCAAGGTTAGCGCAATGAACCAAAATAATTTCATCTAGATCTCCTTAGGGATAGCGCGAGTCGCGATTGAGTCGCGATTCGCGCTACGATCACTTTACGGCGCGATCACTTCCACCGTCACTTGTTGCATAGATGTAGAGGGTGAAGTATTAGGATTCTGTGTATCTCTTAAACACATGATCAAGTTGGGGTTATCAATCCGTAAAGCGTTCAGATTCACCCGCCCTAATTCAGTGAACGGCGCTAACGTCACTGGGATCTCAATATGTTCTTGCTCTGGTGTGGCCCTCATATAGAGCGTCGGTGATTCGTCGGTTAAGGGAATTTGCCGGCCATCTTGGAGCAACAACAAGGCAAAATATGAATAATCCACCGCCACAACTCCCGGTTGACGACGCGGAAAACCCGCATATAGCCAAAAAGTGAACGGTTGATTCAACGGTGCCTTGACGACATCGCCCGGATAACCCCAGACTGTAAACGTTTGATCCATACCAAAGGTTAAAATCAGGGGTGGATGTTGTCCGGTTCTAAGTCCGTCCGCCGTTTGATACATCACGGTCGGACTTTCAGCGGATTCGATAATCAAGGTACTTCGCATTCTCGTATTGACTTGCGATGAGTCACTTAGAACTAATGTCACCAGATCATGAATGCCGGGAGCGAGTGGGGGTAACTCAAAACGATAGTGACTCTCCTGTAAGCCTTGTAAGGTGAACTCATGGTAAAGCAAGCCCGGTTCAAGTTCGATCTGCTGCTGATTCAAGATCACCATAAAGCGCATTTCCAACGGTGAACTCGCGATATTGGCCGGGTTAAATATGCGAAAGTCAAAGGCTAGATTTTCGCCACTGGGTGAATAGGAGGTATTTGCTCCGATTAAGTGTATACTTGATTCAGGTGTGGGCATTATTTCTTGATATAACCCTTCACTATTGCCCACACCACGGATGAAATCCTCCCAAGTTTCGGTTAAATACTCATCCATCATCTCGTAATCAGGGCAGATCTGTGTAACAAATTCCGGTAGATCTTGATCCGCCTTGATCAGGCTTATGAGGATCAAGGTTAGTGCGATGAACCCAAATAATCGCATGTGTTTCTCCTTAGGGGATAGCGCGAGTCCGATCGATGCAGACTCACACTCTTATTTTACGGTGCTGTTACCTCAATGGCGACTCGACGCGCACGCGCATCTACAGAGGTACGGACATGCTGTGTAGAACGTCGGCACATTAACCAATTAGGATTATTGATTCGGATCAATGCCAAATCAATACGCCCCTCTTGTTCGGGTATAATGGTGAGTGGAATTTGTATGTAAGACTCATTCTGCATTGCCTCAAGGTAGAGAACATCTTGCCCTAACAGTGGGACTTGTAGGTAGTCTTTAAGCAGGATTAAGGCGAATTGTGATGTTTCTGCCTCGGTTCGCCCTTCGGCCGGATGTGGATAGCCGGAAAATGCAAAAAAGGAAAACGGTTCACCCGTAGAGACTGTTGGTAACGGAGTAGGCCAATCTCGAAAAGAATCATCAACGTTTAGATGTAAAGTTAAATATCGATCCGAAGCAGTGACCCAACCTTGACTTTCGGCGCGCATATACTCAAATTCTGGCAAGATCGCCTCTCCAACAATCAATGTTGTCCGCCCTTCATAAGAGTTGGTGGTACTACCAAAATCATCACTGGGGACTAGCTGCACATTACTGAAAAAGATCACCACCAATTCATGCATACCCTTAGGTAGTGTGGGTAACTGCGCCCTAAAAGTAGCCTCTTGTTGTGCAGGTAAGACAAAATCATAATACATCTGCCCTTCGGTGATCTCAATTTGCTGCTGATTCACCAATATAATGGCTCTAAATTGGGTATCCGGCTCACCTGTTGGGGCAGGGTTAAAAATTTTGAAGTCATACGCAAGGTTTTCGCCACTTTCAGCGTAATCCGTATTATTGCCAATCAATCGGATCGGCGTTGGTGAATGATTGCTGCTAATCTCATAGTAGAAACCTTCCGAACTGCCTACCCCGCGAATGAAGTCTTCCCACGTTTCCGCCAAGTATTCGTCTACCATTTCGTAATCAGGGCAGATCGTTTCGACTAGCTCTGGATTTTCGATTTGTCGCGGATCTGATCTATCAACACAACCAACGCTTAATATAGAGCAAATCGCTAGTAAAAAGCAAAATGAACCGATCTGCAATGTTAAACGCATAAAGTTTCCTTCTGGTATCATCTAATGAAGTGAAGATGTTTGGGTAATTTATGGAACTATTTTCAGAGATGTAGTGCTATAAACACCGGATAGCACCACACCTAAAAAGTTATCTCTAGCTGTAATGGCTATTGCCCATTGCAGGTACCCAAAATACCATAGTAGCTGTTTGTAGACCAAGATCGTCTATTCGCTGCAACCGTCACATGAAGCGAGGAAACCTCTAATTTGTAGACCACTCCACTTGCACAACTACGAGTATCTATAGTTTGTGCTTTAGCAGCCTCATTAGCTTTAGTTGTAGAGTGGCAAGTCAGATCAGTATCACCAACATTCAAATCTTCTATCTTAAACCACTCCACTTGGCTACAGATATTCCAAGGTAAATTGGTCATACTGTTAAGATAAGTCCAAGCCTCTCCTGTTTTCCATGTGGTGAGTGAACTGATAATAATTGCAGATTGTCCAGAAGACGAATTGCCGTTTCTCCCGAATAAGACGGCCGGTCCTGCCCATGTATAAACCGTTCGTGGATCAAGATCGCCTCTAAAAGGTTCATTCCCCATTGGTACCGGATTTTCAGGCGAGCCGTCTTGTGCCAAAGTAGGCAAAATCCCTAACAACATCACTAAGATCACCGCTAAACAAAGTGCCGAATATTTCTTTACATTGTGTAACATAGTAGGTCTACGATGTGTGAGAATGCAATGAGAACACCTTAACAGTGCTTTTTTAAAAATACAAGGGGCATCTTTAATAATTACGTAAAATTAAAAAGAATAAAAAACGGACGCAAGTCCGTTTAAATAATCCACTTAAACCACACCGTTTAAGCCCGTTGTCGCATCAACTCCGGCCAGATCAACAATTGGATCAAGCCGTTTAATACCACGATCACCGTACTGCCTTCATGACCCAACACGCCTAACGGCAACGGCAAGCTGATAATCAATGCACTGGTGATCAATAAGACGATCACCGCTAAGGCAAAGCTGATATTTTGCCACACCACTCGCCGGGCCTTGTGACTTAAACGCAAGGCCAACGGGATCAATTCGAGTCGATCGCCCATTAACACCAGATCGGCCGTTTCTAGGGCGACATCCGTGCCGGCCGCACCCATCGCGATCCCAATATCGGCGGCCGCGAGTGCCGGCGCATCGTTGACTCCATCACCGACCATGCCGATCGCCCCGTACTTGGCCCGAGCTTGTTCGATGATCCGGGCTTTGTCCTCTGGCATCAATTCGGCGTAGACCTCATCGACTCCGGTCAATTGGGCCACGCGGGCCGCCACAGCGCGATTATCCCCCGTCAACATCACCACCTTGATCCCGAGTCGATGCAGGTGATCGATCAAAGCGGGCGCTTCTGGACGGAGTTGATCGGTGATCGCGATCAATCCTAGTGCTTGATCATCGCGTCGGACGCTGATCACCGTCTTACCTTCTGACTCCAATCGGACACGGGCAGCGGTCAAATCAGCGGGCAGATCCCCCATAAACGCCGGACTCCCGACGACGACCCGGTGTGCGTCAATCATCACTTCAATGCCACGTCCGGCGATCGACTCAAAATCGCGGGCTACTAATAACGGCATGGATTGTGCGCGGGCATATTGGACGATCGCTTTTGCAAGCGGGTGTTGTGAGCGATCTTCGGCGGAAGCGGCCCATTGTAACAACTCACGGTCTTCAACTCCGTTGGCTGGGATCAGATCGGTAACAGCGGGATGGCCGGTGGTGAGGGTTCCGGTTTTATCAAATGCGATCGCTTTGAGGGTCGCTAAATTTTCCAGATACGCGCCGCCTTTGAATAGCACACCAGCCCGCGCCGCTGATGCGATCGCCGCTAAAAAGGAGGCCGGCGTACTGATCACCAACGCGCATGGGGAGGCCACGGTCATCAACACCATTGCCCGATAAAAATTGGAGGTGAAGTCATCCCAACCGAACAGCGGCGGGATCACGATGTATAATCCGACCACTGCCAAGATCGCTTTCGCGTAGATCGATTCAAAACGTTCTAAAAAGCGTTCGGTAGGGGCCTTGCTCTCTTGCGCGTCTTCAACCAATTTAATGATCCGTGCTAGGGTGGTGTCTTGGGCAGGTTGCGTGGCTTCAACATCCAACACACCTTGAATGTTCAATGTGCCGGCAAACACACGATCGCCTTCCATCTTATCTACGGGAATTGACTCGCCTGTGATCGGCGCTTGATCCACTGAGGATCGCCCCTGACGCACGATCCCATCTACCGGAATACGCTCCCCTGGTTCGATCAAGACGATCTCACCGACGCGGATCTCGTGGATCGGCACGATCTGACGTTGACCATGACGGATCACCTTAGCCTCGTTAGGATATAACTTAAACAATCCGCGAATCGCTTGCCGACTCCGCCCAATCGCGTAATCTTGTAGCACATTGCTAAGCGAAAACAAAAATAACAACATCGCGCCTTCATGCCATTGATCGACCACCGCCGCGCCGATGGCCGCGAGGATCATCAACAGATCAACATCAATTTCGCGTTCATAGACTAATTTATGAAGCGCGCCGCGTAGACCCATATAACCGCCTGCACCATAGGCGATCAGATTCAGGCCGGTGATCACCATCGCCGACGCTTCAAAGCGCTCCAAGAGTAAGCTAAGCGTCAAAGCGACCGCGGTGAGGATCATCAACAAGACTTCAACTTGCGCTTCGGTTATACGGCGCGGTGACTCCGGTTGGATTTTGGGTTTGGGTAAAGTGATTGTGGTCATAAGGCCTTCATTTCTACGTGATCCTTCTCTAAATAGTTTAACATAGGTTTCGGATCATGATCAACCACTGTAGCACCTGACATATATCACTTGTTAATTTTGGAAAATCCGTTTTCGCACATCGCATCCACCCAAGAAAATAAACCGCTTAAAGCTTGCGCGCATCCGCTACTAGGGATATGCTGTTATAAGAATAATAAAAATTTTAAGTGATTTAGGAGTTCTATCATGCAACTTGGCGCATTTTCGATCAGTTTAAGTGTCAAAGACTTAGCGGCATCCAAGTCGTTTTATGAAAAATTAGGTTTTAGTGTTTTTGGTGGTAATGAAGGGGAAAATTGGCTCATTATGAAGAATGATGATCACGTCATTGGGTTATTTCAGGGCATGTTTGAGCATAATATTTTGACCTTTAATCCGGGGTGGGATCAGGCAGCTAATCCCCTCGCGTCTTTCACCGATGTCCGTGATCTTCAACGACAACTAAAATCACAAGGCATCCAATTTCAAACCGAAGCTGATGAGACCACGCAGGGGCCGGCCAGCCTTTCGTTTACCGATCCGGACGGCAACATCATCCTCATTGATCAACATCTTTAAACACACTCAACAAACCCGCCGGATCGCTTAGGCGGGTTACGTTTAGACTCTGTTCAGTTGCAAAGATAGGCAAGGAGTGGGCAGCGCCTAATGGCGCAGAATGCTGCCCGTTTGCGAGTTTTTAATGGGGCTGAGAACTTGGCTATACTGCTAAGCTTAACCTGAAACGTCAACGCTTTAAGGCCGTTTTTGACGACTCTTTCTTATATGTCACCTCCTTTAGTATCTTTGATACGCTTGTCCTACTGATTACCCTGATTGATTTTGCGTTACCACAATCCGCATGTACAATAGATATTGTTTTGTCTATTGACTTTCGGGAAAAA